>DVGR01000200.1 GCA_018712605.1 Candidatus Choladousia intestinigallinarum
CACGATATGTCCGCAGTTTGCGCACTGCCAGATCATATCTCCATCTCTTGAAAATACAAGACCGTCCTGAATGTTAGCCAGAAGCTTGCGGTATCTAGCCTCATGCTCCTTCTCAATGGCTGCAACCCCTTCAAAGAGGAAAGCGATCTCATCGAAGCCCTCTTCTCTGGCCTCCTTGGCAAAATTCGCATACATGTCTGTCCATTCATAATTCTCGCCGTTGGCTGCCTCTACCAGATTGTCCACTGTGGATCCCACAGAGCCGCCGTTCAGAAGCTTATACCAGATCTTCGCATGCTCTCTCTCGTTGGCTGCTGTCTCTTCGAAAATAGAGGCAATCTGAACGTATCCGTCCTTCTTAGCCTTGCTGGCAAAATATGTATATTTATTGGTAGCCTCGGATTCTCCGGCGAATGCAGTTTTCAGGTTCTGTTCTGTCTTTGAGCCTTTTAATTCCTTCATTTGTTTGTCCTCCTTAATTTAATAATAGTAATTGTTACTGATATTATACACGATTTTCCAAGAAAAGCAAGCCCTTTTTGAAAATCTTTTTATAATTTTTTTCTCATAATCTCATATACCAGCATATATCCTCCGCCCACCGGAGCAGCGCGGTGGCATAACGTCTTATACCCTCTTTTTTCGTAAAATCCCGCTCCCGGAAGGGAAGACTCCACCAGAACAGTTTTTCCCGTCTGGGAGGATTTTTCTTCCAAATAATCCATCAGAAAGCCACCGTATCCTTTCTTCTGGCAGTCTGTCCTGATAAAAATACGTGAGAGGTGATTCCTGTGCCATGTCCCCGTCCCAACGTACTCTTCCCTGTCTTTTACCAGGTACACGCTTCCCTCTTTAATATCTTTAAGAATTTCTTCCCTGCTGTGCAGATTTAAAAAAAATTCCGCCACCGGACCGGGATAATAATAAGGAAACACTTCCCGAATCACCTGTGCAGTAAGGTCATATACTGAATCCAGTTGGTCAGGCTGGGCCTGATATATTTCCATATTCGCCTCCAAATTGAAAACCTGTTTTTCTGTCTTGTCGATCTCATGGGAAACGCTTCCCTCTGTATAAATCCTCTAATACTGCGAAAGGACATTTCAGCATGGTTTAGATATGCCGAAATGTCCCTCCTATCTCCTGTCAACTGACACGCCTGTATGTTCAGCCTGCTGCGCTCAGATATTTTTCGATTTTCTGGAGTGCTTCCTGCTCATCCGCTCCATTGGCAGTCACTACAACTGTCTCCCCTGCTGACAGTCCTAAAGTCATCATACCCATGATACTCTTGGCATTTACCGTCTTATCACCAGTCTCTATACGGATTTCACTTGAAAACTGGCTGGCCACCTGTACAAGCAGCGCTACAGGACGTGCCTCCAAACCACTGGGAAGCTGAATAGTGATCTGTTTCTTAGTCATAATAATTCTCCTCCTTGTTTTGCCTTAGCTCTTCCGCCAACTGGCCAAGCTTTCTCAGCCTGTGATTGACACCGGATTTCCCCACCGGAGGATCCAACATCTCACCAAGCTCTTTCAGAGTTGCGTCCGGATGCTCCAGACGAAGCTGTGCTATGGAAGCAAGTCCGGCAGGAAGCTTTTCCAGGCCTTTTACGGTTTCCAGATACCGTATATCCTCCATCTGCCGCACTGCCGCACCCACAGTCTTATTGATATTGGCTGCCTCACAGTTTACTTTTCGGTTTACCGCATTGCGCATCTCCCGCACGATGCGGATATTCTCCAGGTTCATCAGTGATATATGCGCTTCCATGATGTTGAGCATGTCAACAATCTGTGCTCCTTCTTTAATATAAACAATAAAGGATTTCTTACGCTGTACAATTTTGGCATCAGGCCCAAAAGATCGGATAAAAAACTGAAGCTGCTCTGCCCTAGCCATGGAGGTACAGACAATCTCAAAATGGTAAGATTTCAGCGGATTGCTGATGGACCCCGCCGACAAAAACGCCCCTCTGACGAACGCACGCCGACAGCAGGATTTCTGAACCAGCAGGGAGTTGGCCGGGGCCATATGCTCCGCAACTTCCCCCTCCTCGTCCAGGAGTTTCAAACCCTGCAGGACTCTTACCGTCTCATGATGGTCTCTGACCCACACTGTATAAATGCGGGTACACCGCTCATCATTTTTATGTAGGCAAACGCACACATCACTACTTATATTAAATGTTTTTTGTAATAATGTAAAGCCCTTTCTTGCAACTGGAAGATTTTCTGTACGAATTCTGAGAGAAAACCTATTTTCAGCCGATATACACACATCTGCACACATACCCGCTATGGCAGCCAGCTCCGCAAGCTGGCAATGTCTCGCTGCCGGCAGTCTGTGAGAGAGCTCTTCTTTTACCTCTGCAGAAAATGTCATATCTGCCTCCTTACTTATTTTCGGATATCCCGGTGTTCAAGCTTCACCCCATATTCCGCATGGCCGCTCAGATATCCGAATAATTTCTCTGCCAGAGTCACGGAACGGTGCTTTCCGCCGGTACAGCCAATGCTGATCACCAGTTGGTTTTTTCCCTCTGACACGTAATTGGGCAGAAGAAATTCTACCATATCCTCAAGCTTTTCAAGGAAACGATGGGAAAGTTCAAATCCCATGACGTAATCCTGCACTTCCTGGTCTTCCCCTGTTTTGTGCTTTAGCTCCGGCACGTAGTAGGGGTTTGGGAGAAACCTGACGTCAAATACAAGATCCGAGTCCCCGGGGATTCCATACTTGAAGCCAAAGGACAGAACTGTAATAAAAATATTTTTATACTCCTGCAGATTCACAAAAATCTTGGCCATGGCCTCCCGCAGCTCCCGGGTCAGAAGATTGGAGGTATCCAGAATATAATCCGCCTGCTTCTTCAGAAATGCAAGAGACTCCCGCTCCGTGCGAATTCCCTCTTCCAGCCGTCCGCTCCTGGCCAGAGGATGACTCCGTCTCGTCTCTTTATAACGTTTTACCAGTACCTCATCCCTGGCATCCAGATACAGGATTTCATATTTCAGCCCCTTGGACGTAAGTCCCTCCAAAACAGACTGAAGGCCCACAATCTCCCGGCCGCTGCGAATGTCTACGCCCAAAGCCACCTTGTTGTATTCCCGCTCCGGGGTGAACGCAAGATCCGCAAATTTTTCCACCAGAGGAATGGGAAGATTATCCGCACAGAAATACCCCTCATCCTCCAGGATTTTTAAAGCCGTACTTTTCCCGGCACCCGACATACCGGTCACAATCACAAACCTCATTTTAAAACTCTCCAAGCATCTTTACTTCCGGCTCCAATGTCACACCGGAATTCTCTTTCACCCGGCGCACCACCTCCTGCATTAAGGCCCTCACCTCCCGGGCCGTGGCATTTCCTTTATTTATAACAAATCCGCAGTGCTTCTCGGACACCTGGGCGTCCCCTACAGAAAACCCCCGCAGACCCGCCTCCATAATAAGTTTCCCGGCAAAATACCCCTCCGGCCGTTTAAAAGTACTGCCCGCACTGGGATATTCCAAAGGCTGCTTGCTCACTCTCTGCCTCTTCAGCTCCTCCATACGGCTGCGGATCTCATCCGGTCTGCCCTCTGACAGCGAAAGCCTAGCCCCCAGGGCGATCCATCCTCTGGCTCCCACAGCGCTCTTTCTGTAGCCAAACTCCATATCCGCCGCAGGCACCCAGCGAACCTGTCCTTCAGGGTCCAAGATCAGGGCTTCTGTCAGGACATCCTTCAGCTCCCCGCCATAGGCTCCCGCATTCATGACCATGGCGCCTCCCAGAGTGCCTGGAATCCCCGCCGCAAATTCAAATCCAGAAAGAGAATGATCTCTGGCCTTTGCCGCTATGGAGGAAAGCATGGCTCCAGCCTGGGCCTCTATGATATTTTCTTTTACTTCGATCCGGCTGAAATTTTTGTAAAGCTGGATCACAACCCCCCTGTAGCCTTGGTCTGAGACCAGGAGGTTGCTTCCATTTCCTATAATATAAAAGGGTGTCTTGCTCTCCCGGCAGATCTGAACTACTCCCGCTGCCGCCTGGGTGGTTCCCGGCGTCACAAAGACGTCAGCCGGTCCTCCTATGCGAAAGGTAGTATGCTTTTTCATCTCTTCCTGTACAAAGACACACTCACTGCCTGCCTGTGCAGACAAAGCTTTTATTAAATTTTCCATACGGAAATCTCCGTTTCCCGCAGCCGCCCTTCCCGGACGGCCGCTGTTTTTCTTATCATACAATAGTTCCTCAGTAAATGCAAGGGAACAAACTTATTCCAGGGAAATGCTTTCATCCACGTTTTCCTAATATCCCGCTTCTTCTGATACTTTCCACAGCTTCCCTAAGCTGCTCCGGCGGCAGAACCAGGGCCAGCCGCACATAGCCCTCGCCCAGGCTTCCGAAACTGCTGCCCGGCACGCAGATCACTCCTGAGCGCTCCATCAGCTCCAGGGTAAACTCCATGGAATTTTCAAAGCCTTGGGGAATGGGCGCCCACACAAACATCGTTCCTTCGCTGTCCGGCACCTCCCAGCCTATGCTGCGAAGGCCTCCGCACAGCGCCTGGTTTCTCTCTTCGTACTCCCTGCACTGGGTAATCACGCTGTCAAAGGGGCCTGTCAAAGCAGCAATGGCGCCATACTGGACCGGAAGAAAGGTTCCGTAGTCAAACTGGGTGCGCAAAGCCTTAAATTTCTGTATAATATCCCGTCTTCCCAGGGCAAAGGACATCCTGGCCCCTGTGTAGCTGAAGGTTTTGGAGAGGGAATAAAATTCCACGCCTACCTCCTTGGCCCCCGGGAAAGCCAGGAAAGAGCCCCCTGTCTTATCTCCGAACACAAGATCCGCATAGGCATTGTCGTGGAGAATGATAATCTCATACTTCCTGGCAAACTCAATCAGCTCCCGGTAAAAGGAATCCGGAGCCACTTTGCACACAGGATTCCCCGGAAAGTTTACAATCATCAGCTTCGCCTGTCTGGCGATCTTTGCCGGAATGTCTCCCAGATCCGGCAGAAACCCGTTTTCCGGCAAAAGAGGATATTCCCAGATCCTGGCATCGCATAGCTGAGGCCCCACTGAGAAAATTGGGTATCCTGGATTCGGCACCAGAACCAGATCTCCCGGGTCGCACAGAGCCCAGCCAATGTGGGCTACTCCCTCCTGTGACCCATAGAGGCTCATGATCTCTTCCGTGTCCAGCTTCACGCCGAATCTTCTCTCATAAAAATCCCTGACCGCCTCTAATAGCTGGGGAAGCTCTACCAGAGCGTATTTATAATTTTCCGGATCCATAGCCGCACGGCTCACGGCCTCCATCACATGTTTGGCCGGCTGAAAATCCGGCGTCCCCACGGAGAGATTGTAGATCTTTCTCCCTTGGGCCTGAAGTTCATTTTTCTTCTCGTTTAAAAGGGCAAAAATTCCCTCCTGGATTCTCTCTGCTTTCTCTGAAAACTCAACGTTCATTCTCCCTGTCTCCTTCGTATTCCAACTCATTTTCCCAAAAAGCCAGCGTCACTTCCTCATCTTCAAGGTTGTTTTCCATCTCCTGTCCTCTCTGGCTTTCCCCCTGGTCCTCCCCGTTCTGCGGGTCTTTTGAGGCAAACCAGGCCGGATGGCGCTTCTCCCAGATTCCCGTCAGGAAAAACAGGAGGGCGCAGAGAAGGCTTAGGGCGCTTCCCTCCCAGAGGCCTTCCGGGGTATACGTCATACGGATTTCATGCTCCCCTTCTTCCAGGTGAATTCCCATCAGGGCCTCCCCCACCGTATAGGTCTCTGCGGAAACGCCGTCCACGGTTACCTCCCAGCCTTTATCATAAGGAATGGTCAGAAGGAGGGTCCCAGCCTCTTTTACATCCACACGGCCGCTGATTTTATTTCCATCCGCCGAGATCTCTGTCATCTGGCTCTCAGAAAGCTTATCCACCACCGCCTGGTACGCCTCATTGGCGCAGGTATACACCTGGGCCTGCACCGTGGTCTGGTTATCGTTCAGTTCCACAGTAAAGTCCGCCATATTGTTCTCCTGAGTACCGTTGATCACATAGAGATTATCCGTATAAGTGGTGTACGTCCGGCTGTATTCCGGGGTGTTCAGGTCTATGCTGTCCACCCTGGTGTCGATGCACAGGTAAACCTGTTTGTTTTCGGGAATCTTAATGCCGTAGTTCTGTCCGTCCTCCATATCAATATAACGATCCAGGACAAAGATAGGATCCATTCCCGTAGCCAGTGTCACAAAGCTGTTCTGCACCTGCAGAGGCTCTGCTGCCTGGATATCCCAATCCCGGATAGAATCTTTCACCATAAATCCAAGAGACAGGGCATTGTCATTCTTATACAGCGTCAGTTCCCCGTCCTGTCCCGCCTTTTCAAACTGATACATCGTCTCCGCCTGATTCACGGGCGAAGCCATATATTTAATGCCGAACACATCGTTGAACAGCTTTGTCACGCCCAAGTAGCCGTTTTTATTGGTTCTGGCCTCGATGCCCAGACTCTGGCACAGGCGGATCACTGACTCCTGCATGGTGGAATTGAACATGACAATGGAATTGCCGCCGCAGAACATAGTCACATTTCTCATCCTCTGCCGGTCCACCTCGCTGCGGTAAAATTCCGTGTCTCCCTGAGCCGCCATGAGATTCTGATAAGACTCCTGGTCCGCCAGGTAAATACTCCTGGTAACGCCTCCGTTGGAGAGAATTCCGTGGATCCCGTTGGCCGCCGTCTCCCCGATCAGCACCAGGGATAAAACTCCGCACCAGACTCCAAAGCCCTTCCCTCTCAGGTATTTCCCAGCCATTAAGAGCCCAAGATAAAGGATCAGCAGTCCCAGGGTAATCAAATAGATGTATTCTTCCAGCTCCCCGTACTGTTCCACAAAGCACCAGCCCACGAAGGCTGACGGAATCGCCCAGGACAGTAAAAGGAACGGAAGGGGAATCCTCTGCAGATGCCCCAGGACATCGTATGCCATGACCAGGAGCAGGGCGATGTACAGGAAGGCAAACCGGTTTGGAAGGCCATTCTGCACATGGAAGCCATGCCAAATATAATTCAGAATATTAAATGAAAAGCTGAGTACCAGCAGGGCACACAGACCATAATGGGACAGCCGCTCCCGAAGCCGGATCTTCCTGTCAAAGAGATACAGTACCGCCAGCAGCACTGCCGCCACCGTACAGTACACGTTCAGCCCCACCTGGGTGCTGGAAATGTTCACCGGATCCGTAAAGGCAAAGTGATTCAGCATCATCTCCGCAAAGTCAGTATAGAACCGCACCACCGTGGGGAAGGTGTTTCCCTGCATGGACTCCGAGCTGGAAAGGCCCAGAAAGGCCGGCAGAAGAACCAAGGCCGCCATGCCGCCAGCCAGAAGAGAATACCAGCCGAAGGCCAGGCAGCTCTTTCCCACCTCTTTGATACGGATTTTTTCCGCACTGATCCACCGAACCAGAAAGTACAGGCAGGAAAAGATGCACAGCATAAACCCGATATAGTAATTGCACCACAAACCGTAAAACAGAGCGATTCCGTAAAGCTTCCCGCTCTCCCCCCGGATCATCTTCTCAATTCCCTTCATCACCAGGGGCAGAACCGCAATGCTGTCCAGCCACATAAGATTGAAGTAATATCCCAGGATAAAATTGGAAAGGGCGAACATCACGCCGAAAGCCGCCGGAAGGTATTTTCTCTGGGGATCCCTGCTGTGAAGATACCAGGAGAAGAAACCGCCGCAAAGGGCAATTTTCAAAAGAATCATCAGATCCATAAAGTCGCAGACATTCTCCGTCGGCACGAAAACCATGAGAAAATTCAGGGGACTGGCCATATAGTAGGCATAAGTGGACCAGAAATTATATCCAAGCCCCCCGGAAATGGAGTACAGCAGCGACTCATTTCCTGCCAGCTTCTCATGGAAATCCGTATAGAAAGGCAGGTACTGATGGAGAGAATCAATAATTAAGAGAGTCTTGTCCCCGAACGGCCAGACGCCGATCACGGCAAAACCCACGCCTGCGGCCAGCAGGGAAAGCAAAAAGCCCGCCAAGAAAAAAAGCCTGGCCCGCTTTTTTTCCTCCCGGCTCTCTGCATTCCCAGGAATCTCCCCTTCTTTAAATACCACATATTTGCTGATCAGAAAATTTAAAATCAGAATTACCACCTGGATCAGCACTTTTGCAATCATGTCGTTCATGCCCCAGATGATGCTCAAAAGCAGAACCCCCAGGATCTCCACCAGCATGGTACCCAGGCGCATGCCGATAAAGCCTCCCGCCTCCTTCAGAAGCTCCGGCCAGGATTCCGTCTTATGTTCAAAGACAAAGTTCTTATTTACCACATAGGCAAACAAAATGGCCGTAAAAATCGCCGCCGTATTAGCCGCCGTAATATCCATTCCCACGATCTGGCGAAGTATATAGTACATCCCCAGATTTACCAGGGTGGAACATCCTCCGAAAAAGATATAACGCACCGCTTGGTTTCGATACAGTTTCTTCATAATTCCAGGATCTCCTCTACTTACAGTATAATCTCTTTTCCAAGACAGAAAGAATAGATCACTTTCTCCTTCACTCTGCGTCCTGTAAGGCGCTCAAGAGCTTCCCCGTAATAATCCAACTGAACCTTATATTTCAAAATCAGCTCTTCTCCCCGGCTCACCCGGTCCGTCTTATAGTCCGCCACCGCAAGGCTTCCGTCTTCCAGATAAAAGAAAGCGTCTATGATTCCCTGTACCAGCACCAGCTCCTTGGGATTCCATCCCGGCCGTATACTGTCCGCCGGTACTCCCAGCACAAAAGGCTGTTCTCGGAACAACTGGCCTCTGGCCGCCGCCCTGGCCATGCTGCGTCCTGTACCGCACTCCAGAAAACGGCGTATATCCTCAAGCTGAACCGCCTGGCTTTCTTCCCGTGACATTTTACCACAACTCACCAGTTCTTCCAACTGTAATTCAAGCTGATCTTTCTTAGAAAAATCTAAATTTTCCATAAAACGGTGGTAGAGAGTGCCTCTGGCGGCTCCGGCAATTTCTGTTTTCTCTTCCCGGAACCTGGGAATCAGAGGAATGACCGTCTCTTCCTGGTACAGACGGATCTCCTCCCCGTCCTCGGGAATATGGGACAATTTTTTCAGCTCCGACACAGTCAGCTTACCGATAATATCCCGGTCCCCCTCCCAGGGGTAATGGGCCGCAAAGACCCGTTCCAGATACTCCCTGGCCTCCTGGTCCTGACAGCCTTCCCGCTCAAGATCCAGCAGCCGCTGAAGGCCCAGGGTATCCCTTTCCTTCTGCTCCCGGCTCTCAAGAGCAAGTTCCGCTTCTTTCACAAGCTTTATGATAAATCCCGCTTTTACATCCTCTGCATTCTCTGCTTCTTCCAGCCCGGCTCTCTGCAGGAGTCCGGCTGCAGCCCTGTGGCGCAGAAGCACCGGCATAAGAAAATCCAGATAGGATGAAGCTTTTAGGAGGGCGGAGCAGGAAATCTTTCCTCCCTGGCCCGATCCAGCCAGATACCATTTGGCAATTCGTTCTTCCGCTTTCGTCACGGTTCCGGTAAGAATCAGCTTTTCCTTGGCTCTGGTCATGGCCACGTAGAGAATCCGAAGTTCCTCGCCGAGATTTTCTTCGTCCATTTTTGCCTGTATAACTCTTTTTAAAAGAGTGGCCGACTTTAAACGGCGCTCTGGATCTGCATAATCGCACCCCATTCCCAGCTCCTGGTGCAGCACCAGCCGGCTTCGCCGGTCTGTCTTGTTAAAGGATTTGGAAAGCCCGCATACAAAGACGATGGGAAACTCCAGTCCTTTGCTCTTGTGGATGCTGAGAATCCTCAGAGAATCTTCTCCCTCGCCTCCCACGTTCGCTTCTCCATAATCCACCTCGTATTTTTTCAGGCTCTCTATATACCTGACAAAATGATACAGCCCACGGTAGCTGGTAGCTTCATAGGCCACAGCCTTCTCCACCAGCATATCTAAATTCGCCTTTCTCTGGGCGCCCCCCGGAAGAGAAGCCGCATATTCTCCATAACCCGTATCATCCAGAACCGCCCAGAGAATCTCATGTACCGGCGTGTACTGAGCTTTCTCCCGGATGTTCTGCCATACCGCGAAGAAAGACCGCAGCTTTTCTCTCAGAGCTTCCCGGCTTCCTCTCTCCATATATTCCCGGCAGCACTCATAGAAGTGACTTCCGCCGGTTTCACTGCGGATCACAGCCAGCTCCTCATCCAAAAATCCCCCCATAGCGCTTCTCATAACTCCTGCCAGGGGCAGATCCTGGATGGGATTATCCAGAATCTGCAAATAGGAAAGAACGTTCTGCACCTCCACAGTGTCAAAGTACCCCTTCTGGGAAGCTGTGTGGCAGGGGATTCCCATCTCCATGAGAACCTTGGAAAAGGTTTCCGCCCACCCGGACACGGTGCGCAGAAGGATTACCATATCCCGGTATCTGGCCGGGCGGTAGCCGCCCAGCTCTTTATCCCACACAAGCTCCTTTCCCGCCAGCTCAAGAATCCTTTTTCCCGCCAGCCTTGCCTCCTGCTCCATCCGCTCTCCCGTATCCAGCTCCAGCAGAAAAAGCTCCGGGTCATATACTGAGGAATCCTGGCAGTCCTTTCTCTTCTCAAAGACAGCGCCTGGGTGCAGAGCCGCCTTCTCATCGTAGTCGATTCCTCCAAGCTCCCGGCTCATGATTCTCTCAAATACGTAGTTCACTCCCGATAGCACCTGTTCCCTGCTCCGGAAATTCTGATGGAGATCAATTTTCAGGGCATTCTCTCCGTCCGCCTCATAGGCCTGGTATTTCTCTATAAAAAGTTCCGGGCTGGCCAGACGGAAACGGTAGATGCTCTGTTTGATGTCCCCTACCATAAAACGATTGTGGGAATGGCCCGGTCCGCCCGACACGCTGGAAAGCAGAAGCTCCTGAACCTGATTGCTGTCCTGATACTCGTCAATCATGACCTCCCTGAAAAGCTCCGCATACTCCCTGGCTGCGCCGGAGGGGCGTATGCTGCCATCTTCCTCCCGGCTGGTGAGTACCTTCAAAGCTTCATGCTCCAGATCGGAAAAGTCCAGGATATTTTTTTCTTCCTTCTCCTGGCGGATTCTTTTCATAAAATCCGCCGTCAGTCCTGCCAGCATCTGCACCGTGGCCCGGCTGTCTTCTAATTCCTGAAATACCGTTTCGCTGTCCTCAAAAAAATACTGCTCCCGCAGATCCTCCAGACCTTCCTTGATCTGCCTGCGTATCTCCTGTACCTGCTGTTTTTTCTGGGAAGAAACATTTTTATCCCGGACAGGAGCCAGCCGTGAGAAGGAACCCATTGAGGAAAAACGGATCGCCGCCGCCTGGTAAGCCTCCCGGGGCGTCCCTCCCTCCTTTATGCTCTCCCGCAGCCACTTAATCCGCTCCAGGTCTTCCTCCAGATTTTTCAGATACGCTGCCGGACCGTCCGCCTCCTGACAAAGAGACACCGCAGCCATAAGCTGATGATCGTAATCCTCCAGAAGCTTTCCGGCCGCCCGGGGAATCTCCGTAAGCCACTGCTCGCCGGATTCCGGGGCATAAGCCTGACAGCACGCCTGCAGCCATTCCTCGGGCCAGGGCTGGCCCTGAGAGAAATGATAAATCCGAATCAGAGTCTCCTCCAGAATTTTATCGTTTTTTCCCGGTGTAAAGCGCTCCAGAAAACTTGAAAACTCTCTGTCTTTTTTCTCATATGCGGCATCCACGGTCTCCCTGGCCGTATCCTGCTCCAGCAGACGAATCTCCCCCTCATCCGCAATCCGAAACCCCGGGTCAATGCCGGCCTCCTGAAAATGATTTCTCAGAACCTCCAGGCAGAAGCTGTGAATGGTCATAATCCTGGCGTTATGTACCAGGATGAGCTGTTTTTGAAGATGTACATTCTCCGGCTCCAGAGCGGCCCTCTGCTCCAGCGCATCCCGGAGCCGCTCCCGCATTTCCGCAGCAGCGGCATTGGTAAAGGTAACTACTAAAAGCCGGTCAATATCTGCCGGGTCTTTCTCCTGGGTCACCAGGGAGAGAATCCGCTCCACCAGCACCGCCGTCTTCCCCGATCCCGCTGCCGCTGAAACTAAAAGGCTCACGTCCCTTGCGTCAATGACTTTCTGCTGATCCGCCGTCCATTTCACCGCCATCTGCCTTTCCTCCTTCTTTTTTTACTTCTGTCTGATTCTCAGAATCCCCTCGCTGCTCCTCCCCTGCCGTCATCCGTTCCCATGCCTCTTCCTTAGTAACTGCTGCCTTTCTGGCCTTATATACCTCAGGAAGCTTCCGGTCAAATCCGCATACGGGTCCATAGATGCAAAGATCGCAGGCAGACTGATTCCTGTCCTCCATGGGACTGGGGGCAATCTCTCCCTCCAGGATGCCGCTCCCCATCTCCACCAGCTTTTTCTTTACATACTGACAGAGCTGTTCAAATTCCCCGGTGGAAGCCACGCTGGAACCTGCCCTTGGAGTTCCGTCCTTTTTAAGAGACACAGGAATCACTTTTGAATCCGTTCCCATATTCTCATCCAAAGCCTTAAGGATTTCCGGACTTTTATTCACCAGCCCTAAAGGACGCATTTCTTTCAAAAGCCTTGCGTCGGAAGCCTCCTGGCTGCTATCCCTTTCTTCCTTATCCAGCATAGGATCCTGCATCTGATAATAAAAAACGCCGGCAGGAATTACTTCCTTCTCCTTCTCCCGGCGCCTCTCCAGCTCCAGAGCCGCATTCAAATAGACAAGAAGCTGAAGCTGAAGTCCATAGTACACGGAAACCGGATCAAAACGAGCGTTCCCGGATTTATAGTCCATAATCTTTATATAGACCCGATCCTCTTCCTCTGCCGTATCCAGACGGTCAATCCTTCCCTGAAGCTGCATCCGGGACTGAGGTTTCAGCTCCATATGAACCGCTTCAAGATCCCCCACATCCTCAAAGGAAATCTCAAAGCCCATGGGCCGGAATCGTCCCGCCTTAATCTGCTCATGCATAGCCCAGAAAGAACGGCAGAGAATCCTCTTAATTCTGTGGATCGTATATTCCGCCCTGGCGGAGCTGTGAAGAAGCCTTCCTCCGTACTCCGCCGCCACCTGGTCTACACACCGCTCCATAACAGGATCTGCCTCTTCCCTGGAAATCTCTCCCCAGTCCCATCCTCTGGCCTGAAGCTGCCTGGAAAAAAGCTCCATAGAACGGTGAAAGACGATTCCCAGATCCACCGGCCGCACCTCAAAAAGCTCCCGTTCCCTTAGCCTCAGTCCATAAGCAGCAAAATGGGCAAAGGCGCAGGCTGCGAATTGTTCCAGGCGGGTGACGCTGTTTTTAAGAACTTCGCCGTAGAGAACCCTGGAGGTCTGGTAAGAGAGACGCCCCCCTTCTTCCAGCGAAAACGCTGCCTGCGCAAGCTTTCTCACCCTTTGCCCGTAAGCCTGGTCCAGGGCATAGGTGCGGTACAGCTCTCGCCACCAGGGCTTCTCCCTTCCCATTCTCGCCTCCTGGAATCCCCCGGTCAGGCAGTCTATTCCGTTCTCCCGGGAAGTAACAAGGAAAAGGGGCTCCCTGGCGTCCTCATCCGCCACGGGGATCTCCGGGAAGAGACGACGGATCAAATTTACCAGATAGGAGGGCCGCATGGCTTTCCCATCGCTGCTGCCTCTGCACCAGGACAAAATCAGCCCCTGGCGGGGCTTTGTGAGATTCTGATACAGATAAAAGCGCTGGATGTAGCTGTTTTCCCGGATTCCCGGCGCCAGCTCTATACCGCTTCCCTCCAGGATCTCCCTTTCCATGTCGGATACCAATCCTCCCTGGTTCCCCCTAGCCGGCACCCAGCCGTCATTAAGCCCCAGGAAAAACAGAACCTTCACGTGTGCCAGACGGCTTCTCTCTATATCTCCTACCTGCACCTGGTCAATACCGGGAGGTATGATTCCCACCCTGGCCTCATCAAAGCCGGCATCCAGAATCTCTGAAAATTCCCTGAGGGTGACCCCCTCTTCTCCTAAAAGCTCCACCATCTCATCCAGAAGCTCTACAAGAATGGAATAAACCTGGCTGTACTCTCTGGCCTCTTCAAGCTTCCCCTCTTCTCTGAAGGAAAGCTCCAGATCCTTCAGCTTCTGCTGAATTCCACAGTCCTCCATCAGGCAAAGGAGCGCTTCCGCAAAATCCCGGACTCGTCCTGAACCTCTGCGAACCCGCTCCCCAAAAGGACGGTACTTCTCCATGACCTGCTGCCTGCAGTCTTCGCAGAAAGCAGCCTCTTCCTGATCCCTGCCGGGATTGGCTTCTTCCCAAGGCGTATTCCATCCCTTAAATCCCCGGATCCCCCTGGAGAGCACGTAATTTTCCAGCCGGTCCGCTGCCTCCAAAGAGACTCCGGCCATGCCGGTACGGATATAGCGGAACATGGTCTCATAAGACAAATTCTTTTTCGCCGCCTCCAGGGCCCCCCGGATAAATTCCAGGCAGGGATTTAAAAGCAGATGCCTGGTCTCATCCAGGAACACGGGAATCTCATACCTGGGAAACACTTTTTTAATATAATGGCTGTAGGCAGACAGTTCACCCGTGATAATGGCGATCTCCCGGTAGCGGAAGCCTTTCTCCGTCACCAGCTCCCGGATTTTCCTGGCCGCAAAGGAGACCTCCGAAGCGGGACTGGCGGATTCGTGAAGAGAAATCTCGGGACTTCCTTCTCTCTTCCCTCCGTCTCCTGGAAAGCTTCCTTTTTGCCGGAACAAATGCCCTTCCAGGAATTCCAGCTCTCCCCCTTTTTGAAACCTGGGCAGTCCTTCCTTGCCCAGAATCACTGGCTCTTTCACTTCCATCTTCCCCTGAACCGTCCGCAGCAGGGCCTGAACCGTTTTTTTGCTGATGGCAAAAAGCTCATGCTCCTGAATTTTTCCCATAAAGTTCTCCCGGCCGTCTATGGTAACCGTCACATAAATGTCCTTTACAAGACCTGACAGCTCCCGCAGGGTCTTTAGCTGAGCGGGTGTAAAGCCGGTAAAACCATCAAAGGCCAGAACTGATTTTTTCAAAAGCTCTGACCCTGGCGCCGCCTCACAAAAAAGATCCAGAAGTTCCTCCGGTTTTACAAACTTCTCCCTCTGATACTGGAGATACTCCCGATAAAGAAGCTGTATCTCCTGAAGCTTCCGCTTCAGAAGAGGCCTGTCCTTTACATACTGGATCATAGTCTCCAGATCCTCTTCTCCCACCTCATACTGCATCAGCTCAGACATCACGGACTTCACCTCTGAGACATACCCCGTGCGGTTCATTCGTCCTCCAAGAACCGTCAGCCGGTCTCCCAGGCCGATGGCAATCCGGCGAAGCATAAGATTCTTACCAGTCTCCGTAAGCACCCTTCTGGAATCTTCTCCCACTTCTTCAAAAATCCTGTGAGCCATTCTGGGAAAGCTCAGCACATCCACATTCATAATGCCCTTGTCAGGATGCATGGACACAAGATCCTTCTGTGTCTGCATGGTAAACTGCTCTGGAACGATAATCATATAATTCTGCCGGGGATGGGCCGCAGACTCTTCAATGATTTTTTTATAAAGAAACTGGGACTTTCCGCTCCCGGAATTTCCCAGAATGAATTGTAAAGGCATAGACAAACCTCCAGGCTGCGATCAACGCATCTTTTAAAATACAAACAACAGATACCCGCATGCGGTCATGAGAACTAAGACAATAGCGGACAGCTTTACGCCCTCCTTCAGCATATACCCTGGCTGAAGGCCGTACCCTACAGGAATGGCCCGGATGGATGTGGGAAGCATGTAGGAAAGATTGACTCCTATGGTGGCCACATAGACGTAGGGAAGGGGCTCCGTACCGATTCCCTGCATAATGGAGATCACAATGGGGATGGCTACGGCTGCCGTGGCAGTGTTTGAGGTCACGTCTGACAGCAGCAAAGTCAGCAGCACAACCACGAATACCGTGGGGATGCCGCCCTCTAATCCCATATGGGAAACCATCTGTCCAATCGCTTTGGCCGCACCGGAATCATTGATCAGCGTGCCGGCTGCCAGGCCTCCTGCGAAGATGTAAATCAGCTCCCAGATGATCTTGGACTGGACGGATTTCCATACCAGCAGACGGTTCCC
Organism: Candidatus Choladousia intestinigallinarum; assembly: GCA_018712605.1. GTDB lineage: Bacteria > Bacillota > Clostridia > Lachnospirales > Lachnospiraceae > Choladousia > Choladousia intestinigallinarum. The sequence goes on from DVGR01000200.1 coordinate 16,150, forward strand.
GTCCCGGTCCACAATCAGAAAAGAAATCACGGCGCAGATGATGAATACATAGGCTGGCTTCAGTCCCGGCAGAAGATCCTGGTAAAGCTGTCTTGTAAAAGAAAGAAGGGTGGCCGCCAAAAACAAAGCCAGCGACAATTTCTCTTCCACATTCATAGGCGCCATATTTTTTAATTCCCTGGCAAAATATTCCGCCGACCCTCCCAGCTCTTCGTCCTTATGAATATCCCGCACCATAAAAAGAATATTGCTGACGAGAAGCACAAGCATAATGGGAAAGAACTTTAGGACCCATTCAATATACATATATTCTTTCCCGGTAAGCTGCTGGATATAATCCACCACTACCAGGTTCATGGCGCCCCCCAAAGGCGTGGCCAAGCCTCCCACTCCTGCGGCATAGGCAATGGTCAGCAGGATTTTGGACGCAGCCTTGCTGTTCGCCACATCCTTTTCCCCGATATAATTCAGCATGGAAACGGCGATGGGGGTTATGGTTGCGCACACCACCGCATTAGGCAGAACCGAGGACAGAACCGCCGATACAAGGAACCAGAACACGATCTGCCTGCGCAGATTACTGCCGATCAAGTTCAGAAAGCGGATGGCGATCCTGCGATCCAGGCCTGTGCGCTCCCAGGATACCGTCAAAATGGAGGCTCCCAGCAGAAGCAGGATTGTCTCCGAGGCATAATTGGCGATGACGGCCTCCATGTCCGCCATCTGGATCACCGCATTCACTCCAATAGGCAAAAAGGCCGTAACCGCATAATCCACAGGCGCCGTGACCCACCAATAGGCCATCCATGCCACCGTCCCCACTGCGGCCCTGCCTGCCAAACCGTCAAAGACGCTTTCAGGCAGAAGGCAGATGCACAGAATAAGAAGCAGGGGGCCTGCGGTCAGATTAAATATTCTGCTGTTTCTTTTCATCTCTCTCTTAATCTCTTTCTTAATATTTTCCCATTTGAACTTCTGGGTATCTGGTCAATCAGCTCTACGGCTGCCGGAACACGCCCCGGCTCAAGGTTCTTTCTCAGATACGTCATAAAATCCTTTTTATCAAAGGGATGGGAAGGCAGGACAGAAACAAACAGCTTGGGAACCTGTCCGCACACAGGATCCTCCATCGGAACGCAGCAGCAGTCTTTCACGCCTGTATACCGGGACGCCGTCTGTTCAATCTCCTCAGGGGCGATCTTGATCCCCTTGTAATTGATCACATCGTCCTGTCTTCCTATTACATAAATGCGTCCCTCCTGGTCAATATATCCCAGATCACTTGTATACAGGACGCCGTCAACCAAAGTTTTTTTGGTCAGCTCTTCGCTGTCAAAATATCCCTCCATCATCATACTGCCCGACACTGCCAAGAGACCTGGATTTTCTCTGGAGCTTTCTATCACCCTTCTTTGATCGTCCACGATGAAAAACGAGGCGTTTTTAGACGGATAGCCGATACAGCCGGTGTCGTCAAAGCGATTAAAATCCAGAACACAGCTTCTGCCCGCTTCCGTGGACCCGTAAAAATTATACAGCCGTGCCTCAGGAAACAGTTCCTTTAGCTGCTCCTTGGTATCATCCTCCAAAACGGCCGTGCCGATCTCGATATACCGGATGGAATCCGCATGCTGCTCAAGCCCCTTCCTGGCGATTTTTAAGAGCAGCTTCGCCAGGGTAGGTGAGAGATCCAGGGCATTCACATGATACGTTTCTATCAGCTTGAAGAACAAGCCCACATTCATAACTCCGTCAGCAAGAACACAGGTACTTCCCGTAAACAGGTTTGCATAGCAGGTTCTCAGTCCGTGGGAATGACTTAGGGGCAGGGGAATCAGCTCCGTGGTGTCCGGGGTCATCTCCACACCGCTGCTGATGTTCTCCGCCACAGCGAGATTGGCCGCATCCGAGAGCACGATCCCCTTAGGCTGTCCTGTGGTTCCCGTGGTAAACAAAATCTCCGCCGCAGCTCTTCCCAGGAATCTTTCCTCTTCCTCATCCCCAAAGCCTTCGCTTTCTTTTAGGGCCGTCTCCATATCATAGAAGGTGCAAATCTGGGAATAATCCGTTCTCCCAATGATACATTTGGCCCTCACCGTCTGGCAGACATTGCTGACTCTTTGGGCAGCAGCCTTCTTTTCCACCGGCACAAAAACTGCCCCTAAAAATCCGCAGGCCAGGTTCAGGACGACGAAAGCCGCATTCTGGGTACATTCCACGATCACAAAATCTCCCGGCTGCACCTCCTTGGACTTCAGCCACTTTGCCCCCCGGATGGCAGCCCCTTTCAGCTCCTGGTATGTATACTGTCTGTCACTGTCAGCCACGGCGACCTTCCCCGGAAAGCGCCTGCTGTTATGTATTACAGCCTCCGCAATCGAATTATACATACTTTTCCACCAGACTTGTCATTGCGTCAACTGAGTTAAAATTCTCCGGGGTGATCTCTTCATATGGAATATCAATATTAAACTCATCCATCAGCTCCGTGGCAATCTCTACCAGAGTAACGGAATCGATCATGCCTCCGTCAATTAATTTCTCCGAAGCAAAATCAATCGTATCATCAATTCCCATACATATTTCCAAAACCTTTTCTCTCATTTCTTTCATATCCTTTCTGTATTGATTGAAACCTAAAACGCTCCGTACACAAAGCTTGCCGCATCAAATCCCGGCCCGTAGATTCCCAGAATCAGCAGGGAAACCAAGGCGCCATAGTAAAATACCCATCTGACAAAAAGCTTCTGTCTCCCGATCCGTTCCCGGACTGCCACCCCCCGCTCATGCAGCAGGTCTATAAAAAGAATCAGAATGACGCCGAACACCGCTATATAAAAATCTTTCTGGTCAAGGCCATGGGCATATAAACTCCCGTCAAACAAGGCCCACAGCCGGCTTTGGGCAAACATCCGTCTCCACAGCAGAGCGCAGCCCGCCAGACCCCCTGCCACCGTAAACATTCTTCCTACAGCAAAAAGCAGGTACGTCCTGAGAGCCCGAAAGGTTCCATATGCCTTTGTTCCTGTGTCTATCTTCAAAAGCTTTATCAGCCTGTCAAAAAGGGGCTTCGCTTCTTTTGACACAGTCATCAGGCCGCACCAGTAAAGGCCCCACACAAGGTAATCGATTCCTGTCCCATGCCACAGCCCCGTAAACAGCCAGACCGCCAGCAAAGGACAGAAGGCTTTGATAAAAGAGGACAGCCAGCGCTTTCCCCCCTTTTTCATCCTGCTTGTGAGCCTGGCAAATCTAGGATTCATGGCAATGGGAAGATAGATATATTCCTTGGACCAGGCTCCCAGTGTTATGTGCCATCTGGCCCAAAATTCCTGGGCGCTGCCGGCAAATAAAGGCTGACGGAAATTCTCAGCCAGCTCAATTCCCATGGCCTGGGAGATCCCCCTTACAATATCCATGCAGCCGCTGAAATCCGCATAAAGCTGCAGGACACATAAAATTACAGCCAGAAAAATTTCCACTCCGGCAAAATCAGCCGGCGCCCCGAACACAGCCGACGTATACAGAACCAGCCGGTCCGCAACGATCATCTTCTTTATGTAGCCCCAGAGCATAAGCTGCAGCCCCAGACAGACCCGCCCATACTGAAAAGGAGGAAGCTTCTTCATCTGCTGCAGAAGATCGCCGTATTTGCTGATGGGCCCCTGTACGATGTGGGGAAAATAGGTCATCGCAGTGAAAAGATCCAGAAAATTGCGTTCCGCCTTCGCCTTCCTCCAGTAGACATCCAGTATATATCCCACCGCCGATAAGCTGTAATAAGAGATCCCCAGGGGCACGATGATCCCTTTCTCTTTTAGAACCTCTCCAAAAGTCTTTACCTGCTCAAAACCGGCAAGCCTGCCGATTTTAACGAAAATCCAGATCCCTAGGGTGAAAGTCAAGGCCCCCAGGAGATATTTTTTCGCCCTCTTTTTATAATTTCCAAGAAGGGCGGCCTGCTCTTTAGGAGAAAGCCCCTGCTTCTCTTCTTCAAATCCTCTGTAAACCTTTCCGATCCGTCCGGCAGCCCAGAAGATCACCGCTGACGTGGCCCCCACAATAGCCAGCGCTGCCCAGCCGGACCAGAGGTAAAACCCAAGATTTCCTACTAAAATCCATCTCTTTTTAATCTTTGGATTCCGAATCACAAAATAGACGCAGAGAAAAAGAAACAGAAATACAAAAAACAGAGCCGAGTTGTATTCCATATCCGCTTTTTTCAGCAGGGCCGCTATGTATTCCGGCCATGTATAATGCCAGGTTTCCTTTATCATCCCTTATCTGCAGCCTCCTTTAACCAACGGATTCCATAGAGGCGTCCCCGCCGAAGGCTATGGAATCAATGACTTCCCCGGTAACCGTATCGTATACCGCCACATTCACCCCTGCGCTTCTGGGGGAACATTCTGTATTGTTGATCCGGATAGAAGAAATTTCGCCGCTGACAATTTTATACGCAGGCCCTTCCTTCTGAATAGCAGCTCCGCCCACGTCTGTCATCTCCGTCTCAATCTCCCCGCCGTCAATCACGCAGAGATAGGACTCCCCGGCCCCAATTTCGCCAAGCTTCTCAAGTCCCAGCCCAGCCGCTCCTGCGGCGGACGACTCATCAAACAGAAAAGCCGCATCCTGCTGCACAGAAAGCAGGATCATATAGTTCTGCTTTGGCATAAGGACACTGAGATACTGAACCAGCCCGGCGCCGTCATATGTACGGATCTGTTTTTTCAGACCCTTTATGGTATAAGAATCCTCAGCCCGGCAGTTGTACAGATACAAAGTCCTCAGCTTGCCCGTGAGATATGCAGGATCTGTTCCCTGGGCCAGGGCCTTCTCCAGAGCTTCCTCCGTATTCAAGGAGGTTCTGGTAGGAGAAAGACAGGTGTCGAAGTAAGTCTCGTCCACCACTTCCCCTTTCTCATTGTCATACACCACAAGGTTTATCCCCCTGTGTTCTTTGGAATACTCCGTCCCGTCGATCACGCAGGAAGAAACGTTTCCCAGGGCGGCGCCCCCGCTTATTAAAGTATACTGGGCCCCGCCAGAAAGCTGCCCCTGATATTCCAGATAAGGATTTTCCGCCTCTTCCTCCTGACTCCTGCTCTTCTCCAGCAGTTCCTGCTCCAGGGCTGATTCCACAGTCTCCATATCATTATTTAAAATATCTGTCTTATCTGATCCCGATGGATCCTCTTCATAATGTTCGCTTTCCTCGTACAGCACCTGCCCGTCTTCTACTACGGCCAGATAAGAATCCCTGTACTGAAGCTCTGAAAGCTTATCCAAACCTAAAGCGGCAAATCCATCCCTCTGCTCCTGGGTCAGACGGTAGGCGGCATCGTCCTTCACCGAAAGCAGGATTGTATAATTCCCAAGGCTGTTCACAGTCTGGATATACTGGCAGGGATCTTCAATTCCGTTGAGATCAATGGACACAATATTCCTGTGATAGTCGGATAACTCTTCCTCCAGAAAAGAAAACCTTTCCTCCCCCCGGACATCCGTGGCGCCGCAATTTTCCGTTAAATATTTTCCAAACCAATCCGTCAGCTTCGCGGCTCCATAATAATTCATATGAGCCTTATCCCGGCTGTCCGTGGCCTCATTA
>DVGR01000201.1 GCA_018712605.1 Candidatus Choladousia intestinigallinarum
TTCATATCCTGGAACTTTAATGTTTCGTCCATCCAGTACAAGTTCCGCTCCTTCTTCAACACCCTTCTGGATCCAATCGCATACTCTCTTCTGGTGTTCGGCAGATACCACAGGGCCAAGCTTTGTAGCAGGATCGTACGCGCAGCCTACAGTTAACTTCTGAGCTTTTTCCTTCAGCATCTTTACAAACTGATCGGCGATACTTTCCTGAACCACAACGACAGGAAGGGCCATACAGCGCATACCGGCACAGCCATAGGTGGAATTAATGATAGCGTTTGTGGCGCTTTCCAAGTCACAATCTTCAAGAACCAATGCATGGTTCTTGGCTTCACACTGCGCCTGCACCCTTTTTCCGTGGGCAGAGGCAATAGAATAGATATGTTTTCCTACCTGTGTAGTTCCGACAAAGGTGACCGCTTTTACTCTGGGATCGGTAAGCAGGATTTCGGCCTCTTTTCTGCCGCAGGTTATGAGATTTACGACTCCTTTCGGGAAGTTTCCTTCTTCATAGAAAAGCTCCAGAATTCTCATGGAAGTAAGGGGAGTCTGGGTGGCTGCCTTAAGCACATACGTATTTCCAGTGGCGATTGCCAGAGGGACCATCCAGCCCCATGGAATCATGGCAGGAAAGTTGAAAGGAACAATGCCTGCGCAGACACCCAGGGGCATTCTGTAGGTGGCAGTGTCAAATCCTGTCGTCACCTGCATGGCAGTGTCTCCCTGGATAATGGAAGGCAGAGCGCATGCCAATTCTGTAGGTTCAATGGCCTTCAGGACATCTCCTCTGGCTTCATCCAGATTTTTTCCCAGTTCCTTTGAGCAGAGGAGAGTGAGCTCTTCCAGGTGATTCAGGAGAATGTTTCTCCAGTTAAACATCATTTGAGTCCGTTTGCTTATAGAGAGCTGTGACCATTCAGGATAAGCGGCGTGGGCCGCAGCAATCGCGGATTCTACTTCATCCTGGGTACAGCAAGGAACTTCAGCGATAATTTCTCCTGTACTGGAATCCGTTACAGCTTTATAAGTATCGGTTCGAGACTGCAGCCATTCACCATTTACACAATATTTTTTTCTGAGTACCGACATATGAAAGACTCCTTTCCAAGTAGAATTTTGTAATCAAACTATAACTCCATTTTTTATATTAGTCAATATAAAAATGAAATTTAATTTTAAAAATAAAATCTAATTCCAAAAAATAAGCCAAAGAGTAACCGGAACTATACAGTAAGACGGATTATTTATGGAAGGAGTTGCTTTTTATATGCAAATATGCTATATTTTTAGCAGCAGATATAACTGAATAGTTCGCAGCAGGTGTCGGGACGCTTCATGTTTTGAAGGTGTTCCGGTGAAAAGGGAAACAGGTGCGAATCCTGTACGATCTCGTCACTGTAAACGGGGAACGGCAAATCACGCTGCCGGCAGATGTCTTTGACTCAAGTGAGCTCAGAGAAGAAGGCACTGCAGGCGGCAGTCACTGGGAAACTGGGAAGGCGGTTTGTCCGTAAAGATCCGTAAGTCAGGAGACCTGCCTGCTGTGGGTACGGAAATTTATTTTCAGGCCACGAGGAATTGGCTGTACCGGTTAAGGCAGGGATCCTGTCTTATTTCCAGCACAACCTTTTACCATACGGTAAAGGGTTTTTGTTGTATTAGGGGATTTTCCTCATACAGCAAAGCGTTCTGGGGGAAGCGCTTTTTTGAATACCTGAATTCTGTACCGGGGTATCTGCCGAAAGGTTCCCGGGAATCTTTGGAACTGAGCTTGCATGCGGCTTGATTTTTCAGAGACTCAGGGACATTCATATGAGTGAATAAGGAGGAACAGAAAATGAAGAAGAGATTCAAAAAAGTGCTGGCAGCGGGAGCGGCTATGGCTGTATTTATGACAGGGGGATTTACCTGTTTTGCAGAAGAGACAGAGGCCGTGACGGAGGCCGCTGAAGCAGCAGAAGAAGTAACAGAAGCAGCAACAGAAGCGGTAGAGGAAACGACAGAGGCGGCTGGAAATCAGGCGATTCTCGTTGTAAGCTTTGGAACCAGCTACGATGATAGCCGTGATATTACCATCGGCGCCATTGAGGAAGCTGTAGCGGCAGCTTTTCCGGAGTATGAGGTGAGAAGGGCTTTCACCAGCCAGATCATTATCGACAAGCTGGCTGATGAAGAAGGGCTTGAGATCGACAATGTCACGGAAGCTCTTGACAGGGCCATCGAAGACGGAATTACCACTCTGGTGATCCAGCCTACACATCTTATGGATGGCCTGGAGTACAACGATGTGGTGAACGAAGTGGCAGAGTATGCGGACTCTTTTGAGAAAGTAGTTATGGGTGAGCCTCTGCTTACCAGCGATGAGGATTATGCTGCAGTGATTTCTGCTATTACGGAAGCTACCAGTGAATATGACGATGGAGAAACTGCTGTCTGCTTCATGGGCCATGGAACAGAGGCTGAGTCCAATCAGGTATATGCGACTCTTCAGGATAAGCTTACAGAGGCCGGCTATGAAAATTACTATGTAGGAACTGTAGAGGCAGAGCCTACTCTGGAAGATGTCCTGGCAGCTGTAGGAGAAGGGGAATATACGAAAGTGGTTCTTGCTCCCCTGATGGTAGTGGCAGGAGACCACGCAAACAACGATATGGCCGGGGATGAAGAAGGTTCCTGGAAGACAGAGTTTGAGGCGGCTGGATATGAGGTAGAGTGCCTGATCCAGGGTCTTGGACAGCTGGAAGCTATTCAGGATATCTATGTAGCCCATACGCAGGCGGCCATTGATACTCTGGCTGAGTAACACGTAAATGATTGTTTATGACGCAGCCCGCCTATGGCTTCAGGCGATCTAAAATGGCGGGCTGTGTTCTCTGCCAAAAGGTCTGCAGGAGAAAACAGGTTTGCGGCGGCTTTTATGAAGGTGAGGATTATGAGAAAAAGAACAGGATTTAAATGGACGGCACTGCTTCTTGCAGTCTCTCTGACAGCAGGAGACGGGGCGGCGGTGCTTTTGGCATCAGCTCAGGAAGAGGTGCAGACAGAAGAAAATGGGGGAAACCAGACAGAACAGACCGAGGCTGGAGATAGCCAGGTGGCTTCAGCGGATGAGATGGCGCCTGTAGAAGAGGTGGTAGAAGAGGGGATGGTTCCCATCTACGGAGATGAGCTGAATGACGGAACGTATGATGCGGAGGTGGTTTCCAGCTCTTCTATGTTTAAGATCGTTGACTGCCAGCTCACTGTAAAGGAGGGAGAGATAACAGCCCTTATGACCATGAGCAGCGATGGATATCTGAAGCTTTTTATGGGTACGGGAGAAAAGGCGGCAGAAGCCGGAGAAGAGGAATACATTCCCTTTGCAGAAAACGATGAGGGGCAGCAGACGTATCAGGTGCCGGTGGAAGCGCTGGATATGGGGATTTCCTGCGCCGCTTTCAGCAGAAGGAAAGAAAAATGGTATGACAGAACGCTGGTTTTTAAGGCTTCTTCTCTTCCCACGGAAGCCTTTAAAGAGGGAAGCTACACGACGCCTGAGGATCTTAATTTGGCAGAGGGTGAATACCAGATTCAGGTAGAACTCTCGGGAGGATCAGGTAGAACTACGGTGGAGTCCCCGGCAGTTCTCACTGTAAAAGACGGTTCCTATACCGCCAGGATTATTTTCAGCAGCCCATACTATGATTATATGATTGTAGACGATGTGAAATATGAGCCTGTGAACACAGAGGGAAATTCGGCTTTTGAGATTCCGGTGACGGTTTTTGACAAAGAGCAGGCTGTGGTGGCGGATACGATCGCTATGAGTGAACCTCATGAGATTTCTTATACACTTTATTATGATTCTTCAACCGTAGAGGCAATCACCCAGTGACAGAGAAGGAAGGAAAGCTATGAGAAAAACACGGATCCTGGGACAGGCGGCCCTTATCCTGCTGTGCTTTATGTTTCCCGGGGCGTATGCTGGGGCGAAAGAAGAGGATTCTCTGGCTGGCCTGGAGTATACGGGCAGCCTGGAACTTTCTTATGCGGAGCAGTTTTCAGTGGACTATTACGAAGAAGATTATGCATTGATCTCCATTCAGGACGGAAGCCGCTTCCTGGTTGTGCCGGAGGGGGCAGAGGCTCCGGCGGAGCTTGATGAGGATATAACAATCCTGCAGCAGCCAGTTGAGAATATATATCTGGTGGCAACTTCAGCCATGGATCTTTTTAGGGCTGTGGACGGACTTGGAAGCATCCGGCTCTCAGGAACAGAGGCGGAGGGCTGGTATATTGAAGAGGCCAGAGAGGCGATGGAGAATGGAGACATTCTTTATGCGGGAAAATACAGTGCGCCGGATTATGAGAAAATTGTTGCGGAAAACTGCGGACTTGCCGTGGAGTCCACCATGATCCTGCATACTCCTGAAGTGAAGGAGATGCTGGAGAACTTTGGGATTCCTGTTCTGGTGGAGCGCTCCAGCTATGAGACACATCCTCTGGGGAGGATGGAGTGGATGAAGCTTTACGGGGTGCTGCTGGATAAAGAAGCGGAGGCGGAAGCTGCCTTTAAGGAGCAGCAGGATCTGGCGGAGGAAATCCAGACCCAAGAAAACACAGGTAAAACCGTGGCTTTTTTCTATATCAGCTCTAACGGCTATGTAAATGTCCGCAAATCTAACGACTATGTGTCTAAGATGATTGAGCTGGCAGGGGGCGAGTACGTTTTTTCCGACCTGGGCGACTCTGAGAATGCGCTTTCTACCATGAATATGCAGATGGAAGATTTCTACGCTGGTGCAAAGGATGCGGATTATATTATCTACAACAGCACCATAGACGGGGAGCTGGAAACCATAGATCAGCTTTTGGAAAAGAGCGGCCTGCTGGGTGATTTTAAGGCGGTCCAGAAGGGAAATGCCTGGTGTACCGGAAAAAATCTTTTCCAGGAAACCACAGGGATCGGCACTATGATTGCAGACATGCATCAGATGATGACAACGGAAGATCTAGAGCTGACAGAACTGACTTACATGCATAAGCTTCAGTGACGGGAGTGACAGAATGAACAAAAATAATTACGGAAGATACAGCATTGCCTTTATAATGCTTTTATCTTTGCTTCTATTCTTTTTCATCTGGAATATCAATGCAGGCAGCATTGATCTGTCGGTGAAGGAAATCTTCCATATCCTTACAGGGGGAAATGAGGATGAGACTGCCTACAATATTGTGTGGGAAATCCGGCTTCCCAGGATCACGGCGGCCATGATTCTGGGAGGAGCTCTTTCTGTATCCGGCTTCCTGCTGCAGACTTTTTTTGGCAATCCCATCGCAGGCCCCTTTGTATTGGGAATTTCCTCAGGGGCCAAGCTGGTGGTAGCTCTGGTGATGATTGCCTGTCTGGAATACTCTTACGTGGCAGGCTCCTGGCTGCTGATTCTTTCCGCTTTTGTAGGATCCCTGATCTGCATGGGCTTTATTCTGGCAGTGTCCGGCAGGGTAAAGAGAATGTCCGTGCTGGTGATCTGTGGAATTATGATTGGGTATATCTGTTCTGCGGTGACGGATTTTGCGGTGACCTTTGCCGATGATTCTAATATTGTGAATCTCCACAACTGGTCCATGGGAAGCTTTTCAGGCATGTCCTGGGAGAATGTGGCTGTCCTGGCAGGCGTTGTATTCGTGGCTATGATCGGAGCATTTTTGCTGTCAAAGCCCATCGGCGCTTATCAGATGGGAGAGGTGTACGCCAGAAATATGGGAGTGAATATCCGGCTGTTTCGCCTGGCGCTGATTTTGCTTTCCAGTATCCTTTCCGCCTGTGTCACGGCCTTTGCGGGACCTATTTCCTTTGTGGGGATTGCCGTGCCCCATCTGTCAAAAAGTCTCCTGAAAACAGCTAAGCCAATTCTGGTGATCCCGGCCTGCTTTCTGGGGGGAGCTGTATTCTGCCTGTTCTGTGACCTGATCGCAAGGACAGTTTTTGCTCCCACAGAGCTGTCTATCAGCTCTGTGACGGCAGTGTTTGGGGCGCCCATTGTCATTTATATTATGATACGGCGGAAAAAGCCGGAGGACTGAAAATGAAAGATTATTTTTTCTACACAGATGAAATGACGGTGGGATACGATGGAAAACCTCTGATAAAAGAGATCTGTATCCGGCTTCAGAGGGGAGAGATCCTGACTTTGATTGGACCTAACGGCGCTGGGAAATCCACGATTTTAAAAAGCATCACCAGGCAGTTAAAGCTTCTTGGGGGAACGGTTTATCTGGACCGTCAGAGTCTTATGAAAATGTCAGGAAAAGAGGCTGCCAAAAGAATGTCCGTAGTGTTGACAGAGAGGATCAGGCCAGAGCTGATGACCTGTCAGGAGGTGGTATCTACCGGGCGTTATCCATATACGGGAACTCTGGGGATTCTCTCCCGTGAGGACTGGGAGAAGGTGTGGGAAGCCATGGAGATGGTTCATGTGACAGAACTTCGGGAACGGGATTTCTCGGCGGTCAGCGATGGACAGAGACAGAGAATTCTGCTGGCCCGGGCCATCTGCCAGGAGCCGGAGCTGATCATTATGGATGAGCCCACCTCTTTTCTTGATATCCGGCACAAGCTGGAATTTCTGACCATTCTAAAAGAGTTGGTAAGTCAGAAACATACGGCTGTTATTCTTTCCCTCCATGAGCTGGATCTTGCCCAGAAAATTTCTGATCATGTGATCTGCGTACAGGGTGAGTGGATTGAGAAATACGGGACGCCGGAGGAGATTTTCACAGAGGATTACATCCGGCAGCTTTATGGAATGACGAAAGGCAGCTACAATGCGGCTTTCGGGTGCCTGGAAATGGAAAGCTGCAAAGGAGAGCCGGAAGTTTTTGTCATTGGAGGAAATGGAAAAGGGATTCCCCTTTACCGCAGACTGCAGCGTCAGGGGATTCCCTTTGCGTCGGGAATTCTGCACAAAAATGATGTGGATTATCAGGTGGCTAAAGCTTTGGCTTCCAGCGTGATCGGGGAAGAGCCTTTTGAAGCGATTCGGGAAGAAACCTTCCTGGAAGCGGCCGCCGCCCTGGAGAAATGCCCCAAAGTTCTCTGTTGTTTGGATAACTTTGGAACTATAAATCAGAAGAATCGTGAGCTGTGGGAGCGGGCAAAAATTCTTGGCACAGCCGCAGAAGAAATATAAGAGGGGCGGTTCATTCGAACAGCCCCTCATTTCAACTGTTTTTTTTGTAAATATAGAGAAGTCCCTTTAAGAGAAGGGCGTCATCCAGAATGATTTCGTGGGTGCAGTGAGGGATAATCGAACCAGCCAGACCGCCGGTGGCTATCACCGTGGCCTTCGTCTTTAATTCTTTTTCAATGCGGTCAATCATCCCGTCAATGCAGGCGGCGTTTCCGTGGATCACTCCGCTTTTCATGCATTCAGCAGTGTTCTTTCCAATCAGGCGCTTAGGAGCCTCCAGGCTGATCCGGTGAAGCTGGGAGGTACGGTTGACCAGAGAATCCAGAGATACCCGGATGCCCGGCAGAATCATTCCTCCAATATAGTTTTTCTTGCTGTCCACAACAGAGATGGTAGTGGCAGTCCCAAGATCAATAATAATCAGAGGTACAGGATGCTCTGCCAGGGCGGCTACGGCGTTTACGATCAGGTCGCTTCCCACCTGGCCGGGATTATCCATAAGAATGTTGAGGCCGGTTTTCACGCCGGGCCCCACAATCATGGGTTCTTTCCCCACGATCTTGCGGATGGCGTCCCGGAAAAGATTCGTCAGGGGAGGAACCACGGAAGAGATAATGGAACCCTTCAGGGCTCCTGGCTGAATCTGATAAAGCTCCAGAACGTTTTTAATGCTGATGGCGTACTCCAGGACGGTTCTGGAACTGTCTGTGGAAAGTCTCTCCACAAATAAAATTTCATTGTCCTTGCAGCAGCCGATAACGGTGTTTGTATTTCCAATGTCAATGGCTAGGATCATGGGGCAGCCTCCTTTTCTCTGTGTATGTCGCCGTCCCCGGCAGTTTGCTTAGGGGGACGCTGTTTCCATCACCACTTCCTTAGAGCGTGTCACACTCTAGTGAGTAGAAGATGACCTCGGTATGCGGGGAAGGACGATCCCGTTAACTTTCAGCAGGGCCTTTGTAATTCCGCAGACCAGGATGGCGGCAGCCAGGGCTTCAGGAACCCCGGAAGTAGCCACAGTTCCCATAATGAGGCCAAATACAGCGCTGTATGCCACCTCTAAAGCGTCCGCATATTGATGGGAAAAAAGAATAAAAATACTTCCCATTACAGTTATGGTATTTACCATGGAGCCCACAAAGCCAGTGATAATCAGGGCGATATTTGTGTTCACCTTTAATTTCTTCAGAAGAATCCACAGCCAGCCCGCTGCAACCCCGATCAGAATCCGGCAGCCCAGGGCAATCCAAATGGCTTTCAGAGCGCCAGGAAGTCCAGTAGTGCTGCGAAGAGGTGAGAAGGCAAAGGAAAGAAGGGACGCTGAAGAAAAGGTGCTGTTGATCATGGAACAGATTCCGAACACTCCGCCCAGCAAAGCTCCCGCAGCAGGGCCTAAAAGAATGGCGCCTATGATAACAGGGATGTGGACGGTAGTGGCGCTGACAACTGGCAGAGGGATGAGTCCCAGAGGTGTATTCGCCAGAAGAATAACAATGGCGGCCAGAAGAGCGCAGCTAACAAGCCAACGAGTGTCTTTGGTGTTTGTTTTCATATAAAATTCCTCCTTGTTATTATTCCCGAGAAAGCCGTCTTAAAACCACCGGCTCTCCCCATGCTGCGGTCCTGTCCGTTGGAGGTACAGTCCAGAAGAAGGAAAAACCTTCCGCATGGCGAGTCAGCCGCCAGAAATACTGCTGCCCGGCCGTGAGCGGCCGGATGTGGGCTTTTTAAACGGGATACAATACAATTACAGGTGGAGTATACCACGGAGTTTTTAAAAGTACAATGTATTTATTTAGAAACATATTGCGGTGTATTTCACAAGGCTTACCATATTGGACAAAATATGGTAAGATAAGGCACATAGGAGGAATTGTCCATATGTTAAGAGGAAAAACTATTATTCTGGGCGTGACCGGCAGCATCGCAGCCTACAAGGCAGCCAAGCTGGCCAGCCTGCTGAAAAAGCAGCATGCGGATGTCCATGTGATTATGACAAAGAATGCCATGGAGTTTATCACGCCCATAACCTTTGAGACCCTTACAGGGAATAAATGTCTGACAGATACTTTTGACCGGAATTTTCAGTTCGAGGTAGAGCATGTGGAGCTGGCGAAGAGGGCGGATCTTGCGCTGGTGGCCCCTGCCACAGCCAATGTGATGGCTAAGCTGGCCCACGGCCTGGCGGATGATATGCTGACTACCACGCTCCTGGCCTGTACCTGTCCCAAGTATATTGCGCCGGCTATGAATACCAGGATGTATGAAAATCCTGTAACCCAGGATAATAAAGAGCTGCTGAAAAAATACGGCTGGCATGTGCTGGAGCCTGCGGTGGGGAGACTTGCCTGCGGAGATACAGGGGCCGGCAAATTTCCGGAAGAGAGTTGGATTCTGCAGTGGGTACTGGGGGAGCTGGCCATGGAGAAGGACATGGAAGGGATCCATGTGCTGGTGACAGCAGGCCCTACCCTGGAGGCCCTGGATCCTGTGCGTTTTCTTTCCAATCACTCTACAGGAAAGATGGGGTATGCCATCGCCAAGGTCTGCATGATGCGGGGAGCCTGCGTGACCCTGGTCAGCGGCAGGACAAATCTGGAGCCTCCAGCGGGAGTAAAGACACTGCAGGTGACAAGCGCCCAAGATATGTTTGAGACAGTGAAAGAGGCCTTTCCCCAACAGGATCTGGTGATCAAGGCGGCGGCAGTGGCCGATTACCGTCCTAAGGAGAAAGCAGAAGAGAAGATCAAGAAAAAAGATGGGGAAATGTCCATAGAGCTTGAGCGCACTGTAGATATTCTCGGATGGCTGGGAGAGCATAAAAGGCCGGGACAGGTGCTGTGCGGCTTCGCTATGGAGACAGAGCACATGCTGGAGAATGCCAGAGCCAAGCTGGCCAGAAAACATGCGGATGTGATTGCGGCCAACAATGTAAAGGTACAGGGGGCTGGTTTCGGTACAGATACAAACGTGGTGACTCTGGTGAGTGAGCAGGGAGAGCAGGAGCTGACTTTGATGAGCAAAGAAGAGGTGGCGGTAAAGCTGACAGACCTGCTTTTGGAAATTTACAAAGAAAAACATATGCAGGAGGAAAAAGGATGAAGCAGTATGAGGCTGTGTGGGAAATATATAATCAATGTTCCAATAATCAGATGAGGGACGTGTTTTTTGAAGAAATCGAGACAGATGATCTGGAAGAATTCCTGAAAAATAAATTTAAGGGAAAGGATCTCACCTTTGAGAAGACCGTGAAGGAGGACGGCACCATTATCTACGATATTATGGCCTCCGGGATTAAAGAGCGGTATTCTTTTACGGAGATTTGAGGAAAAAGAGGATGAGAGATATATTCAAATCCCTGAAGGATCAGGGCGTAAATCCATATATTCTGGATGAAATCCTCAGGTTCAGAGAAAAATATCCTGTCGAGCCACAGCTTAAGGAGCGGGTTTCCCTTCCTGAGATTCCTTACTATGGCAGAGAGATTTTTGAGATGGCAGCCTCCGCTCTGCTGGAGGGAGAGCACCTTCTTCTGACCGGTTCCAAGGCTACGGGGAAAAATATTCTTGCGGAAAACCTGGCCTACGTATTCGGCAGGCCTGCCTACAACATTTCTTTTCATGTGAATACGGACAGCAGCAGCCTTATTGGTACGGATACCTTCAGAAATCAGGAGGTGCAGCTTCGCAAAGGGCCTGTCTATCTGTGCGGAGAGAACGGAGGGTTTGGTATTTTCGATGAGATCAATATGGCAAAAAATGACGCAGTATCCGTACTTCACGCTACATTAGACTACCGCCGTGTGATTGATGTGCCGGGCTATGACAGGATAAAGCTTCATGAAGCCGCCCGTTTCATCGGCACCATGAATTACGGCTACGCCGGCACCAGAGAATTAAACGAGGCCCTTATTTCCAGGTTCCTCGTGATTGAGATGCCTTCCGTGGACGGAGACACATTGGAGCTTATTTTGAAGGATCTGTTCCCGGGTTTTAAAGAAGAAGGACTGCGGCAGGTGACAGGACTTTTTATGGACCTGCAGACAAAAGCTGCCAACAACGAGATTTCCACCAAGCCCCTGGACCTTCGAGGTCTTATCGGGGCGCTGAAAACGGTTCGGGCGGGCCTTTCTCCCCTGCAGGCGGTACGTATGGGAATTGTAAATAAGAGTTTTGACCTCTTTGAGCGGGAGATGGTGGAGGATATTGTTATGACACGGATCCCTGCCCAGTGGACCGCTAAGGATATTTTTGAATGAGAAGGTGAGAAGACTGGAAACAGATATCGTAACGGCAGTGGAAGCGGAAAACAGGATTCGCAATCTCATGTGGACGGTCAGCGGAGATTATAAGCTGGACACGAAGCTGGATGTGGAGTCTTATTTTAAGTCCAGATTTATCTCTCTTTATGACGCCGTGAAGCAGGGTGGGTTTGCCAAATATTTCGACCAGAATGCCATGGCCATGTATCTTGTAAAAAAGATATACTATGGAGCGGAGGAAAAGCCTCTGACGGATTTGGCTCAGCTCTGTGTGGACGCCGCTGTCTGGAAAAAGATTTCAAAAGAAAGACCCGGGATCCCGGAACTGCGGCGCAGGGCCTTTGAAGATCTTCTGGAATTCTCTTACGAAAAGCTCTGCGGTTCTCTGCCGGGACGCCTCCGGGCGGCCATGATGCAGGAATATCTGTACGGCAGAAAGACAAGAGGAAAGCAGATGGATATCCCTCTGTCCTGGATTCGGTCCCTGGAAGAGGCAGAAGAGGTCATGGAGCTGATCCGCACTGTGGATCGGATGTACAATACCATGATTGACCTGGGATTCGAGAGAAAGCACGGAGATCTGGAGCATGTGCTGGCAGCGGACACGGAGGATTTAAAGGAATTTAACTGGAAAGATTTTTTAGAAGAGACGGCAGTGGAATACAGCCTGGAAGAGTATCTGAAGCAGATTACCCAGCGGCTTCTGACTTCTTCTGTGGAAGAAAGGGAAGAAGAAAAGGAAAAGAAAAGCGGAGGGCGTCGGGTAGTAGTTCTTGACCAGGAGGCTTTGGATAAGATGTACTCCTACATGGAACTGAACTATGGCCGTTCTTATCTTACGCCCAGAGAACAGAAACAGCAGAATTACCGGCTCTGCCGGGGCGCCCACGCAGACTGCAGCCTGTATTTTACGGAGGGGATTCTCAGGAATCCAGTTTTGTCAAACGCTCAGTATGTCAATGCCAAAAGGCATGCGGAGAAAAACAGGCTTCTTTTTCGCAACAGCTATTATATGCTGAAGCGAAATATCGAGCTGCTCACCGGAGAGCTGAAGCGTTCCCTAGTGCGCAGGCAGGAACCAGAATGGTTTTCTTCGGATTATGGGACAATCGTGCCGGCCAGACTCTGGAAAGTGGGACGGCTTCCCGAACCGGGGAAGCTTTTTGTGCGGACCAATAAAAGAGATCAGTCCGAGTTTGTGGTGGATATACTGATGGATGCCAGCGGTTCTCAGAGGGACAGGCAGGGTCAGGTGGCACTCCAGGCCTACATTATCAGCGAAGCATTGAGCAACAATGGGATTCCGCATAGGATCATGGGCTTTTGCACTTTCTGGGACTATACTGTGATGCAGCGTTTTCGGGAGTATGATGATCCCCGAAGCGAAAATCAGAGGGTTTTAGACTTTGTCACCTCGGCCAATAACCGGGACGGCCTTGCCATACGCGCTGCGGGTGACGGGCTTCTGAGAAGGCCCGAGGAAAATAAAATTCTGATTGTCCTAAGTGATGGAAGGCCTAATGACGTCATTGTAAACCGGCCGGGCAGCCGTAATCCCAGACCCTATCAGGGAGAGTACGCAGTGCGGGACACGGCGTATGAGGTGAGAAAACTCCGGGGAGAAGGGGTGTACGTCCTGGGAGTTTTTGCGGGAAAAGAGAAAGATCTGGCGGCAGAGAAAAAGATTTTTGGGAAAGATTTTGCCTATATTCGGGAGATTGCCAATTTTTCCAGAGTGACAGGACGGTATCTCAGACGGCTTTTGGACTGGGAAGGGGTATAAACGGATTTTTTCTGTATAAAATCTGGACAAATGGAAAATTGTTTCGTATTATAGTAAACGGACATGGCGTGGAAGCCTATTAAATATTTGGAATTCCGCACTACGGATGAAAGGTTGAGAATGGAGGCAGTTTTATGAGACATGAGTTCAGAAAAATAGAGCCCAAGTGGCAGAAGCGGTGGGAGGAGGCAGGTATTTTTAAGGCGGTTGATAACGATGCCAGCAGACCGAAGTTTTACGGCCTGGTAGAGTTCCCTTATCCCAGCGGTGCCGGTATGCATGTGGGACATATTAAAGCGTATTCCAGCCTTGAAGTGATTTCCAGAAAGCGCAGAATGGAGGGGTACAATGTTTTGTTCCCCATTGGATTCGATGCTTTTGGCCTTCCTACAGAGAATTATGCTATTAAGACTGGGGAACACCCCAGAAAGATTACGGATGACAATATTGTAAAATTTTCCAACCAGCTTAGGCGGGTAGGTTTTTCTTTTGACTGGGACAGAGTGATTGATACCACGGAAGAGGATTACTATAAGTGGACTCAGTGGATCTTCCTGAAAATGTTTGAGCATGGCTTGGTATTCAGAGATACGGCTCTTGTAAACTACTGCCCTTCCTGTAAGGTGGTTCTCTCCAATGAGGACAGCCAGGGGGGAAAATGCGACATCTGCCACAGTGATATCGTACAGAAGTCCAAGACGGTATGGTATCTGCGGATTACAGAGTATGCGGAAAAGCTGCTGGAGGGATTGGAGACGGTAGATTACCTTCCCAATATTAAACAGCAGCAGGTGAACTGGATTGGAAAGTCCAAGGGAGCCTTTGTAAACTTTCAGGTAGATGGAAGGGATGAAACCCTTCGGATCTATACTACCAGGCCTGATACCTTGTTTGGCGTAACCTTTATGGTTATTGCGCCGGAGCATCCCATGATTGACCGTCATGAGGGGGATATCGCCAATATGGACGAGATCCGGGCATACCGGGAGGAATGTGCCAAGAAGACGGAGTTTGAGAGAACGCAGCTTGTAAAAGATAAGACTGGTGTAAGGATCCAGGGCCTTGAGGCTGTCAATCCCCTGAATGGAAAGAAGATTCCCATTTTCATTGCGGATTACGTAATGATGGGCTATGGTACCGGGGCCATCATGGCGGTGCCGGCCCACGATCAGAGAGACTATGAATTTGCCAAGAAGTTCGGCCTTGATATTATCCCGGTTATCCAGGGAGGAAATATTGAGGAAGCAGCCTATGCAGGGGATGGGGAGATGATCAACTCCGGCTTCCTGAATGGCTATACCAATAAAAAGGATTCCATCGCCAGAGTGATTGACGAGCTGGAAAAGATGGGCGTGGGAGAAGCTGGCGTTCAGTATAAGATGAAGGACTGGGCCTTCAACCGGCAGAGATACTGGGGAGAGCCGATTCCTATCATCCACTGTCCAAAATGCGGCGTGGTACCTATGCCTTATGAGGAGCTGCCTCTGCGGCTTCCTCCTGTGAAGAATTTTGAGCCCGGTGCGGAGGGAGAGTCCCCTCTGGCTAAAATCGATTCCTTCGTAAACTGCACATGCCCCAGATGCGGCGGCGCTGCCAGAAGGGAGACAGATACGATGCCTCAGTGGGCGGGGTCTTCCTGGTATTTCCTGCGCTACATTGATCCTCATAATGATGAGGCCTTAGCAGATCCCGAGAAATTAAAATACTGGATGCCTGTAGACTGGTACAATGGAGGAATGGAGCATGTGACACGTCACATGATTTACTCCCGGTTCTGGCATCACTTCCTGTATGATACCGGTGTGGTGAACACAGCGGAACCTTATGCCAAGCGGACGGCCCAGGGGCTGATACTGGGGCCGGATGGGGATAAGATGAGTAAATCCAAGGGAAATGTGGTAGATCCTCTGGATGTAGTAGATGAGTACGGTGCGGATGTACTTCGAACCTATGTGCTTTTCATGGGAGATTACGGCGCAGCCACTCCCTGGAGCGAGAATTCCGTAAAAGGCTGCAAGCGCTTCCTGGAACGTGTGGCCGGACTGGTAGAGCTTGTAAAAGAAGGGGATGTGACGCCCCAGCTTGAGACGCTTTTCCACAAGACCATTAAAAAGGTATCCTCAGACCTTGAAGATATGAAGTTCAATACAGCCATTGCGGCTTTGATGGAGCTTTTAAATGCGATTTCCTCCCAGGGATCTCTTACCAGAGACGAGTTGGTTACGTATATTAAGCTCCTGTGCCCCATCGCCCCGCATCTCTGCGAGGAAATCTGGGAGCGCATCGGGGGAGAAGGATTCCTTTCCATGAGCCCATGGCCTGTTTATCAGGAGAGCAAAACTGTGGATGCCACTGTGAAGGTAGGCGTTCAGGTAAACGGAAAGCTCAGAGGCGTAGTGGAACTTCCGGCAGACTGCGGGAAAGAGGAGGCTATGAAAATTGCTTCAGAAGATGACAAGATCAAAGCCTTCCTGGAAGGAAAGAACATTGTCAAGGAAATTTACGTTCCTAATAAAATTGTAAATATTGTTGTAAAATAAGGGCGGCAGTTCCGGTGTGGGTGGAACTGTACGCAGTAAAAGACAGGAGGTGCCAGCGATGGCAGAAAAGGCCTGCAGCAGCACTAGCTGCAGCAAAGAAAGCTGTGAAGGCTGCCCAAGCGCAAAAAAACAGAATGGGTTTGCCGTAGAGCAGAATCAGTATTCAGATGTTAAAAATGTAATCGGCGTAGTCAGCGGAAAGGGCGGAGTAGGGAAGTCTATGGTGACGGCTTCCCTGGCCAATCTCCTGGCAGAGGCCGGATATCGGGTGGGAATCCTGGACGCTGACATTACCGGTCCGTCCATCCCCAGAATGTACGGCCTTCAGGGGCCGGCCATGGCAGATGACGAGGGGATTTACCCCATGGTTACGGAGAACGGCATTAAGGTGATTTCCATTAACCTTCTGATGCCGGATCCCGAGGCACCGGTGATCTGGAGGGGACCGATCCTGGCCAATATGGTTAAGCAGTTCTGGTCAGACGTGATCTGGGGAGAGCTGGATTACCTTCTGGTGGACATGCCTCCGGGAACCGGGGATGTGCCCCTTACTGTATTCCAGTCCCTTCCGGTAAATGGAATTATGATTGTCACCTCTCCCCAGGAGCTGGTGAAAATGATCGTAAAGAAGGCCTACAATATGGCAAAGACCATGAATATCCCTGTACTGGGCATCATCGAGAACTACAGTTATCTTGTCTGTCCTGACTGCGGCAAAAAGATTGAGGTATTTGGAAAGAGCCGGGTAGATGAGGCGGCGGGGGAATTAGGTCTTTCTATTGGCGGCAAGATGCCGATAGATCCGTCCCTTACAGAGCTTTCGGACGCTGGTGAGTTTTACAAAGCAAAGAATCCGTACCTGGCGACGGCCATAGCGGCCTTAAGGGTTTTGGACTCCAGGAAATAAGGAAGCCAAGTTATAAGAATACAGCAGGAATAAAGCAGAAAAAACGGGCAACACTCCCAGTATCAGGAGGTTGCCCGTTATGTATTTATCTGGAATAAAAAAATATCTCACAACTGCTCTCATCCTCATCCTTCTCTCACTGGTTCTTCGTTTAACTGTGTCAGCCGCCCACAAAACTTTTCTTCAGCAGGGGATTGCGGAAGAAGTCCTGCGTTTCCATGTACTGGCCAACAGCGACAGCGAAGAAGACCAGGAAATGAAGCTTTTGGTGCGGGATCAGGCTGTCTCCTGGATGGAAGAGACAGTAGCGGCTGCAGAGAGAGAAAAAGGGAGAGAATTAAGCCGGGATGAAGTGGCTGCGCTGATGAAAGAAAATCTGTCGGATCTTGAACATACAGCCAATCAAATACTTTCAGAACAGGGAGCCGACTATGGGGCTAAGGCTTCTCTGGAGGAATGTTATTTTCCCAAACGTACCTATGGCGCCTGCACATTCCCAGCAGGCTGGTACCAGGCCCTTCGCCTCCGTCTGGGGGAAGCCAAAGGGCAGAATTGGTGGTGCGTCCTCTATCCGAAGCTGTGCTTTACAGACAGCCTTCACGCAGTGGTACCGGAGGAAGAGATGGAAAAACTGGAGGAAGTGCTGACCGTGCAAGAGTATGAGAGCCTGTTTGAAACC
Source organism: Candidatus Choladousia intestinigallinarum (assembly GCA_018712605.1). Taxonomy (GTDB): domain Bacteria; phylum Bacillota; class Clostridia; order Lachnospirales; family Lachnospiraceae; genus Choladousia; species Choladousia intestinigallinarum. Next base: position 17,343 of record DVGR01000201.1, read on the forward strand.
CCGGAGGACTGGAAGATAAGCTTCCGGTGGTTTTAGAGCTGGAGGAGAAGCGTCCGTATAATTATACAAGGGATGCCGCAGAAAGTGAGCTGCGGCATCCCTATTTACGAGGCATGAATCAGTTATGCTTTTTTCTTTATGGCTGCCCGCTTCCTGAGAGTAGGATCCAGGATTTTTTTGCGGATCCGCAGGCTCTTGGGAGTCACCTCTAAAAGCTCATCCGTATCGATAAATTCCAGGGCCTGCTCCAGGCTGAGGATTTTTGGAGGTGTCAGCTTCAGCGCTTCGTCAGATCCTGAAGCCCGGGTATTAGTCAGGTGTTTTGTCTTGCAGACATTAAGCTCTATATCCTCCGGCTTGGCGCTTTGTCCAATCACCATTCCAGAATATACTTTTTCGCCGGGCCCGATGAACAGCGTCCCGCGATCCTGGGCATTGAACAGGCCGTAGGCCACGGATTCTCCAGACTCGAATGCAATGAGAGAACCCTGATTCCGGTACTGAAGATCTCCTTTATATGGGCCGTATCCGTCAAAAATCGTATTCATGATGCCATTGCCCTTTGTATCGGTGAGAAACTCCCCCCGGTAGCCGATGAGACCACGGGAAGGAATGGAAAATTCCAGCCGTGTGTATCCTCCCTGGCCAATGCTCATTCCCTGAAGCTCTCCTTTGCGCAGGCTCAGTTTCTGAATGACGCTTCCTGAGAATTCCTCCGGGACGTCAATATACGCAAGCTCCATTGGTTCCAGTTTACGGTTGCGCTCGTCTGTTTTATAGATCACCTCTGCCTTGCTCACTGCAAATTCATACCCCTCCCGGCGCATGGTCTCAATCAGGATAGAAAGATGCAACTCGCCTCTTCCAGAGACTTTGAAAGTATCCGCATCCTCCGTTTCTTCTACACGGAGGCTTACATCCGTATTCAGTTCCCTGAAAAGGCGGTCACGGATGTGGCGGGAGGTGACATACTTCCCTTCCTGTCCTGCCAGGGGACTGTCATTCACCACAAAATTCATGGAGATCGTAGGCTCGGAGATCTTCTGAAAGGGAATTGCCTCAGGAGTCTCCGGGGCGCAGATGGTATCTCCGATGTGAAGATCCGCAATGCCGGAGATGGCCACAATAGACCCGATGGTGGCAGAAGAGACCTCCACTTTATTCAGGCCGTCAAACTCATACAGCTTGCTGATCTTAACCTTCTGTTTTTTATCAGGGTCGTGATGATTTACCAGAACGGCCTCCTGATTGACCCGGATCTCTCCGCGGTCAACTTTTCCCACGCCGATGCGGCCCACATATTCGTTGTAGTCGATGGTGCTGATCAGAACCTGGGTGGGGCCCGTCTCATCGCCCTGAGGGGCAGGAATGTAGTTCAGGATCGTCTCAAACAGGGGCATCATGTTCTTTGGCGTTTCCTGGGGATCCAGGACAGCGTAGCCGCCTTTTGCGGAAGCGTAAACGAAGGGACAGTCAAGCTGTTCATCAGAGGCGTCAAGCTCCAAAAACAGTTCCAGCACTTCATCAATCACTTCACTGGGTCTGGCCTCCGGCCTGTCGATTTTATTGATGCAGACAATAACCGGAAGCTCCAGCTCCAAAGCTTTTTTTAATACGAACTTAGTCTGGGGCATGGCTCCCTCAAAGGCATCCACCACCAGGATGACGCCGTTTACCATTTTCAGGACACGCTCCACCTCGCCGCCAAAATCCGCATGTCCGGGAGTATCGATAATGTTAATCTTTGTTCCTTTATAAAAAACGGCAGTGTTTTTGGAAAGAATGGTGATTCCCCGCTCTCGTTCCAGGTCATTGGAGTCCATAACCCGCTCCGCCACAGCCTGATTTTCACGGAAAACGCCGCTTTGCTTTAAGAGCTCATCCACCAGGGTGGTTTTGCCGTGGTCTACGTGGGCGATAATCGCAATATTTCTCACATCGTTTCTTACCATAATTTCACTCTCTTCCTACTTTTTTAAAAAACGGATGGACAATATAAGGGAAAATATACCCTCTGAGCATTCCGTCACTCGATTTAGTTTATCACATATTTTGCAGATTACAAGAGAAAGAAAAATATAAA
>DVGR01000202.1 GCA_018712605.1 Candidatus Choladousia intestinigallinarum
CAGGCTCGCTGAAAGATTAACTGGAGTGTTTGTATCCGCTCTTCTTCAAGCACACTGTTTCCTTTCCATCCAATTTCCTCCCGTGCTTTCTCATATTCAGCTTCCAACATGATACTTTCCTCCATAAAAAAGACCGGCATGGTGTCTTCCTTTTCCATACCGGCGCTGTTTTCTGTTCCTATACTTTTCTTCTTCAATTTGCTATTTCCTCTGTCAATTTCCCGTGGACAATGTACCGATAGTCACGTCTAGAGCTGACACAGGTGGAAAGTGTCACCACCCGGTCTGTTTCCACGATTTCCACACCGGTATCATATCCCGCATAGGAGCGGATCTGCTTCAGAAAAGCCTGAAAGTCTGTCTCTTCCGGAAACGCATAGGTGTAAGCCTCGCTCCCCACATACCCGGCATAACAGGAGAAAATCTGATATTTCAGTACCTTCCCCGGCACATACAGGTAAAAGTAAGGGGATGCTTCCCACAGAGCCTGATCCTGATAATGGGAGAGGGTTCCAAACATACTGCCATTTTTCATATTGTGGCCGTATACAATGGTGTTTGGATCCGTGAAATCCTGCTGGTTATGCCAGTCCGCAAAGATACTGCCGCTGCTGTTGTACTCCCCGGTAAACAGATGATGCAGATAATAAGCATTATCGGTTCCCTGTACCACCGGATAACTGATGGAAAGGCCGGGAATATCAATCCAGGCGATCACGTCCGAGTTCACAGCCTGCAGTCCCTCAAAATCAATCTGCAAATATCCGTCCGGTTCCACATCGCTTTTGTCTGGTTCCGGCTTATCCTCCGGATCCTCCACAAATGAGGCAAGCTCTTCGTAGGTATCTTCGCCCTCCTGGTATTCTCCATAGATTCCTCTCAGTTTCCACGCAGAAAAAGCAAGGGCGCCGATGGCAAGCAGGATCCCTGCCAGAAACAGCAGCTTTTCTCCTTTTCTCATGCTTCCACTCCCTTCTGTTTCTGCAAAGGGGCTGACGTCGCAGCCCGCTTTGCGTAATAATAATCATCTATACCTTTGATTTTTCCATTCCAGTTACCATCTGCATCCTGGTCCCAGATCATACGGCTAACCGGCAGGGACAACTCCTGACAGATCCCATAGACTTTTCCACAGGCGTTCTGGATGATCCGGCGCTTTTCCACCTTGTATGGACAGTTTGCCGGCGTCCCCCTTTCATTGCAGACAGCACATTTATGATAATGCCTATCACAGTCTGTTTTCAGCTTCTTGTCCATGTCAAACGCCTCAAAGAGAAATTTCATTTTTCTCTGCTGAAATTCCTCCAGAACCGGACGCAGGCTCCGGTACATATTCACACCCGCCAGGCAGATAAATGTATGCCCGGACAGGTAATGGGCAATCGAGCCTTTCAGTCCGCCCTCCGTCAGATAGACGTTTTCCGCATCCAGATCTCCGATCACATGAACCGGGCTTCCGGAAGAAACACCGCTTGGATAGCCCGCACTGGAAAACCAGAGATATTTGTTGTTATCCCTGGGATGATCCAGACGGATCTGACACGCCTGTATCTTTCCATCCATGGATTCCACAGGAACCAGGAAGCCGGAGTTCTTCGTCTTGAAATTTAGCGTCCAACGCTCCTCCGTATCCCGATAAAATCCCGGCACACCTTCCAGCACACAGCCTCTCTCCTGAAGTGCCTCTGCAATCTTACGCAGCCCATACATCGGAACACTCCGGTAACGCCGTTCTTTTATCTGTTCGATTGTAAGCCCCCGGGAGAGCAAGTTTTCCCTATGTATACTGTAAAGAGGAAGCTGATCCAGCAATTCCGTATAGGTACGGTGTCGTTCATCCAGTGACGCAAGGTTCGACTGCACAGGTTCTTCCTTTTCTTCCTGTACCCTTGTCTGACGCACCTGCCGGTATTCTCCCCGGTTAAGGGCTTCCCGGATCTCACGGTTTGCTTCAGAAAGCGTCAAATTATGCAGCTCGCCATAGAGACTTAGCATCCCGCCAGATTTATCACAGCGGTTGCACCGGAATACATTCTTTGCCGGGTTAATGTTAAACCGCCCTTTGGTATCGCCGCAGAAGGGACAATCATAGTAATTTCCCCGTCGCTTATGGAGCCTCAGAAGATTGACCACATCTAAAATGTCATAATCAAAATCCGGCCCGTCATACATCCATGCCCGTCCTCCTTTCTCCCGCAGCCCTTTGACAGACTGCGGGTATTGTGTATTTCTTTATCCTGCAAGCGGCAGGGCCTGATTCAACAGCACCCTGGCTGCCGCCGGGATCAGGTTGTTATGCCCCCGGTAACTGGTAGCGAAATAATCCAGGCTGGAAGGGCTTTCCACAGCCACTTGCCCCATAGTTTTTCCGCCAAATTTTCCTTTTCCACCGATAACCACGGCTTTCGCCTGCTCATAGGTCATTCGATTCACCAGCTCCTCCACAGGAAGATTTTTGTCCAGCGGAATATCCGGCGCAGCCACTGTTGGTTTCATCTGTTGTACAGACGCTCCCATCATATTTCCCTGCACCTGGGCCTGACGATAGAATTGGTTCATCATGCTCTGACTAGGATTGGTTTCTGCCGGTCTGTCTGGATACGGCATATTTCCAGCGGGAGTGTTCCCGGTATAGCCGTTCTGACCACTGTAGTCCGGCTGTCCGGCATAAACCGGCTGTCCTCCATAAGAGGGAGTACCTACGGCAGCTTCCGGATATTGCGGCGGTGCAGGGATTCCCGCATCCACCTGCGCCGGATCGTTGCTTTCTCCCACATCCGCAAACTGGACACCAAAGCCCGCATCGGAGAGTGCCCTTCCCACGGCGGCAGTCTCTGCCATCTCTAGGAACTTGTCCCCAAACTTCGGATCCTCTGAGCGGAATTTCATAGAAAAAGCATTGGCAATATAGTTCTCCGGTGCATCTTCATGGTTCAGATAGATCCTTGCCTCTGCCAGCGCCATATTTTCGTTAAACCGAACAATGGTACTGGCGATCCGCCCCAGAGGATAGGCCAGACGGAACCAGAGTTTCCGGTACTTCACATCAAGGTAAAGCTGGTCTTCCTGATCCTCCTGTTTGATCGTGCGGGCAAATTCCAGAGGCTCAAATCCCTCTACCCGGTTCAAAGCTGCCACTGCCTGATTTTTCTGATACAGTAATTCGTTCATAAATCTGCTCCTTTCGCAAACAGGGCAGGATATCCCTCTACATAAGGAATAGCCTGCCTTTCTTCATAAGTGGAAATTATTTTTATACCGCAAGCCGAAGCTGCTCCGGCTCACGCTCATCAAGGTACTGATAATAGTAGCGGGTAATCCGTTCTCCAAGAGCTGTATTGCGCCTGCCGGCATCGTCCGTACGGACTGCCTGGCAGACTGCGTTCCATTGACCAACCAGATACACCTTTTTCTTTGCACGGGTGATTCCCGTGTACAGGATATTCCGCTTCAGCATCATATAAAAGGCTCTCACCCAGGGGATGATGACAATATCGCACTCGGATCCCTGGGACTTGTGTATGGTAATGGCATTGGCGTGTTCGATCATCTCCAGATCTTC
>DVGR01000203.1 GCA_018712605.1 Candidatus Choladousia intestinigallinarum
CGGAGTCGCAGAGATGGTGACCACCATGTTTTCGACTATGGATTCCAATGACCTGGAATCTCTTAAAGAATATCTGGACAGCGGGGAGAGCGGAATTGAAAAATACGCAAAATCCGTGGAATATACATATAATATCTCTCCCCAGATCTACAGGATGGAAGAGGACGGTGTCCGCCAGGTGCATCCTGACAAGTCCTTTTCAGCCCTTGGACTTGGAGCCGGGCAGAGTTCCAACAGCCTTATGGCCACCACTATGAGTACAGATGTATTTTTTGAGATGCCGGAAAATGCCGACCTTTATGAAGACCAGTACGATGTGCTGGCCGGACGCTGGCCAGATGAGTACAATGAATGTGTCCTTGTGCTCACTTCAAACGGCAATATCAGCGATTATATGCTGTATACCCTGGGGCTGCGGGACGCATCAGAGCTGGATGAGATGATTCAGCAGTTTATTGATGAGGAAAATGTAGATACACCGGAAGATATCCGCGCCTACTCCTATGACGAAATTCTGGGGACGAAATTCAGCCTGATTCAAAGCTCTGACTGCTATGAGTATGACAGTGAATATAAGGTGTGGGTGGATAAGAAGGATGACAGTGCATACATGAGAGATCTGGTCAGGAATGGAGAAGAAATTTCCATTGTAGGTATTGTCCGCCCTGCCGAGGGAACCGATATAGCTATGCTGAGTACGGGAATCGGCTATACCACGGATCTTACCAAGTACGTGATAGAGAAGGCGGCCGCATCGAAGGTGGTCCAGGAGCAGCTTAAGGACAAAAATACAAATGTATTTACAGGGGAAGCCTTCGGTGCAGAAAATTCTGAGAGCAGATTCGATATGTCCACTTTATTTACAGTGGACGAGGAAGCGCTGGAAGGAGCGTTTCAGGTAGATGAGAGCATGTTCAACGTGGATCTTTCTGCTTTTTCCAATATGAACCTGGATACTTCCGCCCTTTCAAGCGCATTTAATTTTGACAGTGACGATCTGGAAGACATGGAGCTTTCGGAGCTGATTGACTTTGAAGAGTTGATTCCTGAACTGGCAAAAGAGTATCTTCCCAAGATACAGGAGATTGGTCAGAGAATTGACCTGTCCTTTTCGGATGAAGAAGTGCAGGCAATGTTCCAGAACCTGGTTCAGGGATTTCAGGAAAGCATGAGCGAATCAGGGATTCATGTTTCAGGCCTCGCCACAGGTTTTTCGGATTATCTTATGACAGAGGATGCCAGACAGCGTCTGTCTTCTAGTATGGAAGAGCTGATCCGTTCCAGCATAGACGTCAATGTTTCTTACGGTCAGCTTCTTGGGATTGCCGGAAGCTTGTTCTCGGGATATCAGGAGTATGCCTCCCAAAACCAGATTACAGACAGCACCGCTGCCAACATCCTGGCTTATCTCCAGACATCCGCAGTGCAGCAGAGCCTTACCCAGCAGGCGGAAGAAATATTAAAAGAAAGCCTGACGGTAAACCTGTCCCCTGAGCAGATCCAGCAGTATGTAGTCCAAGATCTTATGACGGGTTATCAGGAATATCTCCAGGCTAATGCAGTGCCGGATGCCTCTCAGATTGGCCAATCTTTTCTGGAATATCTAAAATCTGAGGACGGTCAGAAGCGGCTGTATCAGGGCATTGCGGACAGCATAGACCTGGAGGGAGCCCAGCAGGAATTTTCAGCCCTCTTTACGGAGGCAGGAGAGACCGTACAAAGTGAGATTGAAAAACAGATCGGCGAAAAAATGGAATCTGTAATGGGGCAGATTGGAAAGAAGCTGGAGAGCGCCATGCAGGACGTGGCTGGACAGATTGGTTCAAGCATGGCAAACGCTGTCTCCCAAGCGTTAAGTCAGGTAGGAGCCAATATGGAAAACGCTATTTCCATAGATGGGGATGCCTTTATGGAGGCCATCCAGATAAATATGGACGAAGAGGAACTTACGGAGGTGCTGATGTCCCTGATGTCCGATGAGAATGCCGGATATGAAAATAATCTGCGGAGTCTTGGCTATGCAGATTTGAATCAGCCTGGTGCTATAAGCATTTATCCTCTGGATTTTGAAAGTAAGGCAGAAATCCTGGATATCCTGGATGCTTATAACTGCAGAATGGAAGAGGACGGCCAGGAAGAAAAGATGATTACCTACACAGACTTGGTTGGAACTCTGATGTCTTCTGTGACAGATATTATCAATGTCATCAGCTATGTGCTTGTGGCATTTGTGGCTATATCACTGGTGGTTTCTTCTATTATGATTGGAGTGATCACCTATATCAGCGTACTGGAACGGAAAAAAGAAATCGGAATCCTCAGGGCCATCGGAGCCTCCAAGGGGAATATATCCCAGGTATTCAATGCGGAAACCTTCATCATTGGCCTCTGTGCCGGCCTTCTTGGAATTGGCATTACCTTGCTTTTGCTGATCCCCGGCAATCTTCTCATTCACTCCATTGCCGGAAGAAATGATATAAATGCGATATTGCCCCCAGCGGCAGGTACCGTGCTGGTCGCCTTAAGCGTAATCCTTACTTTGATCGGCGGGCTGATTCCTTCCAGAAAGGCAGCCAAGAGCGATCCTGTGTCGGCCTTGAGGGCAGAATAAATTGCAGTAATTGGGAATCCATGCTATACTTAGAAAAACATATTTATGCATCTGTATACATGGATAGCACGGAGATGAAAGGAGACAGAATATGAACGTTTATGAGATGCTGGATGAGCTTCAAAGAAAGGCAAAGAAAGATGAATCCTTTAGAAAACGTCTGACGGACACCAGGAAAGCAAAACAGCCTCTCTCAGAATTCTGTCGTGTCTGCCGGGAATTAGGGTATGAGCTGTATGAGATGGAGCTGGTCAATGCGGGGGAAGAGTTTTATGCTTCTATGAGAAGAAGCACCAACGGAGGCGGGGAGAATTCCCCTATGCTGGAAGGAGAGGATGATTTCTATGAGCTGTTTTTCGCAAGTATTGAATCTTCCGGGGAAGAGTAAAAAACTGGCGGTGATTTTCCCGGGTATCCGTTACTCGCCGGAATGTCCCCTGCTGTATTATGCACAGAGTCTCTGCAGACGGAAAGGGTATGAGATTCTGCCTCTTTATTATTCCTTCCGGCAGGATGCCGTGCTGCCTCCGGAGCTGGCACTGGAGCAGTTTGTGAGAGAGACGCAGGAAAATATTTTTCGACTCCTGCATGAAGCTATGAAGAATCAATATACAGACCTGGTCTTTATTTCTAAAAGCATTGGAACTGTGCTGGCCGGGATGGCAGAACAGGAGTTAAAAGAAAAACCCAGACAGTTTTTGATGACTCCCCTTGACCAGACATTCCCCTACATGAGAGGGATGGGCGAAAGAGCAGAAGCCGTTCTTGGCACAGAAGACAGCAATCTCTCAGGCGATGTCCTGGAAAAATTCTGCCAGGAAGAAAAAATCCCCTTCACACTCTATGAAGGGGTAGGGCACCGCCTGGAGGCTGAAGGGGCAGATGAGACTCTTAGGATTCTTGGAGACATTCTCCAAAAACTCCAAAATTTTTTAGAGAGAAAGGTCTGAGGAAGAGCGTCAGGATTGACCGGACATAGCTTCATGTTCTTTCTTTAACTCCTCATACAGTTCGTAAAAAGTCCAGTCGCAGTTGCTCTCTGTAACGATAGCTTTCAGAGCGATTCTGGGAACCCCTGCCTTTCGAAGAGCCATGAGAAGGGTATCTATGCGTCTTCCTGTAAATTGATGCATAATCAGCATTTCCTGATCCAAGACCGGAAGGGGAGCTTTCACGGGCTCTTCCTGATATCCTTCCATTCCTGCCAGATATCCTACTTTTTGGGTAACCTGATCAGGAGTAATGTTTTTGATACGTATGCCCAATGTTACCAGGGCTCCTTTCAGCCTTGACGTGTAGGGCATGACTGAGGGGGTATAATACAGTACGGTTTCTTTCATAACAAATTCCTCTTTCTGCTTGAACTTTCCTTGTTACTGTTCACTCGTATCTTGTGAACAGTAACT
>DVGR01000204.1 GCA_018712605.1 Candidatus Choladousia intestinigallinarum
ATTCTGGCTTTGTCGGGAGATTCCTGCTGTATCTGTGATACCTGTACTTATCCAGACGCACCGTGCCGCCATCCAGAGGCGATGCTTCCTTGTATAGAAGGGTACGGCATCCTGGTTCCACTTCTTGCGGAGAAGGCCGAAATCGCCTTTATGAATGAAGGAAATGTGGTTACATGGTTCGGAGTTTTGCTGCTGAAGAAGAAAGAGGCGTAAGTTCACAATTTTACCACAAAGTGAACACAAACTTGTCAAAGGCGATTGTTATACTCTGGGCATAACAAAGGAAAAGGACAAAGAATACTGCAACGCAGAGTTCTTTTTTATAAGAGGAGGCTTTCGTTATGATGAAAAAAACAGGAATCGCATTATTTTGTGCAGGAGCGCTGACGGCAGGGTCTATTTTTGGATTGACAGGATTTGCCAGCCAGGATAATACAGAACAGGAAGGAAAAGTTGGTACCTACAGCCTGGTATCTACCTCAAATGTAGATGAGGCTCTGGTAGAGGAAGAAGGAACCGCTACCGTTGAGGAAGTGGCGGCCGCAGTCATGCCGGCGGTAGTTTCCATAACCAACCGGTCCGTGACGGAGGTACAGGATATTTTCAGCAGGCTGTACGGCGGAAGAGGTGGCACTTATGAATATGAGAACGAGAGCGCAGGCTCAGGCATCATTATTGGAGAGAATGATTCTGAGCTTTTGATCTGCACCAACTATCATGTCATTGAGAATGCCGATGAAATTACCGTTGGATTTGTGGACGACAGCATTTACAGCGCAGAGCTGAAGGGAGGGGATCAGTCCAACGATCTGGCCGTTGTGGCAGTAAATCTGGATGATCTTTCAGATGATACCCTCTCTCAGATCAAAATTGCTCAGATCGGAACCTCTGACGACCTGGCCATCGGCCAGCAGGTGGTAGCCATTGGAAATGCCCTTGGATATGGTCAGTCTGTGACCACCGGCATTATCAGCGCCCTGAACCGTACCATTCAGTTGGATACGTATACAGCGGAAATGATTCAGACAGATGCGGCCATTAATCCGGGAAACAGCGGCGGCGCCCTTTTGGACATGAACGGCCGTGTGATCGGGATTAACTCCGCAAAGGCCGCAGAGACAGGAGTAGAGGGAATGGGATATGCAATCCCTATCTCAAGTGCAGAACCGATTTTGGAGGACCTGATGAACCGGGAGACCAGAACGGAAGTGGTAGATGAGAGCGAAAGCGCTTTCATCGGCATCAGCGGAGAGGCGGTGTCTGAGGAAATGGCTTCCCTGTACGGAATTCCTGAAGGCATCTATGTAACAGAAGTCAGCGGCGGCAGCCCGGCTGAGGATGCAGGAATTCAAAGAGGGGACGTGATCACCAAATTCGAGGGAAGCAGCGTCACCAATATGAATCAGCTTCGGGATCAGCTTCAGTACTACGCAGCCGGGGAGACCGTGACAATTACCATCAGCCAGGCCCACGACGGAGTGTATGAGGAGCAGGATATTGAGGTGACATTGGGAGCGCTGGCTGATTATCAGAATATAAATTAAAAATCACAATAGGAATGATATAGAGAGCCCGGGGAACTAAAAGCCCCGGGTTTTTCTGTCCCTGTGTCATAGGAAAGACCTTGTCACGCTAAAGCGTGAAAGTATTTTCCTATGACACAAAAAGCACTTCCCGCAGTAATGCGCACGGGTGTGCGAAGCACACTTTTGTTCTTTTGAACAGAATGCTTGTACACGAATGAATTTGCTGATATAATTTCAAATGTTGAGAGATTGTTTTAATTTTAACGGAGGGTCGTTATGAAAGAGAAAACGGAGAAAGGATTTTCAGCCTTTCTGAGGAAGAAGAATGTGATATTTTCTATGAAGCGGTATGGCATCGACGCTCTGGGCGCCATGGCCCAGGGATTGTTTGCCTCCCTGCTGATCGGTACTATTATCAGCACCCTGGGAGAGCAGGCAGGGATCCAGGTGCTTGTGGATATTGGGGGCTATGCAAAGGCGGTGACGGGACCTGCCATGGCCGTATCTATCGGCTATGCCCTTGGATGTCCGCCACTGGTGCTGTTTTCCCTCATCGCCGTGGGACAGGCAGCCAATGCTCTGGGAGGGGCAGGAGGGCCTCTGGCGGTTTATGTGATTACCATAGCGGCGGCGGAGCTGGGAAAAATTGTGTCCAAGGAGACGAAAATCGATATTCTGGTTACGCCTTCTGTGACAATTATCTCAGGAGCCCTTCTCTCCATGTGGTTTGCGCCGGCGATCGGTGCGGCGGCCAATGAGGTGGGAGGCGCTATTATGTGGGCCACGGATCTCCAGCCCTTCTTCATGGGAGTCCTGGTATCTGTGATCGTGGGAATCGTGCTGACCCTTCCCATCAGCAGCGCAGCCATATGTGCGGCTCTGGGACTTACAGGACTGGCTGGCGGCGCAGCCGTTGCGGGATGCTGTGCCCAGATGGTGGGATTTGCCGTCATGAGCTTTAGGGAGAACCGCTGGGGCGGTCTGGTGGCCCAAGGACTGGGTACCTCTATGCTTCAGATGGGAAATATTGTGAGAAATCCAAGGATCTGGCTTCCCCCCACACTTGCCTCAGCCGTCACGGGGCCTTTGGCCACCTGCCTGTTTAAAATGCAGATGAATGGGGCAGCAGTGGCCTCCGGTATGGGAACCTGCGGCTTCGTAGGCCAGATCGGGGTATATACAGGGTGGCTCTCAGATATAGAGGCTGGGGTAAAGACGGGGATTACAGCCTTTGACTGGCTGGGGATGGCCTTGATCTGTTTTATCCTTCCTGCGGTTTTGACTCTGATTTTTGCAGCGCCCATGCGCAAAAAAGGATGGATCAGAGAGAATGATCTGAAGCTGGATCTGTAGAATATATAAATATCGGACCCGATTCTCAGCCAGGATCAGAATCAGGCTACTCCTTTCGATTGGCATATTTTCTGTGGTGCTTAGTGGCCTATTGATAAACTAATACCACGGTATTATAATATAGCCAAACTAATACCACAGTATTATATGGGAGGCACCCTATGAAACAGGATTTGATCATCTACCATGGCTCTCAGCAAATCGTTGAAGTGCCGAAGTTTGGAATCGGAAAGAAATACAATGATTACGGGCAGGGTTTTTACTGCACCGAAAACATCGAGCTTGCAAAAGAGTGGGCTTGTTCTGTAAAAAAAGACGGTTATTCTAACAAGTACCGCCTCAGACTTCACAGGTTAAATATTATGCATTTGACCAAAGGAGAATTTAATATTCTCAACTGGCTTGCGGTTCTGCTTGCAAATAGAAAGTTTGACATCAACTCGGCCATTGGCAGCAATGCAAGGG
>DVGR01000205.1 GCA_018712605.1 Candidatus Choladousia intestinigallinarum
GAACTCCCGGACTCCCATATAGGCGGGAAGCTTATACCAATCCCGCACCCGGGTAGTTCCCTCCCCGATATAAATGTACTCCCGGTCCTCCACGTCATTGGTGGTGTCACCGTTATAGAATCTCTCCGTGAAGATCTGATACATGACAGCCCCTTTGGCCCAGTCCGGGGTAGAAAATCCAGGAACCACGCAGAAAGCGTTGCTCTCCTGCAGATCTTGGGAAACACCGGATTTATTATAGAACAGACGAAGCTTTCCTGTCTGGACTTCAAAATAATAAAAAATAGGCTTGTCACCGGCCACGATCTCTGTCACATAATAGTCGAATTCTCCGCTGCTTTTCTCCAGCCGCATAAGATTCTTCACTGTGCCGCTGATAAAAAAGACAAAATCCACGTTGTCCTTCGCTGTCCTGAAACGAATTTTTACGGTTTCCCCCGCCTTAGGCTCCATAGGACAGACGTAGTTCTCTGTCTCATCTGAAAAAAGTGCCCGTGTATTGAGAACCGGACGCATAAATGCAATATAACGCTGTGTATGCAGTAAATATTTTGACCTCTGTTCCATTCTTACCTCCGTTGATGTCCTAAACGGCATATTTTCAATCCTCTGTTAGAGGGTTATAAACTGTCTTTCTATCTATTCTATACTAAATTCGCTCTAAATACAACCAATTCCCAACAGCACATTTGCACCACGAAAACAGCCGGCTGCAAGCAGCCGGCTGTTTTGGAGAAGGTATTTCTTCTAATGGGGTGTAGCAAAAACTATATAATGTATTGGGGGGGTTTTACGGTTTTTATTATAGCATCGGTGTCAAAATAAGTGTGCATAAACTTCACAAAAATGAGTCTCATTTTTTGTGCACATTGCCATTTGGCTTTTTTTGCCTCTGATTTTACCCCCGTCATTTCACCCAAACATGGGGATTTTATGAGAAAAGAGCCTCAAACTCCGTACGCCCAATCTTCTCTTTTTCCATGAGAAGAGCCGCGCAGGCGTGAAGAACGCTTTCATTTTCCTTCAAAAGTCTTCTGGCTTCCTGATAAGCGCCGTCAATAATATTCTTTACCTCCTGGTCGATGACAGAAGCCACGGATTCCCCGTATGTTCTGGTATGGGCCAGGTCTCTCCCTATGAAGACCTCGTCTCCCTCCGCATCGTAATTAATCAGTCCCACTTTCTCAGACATGCCGTATTTCGTCACCATCGCCCTGGCGATGGAAGTGGCCTGCTTAATATCCTGGGAGGCTCCGGTGGTCACATCCTTTATCACAAGTTCCTCCGCCACCCGGCCGCCGAGACTTACCACAATGTTCTGCAGCATCTGCCCTTTCGTATTAAACATCTCGTCTTTCTCAGGCAGGGGCATGGTATATCCTGCCGCTCCCCGTCCTGTGGGTATAATGGAAACCGTGTGTACCGGCCCCACATCGGGAAGGAGATGGAAGAGGATCGCATGGCCGGATTCATGGTAGGCGGTGATCTTCTTCTCTTTCTCAGAAATCACCCGGCTCTTTTTCTCTGCCCCGATTCCCACCTTCACAAAGGCTCTGTTAATGTCTTCCTGCTTCAGATAGGCCCTCTGATCCTTAGCCGCAATGATAGCCGCCTCATTCATCAAGTTCTCCAGATCCGCCCCGGTAAATCCTGCTGTGGTTCTGGCCACTTCCTCCAAATTCACATTGTCCGCCAGCGGCTTTCCCTTGGAGTGTACCCTCAGAATCTCTTCACGGCCCTTTACATCCGGGCGTCCCACAGCCACAGAGCGGTCAAAACGTCCCGGCCTTAAAATAGCGGGATCCAGGATATCCACCCGGTTCGTGGCCGCAATAACGATAATGCCCTCATTGACGCCGAAGCCGTCCATCTCCACCAAAAGCTGGTTCAGCGTCTGTTCCCTCTCGTCATGGCCGCCGCCCATGCCGGTTCCTCTTCTCCTGGCCACCGCATCGATCTCATCGATAAAGATAATGCAGGGCTGGTGCTTCTTCGCCTCTTCAAAAAGATCCCGGACTCTGGAAGCGCCCACGCCCACGAACATCTCCACAAAGTCAGAACCGGAAATGCTGAAAAAGGGAACTCCGGCTTCTCCCGCAATGGCCTTGGCCAGCAGTGTCTTTCCCGTTCCGGGAGGTCCCACCAGAAGAACCCCTTTGGGAATTCTGGCACCCACCTGGATAAACTTCTGGGGATCTTTCAGAAAATCCACAATCTCCTCCAGCTCTTCTTTTTCTTCCTGCAGTCCCGCCACATCCTTAAAGGTCACTCTTTTAGCATCCGGCGTGATCATCCTGGCCCGGCTTTTTCCAAAATTCATCATCTTGGCATTGCCGCCTCCGGCCTGTCGGTTCATCATCATAAAGACGATCACCACCACGGCCCCTACCACCAGTGTGGGAAGAAACATCGTCAGGAACACACTGTCCCGCCTTACGTTCTCCATATTGGCCTCAATGGCCGAATACTCCATCAGACGGTCCTGCTCTTCTTTCACATCAGCGACATTTACGTATTTCACTGCCCCGTCCGTGAGAACCACCCGCAGCGCTCCTGTGGGCACCTCTTGGTTGGGGGTAATATCCACCCGAACCACCTCGCCGTTCTCCAAGGCTTCCTCGTACTCCTTCTGGTTCCAGGTCTGGCTCGCCTCCAGTCCGCCTCTGAAGGTCATCAGAAGCAGCAGGATGATCACCCCGATCACCAGATAAAAACCAAGTCCTTTGGCATTTCTGTTCAATTTAGAATCTCCTTTCCAGCCGCAGACAATCCTCTGTCTGTCTTTCTCATTCCCCTACAAATTCTACTATGCCCACAAAGGGAAGATTTCTGTATTTCTGAGCATAGTCAAGGCCATAGCCCACAACGAATTCATCCGGTATATTAAAGCAGGTGTAATCCACCTCCACAGAAGTGACCCGGCGCTCCGGCTTATCCAGCAGGGTACACAGCTTAAGGCTTCTGGGATTTCTCTTTCCCAGAATCTCCATGAGATAGCTGAGGGTCCTTCCCGAATCCACGATATCCTCCACGATCAGCACATCTTTTCCGTCCAAAGGCTCATCCAGGTCTTTGATGATCTTCACCACGCCGCTGGACTTGGTGTCGCTTCCGTAGCTGCTCACGGACATAAAATCCATGGACACCGGCACTGTGATCCTCTTGGCAAGTTCACACATAAAAAAAACACTGCCCTTGAGCACACAGATCAAATGGACCTCCCGGCCCGCATAGTCTTCACTGATCTGCTTAGCAACCTCCGCAATCCTGGCATTTATCTCCTGTTCCTGCAGAAAAATTCTGACCTTTTCTCTCATGTTTCTTCCTCCTCAATCTGTATTTTCATCACTCTGTATGTATTTTCCCTCACCTTTGCGGCCTCGCTGATCCGGTATCCCACCACCCAGAGCACATGGTTTTCCTGAGCCACCAGCCAGATTCCATCCCTCTGGTCCTTGGGGATTTTCAGGTCAATCAGATAGTCTTTCAGCTTCCTGCGCCCTCCGGATTCATTCACCACCAGATAATCTCCCGTCCTGCGGGTTCGCAGACAGAGATTTTGATTTATTGTATCACATGCAAGCCATTTCGTATACTTTTTTTCTTCCATAAATTCTTCAGCAGACAGTTGATGTCTTTCCAGAAAATCCACCCGCACCTTCATCCCCTGAAAATACACCGTGCCATTTTCTCTCAGCATAAGCTCTTCCCGGTGCTTATGCTCTTCTTCCCGGTCTTCGCACCTTTCCAAAAACCGAAGAGAATCTTTCTCTCTGACCGCCTTTCTTCCGCCGGGCAGGGGACATTCTCTGCCGCAGGGAAGCCCGGCCAGTCTCTCCAGGGCTTCCAGGTGTACGCTTCCCACGTCCCTAAGCCCCCCGGTACACTTCTCCACGCACCTGCGCAGAAGCTCTTTTTGTATCAGCTTATGCTGCTCAAAAAAAGAAGGCAGATTTAAGACCCAAGTCTGCTTTCCTTTCCGATTCTCCTGGAAAACACAGGCGGCTTCCGCCTGGTCTACCTGCCCCTCCAGGTACTCCCATACCTCCTGCAGCCGCAGAGCCGCCCCGGCAATATGCTCCCCAGCCCTCGCATTCACCTGGCTTTCCAACGCCGGCAGAATCTCAAGACGGATTCTGTTTCTGGTATACTCCGGCTCCAGATTCGTCCGGTCTGTCCGCCATCCAATTCCCTGTTTCTTAAGTATGGCCTCTATCTGTGTCCTGGGCAGAAAGAGCAGGGGCCGTATAATATTCCCCTGTACCGGACGGATCCCGCCAAGACCTTTCAGTCCGCTTCCCCTGGCCAGGCGAAACAGAAGGGTCTCTGCCTGGTCGCCCTGGTTATGGGCTACCGCCACCCGGTCGCCCTGCCAAAGCTCCCTCTCCTTCTCAAAAATTCTATATCTCGCCTTGCGTCCCGCCTCCTCCAGAGAGAGCTTTTCTTCCCTGGCCAGGCTCTCCACCGGACAGCGGGCCACCTGGCAGGGAATTCCCCATTCCCTGCACAGCTCTGCTACCCACCGGGCATCCTGCAGGCTCTCCTGCCCCCGGATCCCATGCTCTACATGTACGGCTTTCAGGTGAAAGGGCACCTTTTTTTTATACTCCTTCAGAGCATACAGAAGGCATACAGAGTCCGCCCCTCCCGAGACGCCCGCCAGAAGGCGCATTCCAGGGCGGATCATTTTATATTTCTCAATGGTCTCAAAAATTTCTTTCAGTTCCTTTTCTACTTCTCTCTCCTGCATCATATCCCTGAACTTCCAAATGTATTCCTCTATTTTTCCCAGATCGTTCCCACCAGAACGGTCATATCGTCTCTGGCCTGAAGCTTCTGCATCAAATATACCCGCTCCATAAGCCTTTGGGCATATTCCTTAGCATTTCTGCAGGCGGCTTTCCTTATGACCTCTTTCATGCCTTCTTCCCCCTCTTCCTGGGAAAAGGCCTCCAGAACTCCGTCCGTCACCATAACCACCGTGTCCCCCGGGGAGAGCTGTCTGTGGATGCACTCATAGTCCGCCTGCTGCATCACTCCCGGAGGATAAGCATTGGAATGGATCACCTCAATCTCCCCTCCGTGGCAGAGAAAGGTGGCCGCCGCCCCTGATTTCATCAGGTCACATTTTGCATTATACAGATCTACCATACATAAATCAATGGTTGAGTACATCTGATCCCGATTCTGCAGCAGCATACAAGAATTAATCATCCGCACAGCCGTCTCCTGAGGAAACCCGGCTTCCAGAAACTGCTCCAGCAGCTCGATCACCTTTTCACTCTCCCGGCAGGCCCCTATCCCGGATCCCATGCCGTCCGCCAGGCTCATAACCACTTTTCCCGTCTCTTTCTGAAGGAGGGCATAATTATCCCCGGACACCAGCTCGCCGGCTTTGGTGATCTTTGACACGCCGCAGAACATCTGATACCTGGTATCCGGCACAAAATGAAAATTTGCATATTCCGGCAGCACCGCCCCATGACAATTCCAGGAGGGGCACATTTTCTCCTGGCAGCAGTCGGAAAGAATCTCTCCTATGGTCCGGGCTGAGACACAAGCTTTCCCCGTGCTTCTCAGAGTCAGATAGATCTCCATCCTCTCCCCGTCAAAAAGAAATACCCGCAGGTTTCCAAGCTGGATCCCCAGATACTTAAATTCCCTGCGCAGTTTTTTCCACAGGACTTTTTCCAATTTGGGAACTCCCACGAAGCCGTCTGCCAGCCGCCCAAGAAGATCCGCAGTCCGGCTCACCTGTTCTCCCACCGCGGCTCTCTGCTCCAGCATCCTGTTCTTCCAGAGCAGCTCTCTTCTTGCCTCTTCATACTCCTGCTTCAAAGCCTCCGCCCCATAATCCGGGTGAAGGCATGTCCTCTTCCAGTCCTGGATCAGTTCTTCTGAAACCTCTCCCCTTTCTTCCAGCTCACAAAGCATCTCATAAAAAATACGTCCCGTCTGAAAATAGCGTTCTCCCCAGCAGGATTCCGCAGCGGAACAGTCCCGGCACAGTCTCTCCTGCACCTGCCTGAACATTTCTTCCAGCTCCCTGTCCCCCAGACGCTCTTTCTGGCATGGCAGTTCCTGAAAAAGCCTGGCCAGCCCCTCAAAGGCCTCCGCATATCTGCGAATCTGCTCCTGCTCTGGAAGAGGATATACATCCCGGAATCCATATCTCCCTGCTTTGTCTTTCTCCTGTGCTTCCTTTCTCCCTGCCAGGAAATTCTCCCGTATCTGCGAAATCGCAGCCAATAACTCGCTCATGTTTTGACCTCCCCTGCCTCCAAAGCCTTATAAACAGCAGCGTCCATTATACCGCCTTTTCCCTGCAGTTTCTGTCAAAACATGGAGCCCGGACAAGCCGTTTCACGGCCTGCCCAGGCTCCTTTTTTCATTTTTATTCTGCCGCCTTAAAGATAATCTCATCCTCATAGACAAGTCCCAGCTTATCCCTGGCGATCTTCTCGATAAACTCCGCCGAATCCACATAATCTTTCAGATTCTCAATCTCTTCGGCCCGTATCTCCTCGTCCTTGAGCTCCTGCTGCAGCTCTTCCTTCCTCTGCGTGTATTCCTGGTTCTTATGAATCAGATTCTGGCTCTGCACCAGAAGAACAATCAGGAGCACCATTACCACAAAGGCAATCCCCATCATGCCCCTGCGGTTGCTCTTACTGGGTCTTCTTTTTTTTCTTTGACTCATTTATACTACCCCGTTTACCTCTTTTGTTATTTTCTTTTTTTATTTTACCCCTTTTTCTCCTTAAATTCAATTCTTTTACAACAAAATTCTCCAGCAGTATCTTCCTGGCCAGTTTTTTAAGCAGCCTTCCCGCCTTTCTGACAATCCCCGCCGCAAACTGCAGGCTTTTCCCCAGCACAAGAACCACATAGGGGCTTGCCGTTTTATGATACAGGAAAGCTCCCAAAAAAATCCCCGCCCCCACATAGCCCCGGATCACTCCGTCTGTTCCGGAAAAAATCAGGCAGAAGGTAAGAAAGCCCGCTGCCATCCAGAAAAAGAAATCTTCCAGGGAAATCAGAACAATCCCATGGGGGAAGGCCCTGCGCAGAGAACGGAAGAGATCATAAAGCAGGGTCAGAAAAATTCCGTGCAGGATGGAGAGCAAAAAGATCCACATTTCCTGACGGATTACACTGCTCATCATTGGAGAAGCCTCTTAAACAAGCTGCCCTTCCTGGCCGGGCTGCTTCCCTGATAGCTAAAGCTGTCGGCTGATCCCGTCAGCTCCACCTCTCCTTTATCCAGATCAAGCTGGCCAATGTGCAGTTCCTTTCCTTTGATGGACAGCATTCCCTGTTCTGTATCCAGAAGCACGCTGGACTCATCAAAGGAGACCACCTCTGTCACCCCTGTGATGCTTCCCTGCTTCCTGTCCTTCCACAGAATACTGTGGGGCTTAACGCTTTTCTTTTCTTCCATACGCCTACCGGAACCATGCGTTTCTATTATTCTATGAGACGGTCCGCCGTCCTATGACAGAAAGGCTTTCTGACCAGATCCCGCAGATCATAAATACCGATACATTTCTGCCGCCGCTTCCTTCTTCACGGTCTCCTGCACAGATAATACTTCTACCCGCACAGCCTTCCCTCCAAACTGGATCTCTATGGTATCTCCCGGCTTTACAGCCAGGGAAGCTTTGGCCTCTTTCCCATTCACCAGAACTCTTCCCGCATCGCAGGCCTCATTTGCCACGGTTCTGCGCTTAATCAAACGTGATACCTTTAAATATTTATCAAGACGCATTTTTTCCTCCTGACGAAACAAAAGTAGGACATAAAAGAGAATCCTGGAAAGCAGGATTCTCAGTTCATCTGTCTTTATTCGTTTACTAAATCCTTCAGTGCCTTGCCGGCTTTAAACTTCGGAGTCTTGGAAGCTGCGATCACCATGGTCTCGCCCGTCTGAGGATTTCTTCCCTCTCTGGCTGCTCTCTCTGATGTCTCAAATGTTCCGAAGCCTACCAGCTGAACCTTTTCTCCATTTTTCAACTGTTCTGCAACAACATCCACAAATGCTTTCAATGCCTTCTCAGCATCTTTTCTGGATAATTCTGTCTTCTCTGCGATTGCAGCAATTAATTCTGTCTTGTTCATGGCTAAATTCCTCCTCTGGATTTATTTCTATCCTTATTCATCTTTTAGCAGATTTTCTGCCGCTGTGAACCTATTTTCTCATTCAAATAAGCCCTGGTATTATTTATATAATGCAACAGGTCTTTTGTCAAGGAATTTCCGAAGAAGATCTCTTCAGGTTCTCAATTACCTGCTCCGCCGCCCGGGAAAAAGCCTCTTTTTCCATCTTTTCCCACCCAGGAGGCTTCTCGGCCTTCTCCATCCGCTTAATCTCATCCCACTGTCCCGGCACTTCCTCTATGGAGGAATGTTCGCTGCTGAACACATGGGGATGACGCCGAACCATCTTCCTGGAAATGCCTTCAATCACATCCTCAATCGTAAACAATCCTTCTTCTTCCGCAATCTGGGACAGAAGCACTACCTGCAGCAGCACATCCCCCAGCTCTTCACAGAGATTCTCCGGGCTGCCCGTAGTCTTATACAGGTCAATCCCGGCAATCGCTTCTGTCATCTCGTTTATCATACAGGGTTTCAGACTCTCCATCGTCTGGGCTTTGTCCCAGGGGCAGCCGTCCCTGCCCCTGAGTCTTGCCACGATTCCCCTGAATTTCTCAAAAACTGAAACCTGTGTTTCGTATTCCTGATTCATTAGAGCATCCCGTTAATCATCTCGAGAACCTGCGCTCCCAGAGCCTGGGATTTCGCATCCGCATCCTCCAGGGAGGTTCCCTTAATCCCATAGTAGAATTTTACCTTGGGCTCTGTACCGGAAGGTCTCACGCAGAGCCATGCGTCATCCGTCAGGTCATAGTAAAGTACGTTGGATGACGGGAGACCCGTGGGCTTCACTTCCCCAGTAGCCGTATCCTGGATCGTATCTGCCTTGTAATCCCGCACGGAGGTCACCTTATAGCCGCCGATCTCGGCAGGAGGATTCTTCCTGAGGGTATCCATGATCTCCTGGATCTTCTGGAGTCCCTCGATCCCCTTCAGGGTGATGGATTTAATGTCGTCTTTATAATAGCCATATCTCTCGTAGAGCTCAATCATAGCATCCCACAAGGTTTTTCCCTGAGCCTTATAGAAGGCAGCCGCCTCCGCCAGGGCCATGGAAGCCACGATGGCGTCTTTATCCCGGGCATGTGTGCCGATCAGACACCCATAGCTTTCCTCAAATCCGAAAAGATATGTGCCTTTTCCGGTTTTTTCAAAATTAAGGATCTGCTGGCCGATATATTTGAATCCAGTGAGTACCTCGATTAAGCCTGTCCCGTAATATTTCGCAATGGCGTCCGCCATATTGGTGGTAACAATGGTCTTAATCAGCACGCCGTCCTCCGGAAGTCCCTGCAGCGCTTTCTTCTGTCCGATCTCATAATCCGCCAGCAGGCATCCTGACATATTTCCCGTAAGGGTATGGTATTCTCCAGTCTTGCTGTCCTTTACTCTCACGCCCAGGCGGTCCGCATCAGGATCCGTCGCCAGCACCAGGTCCGCATCGATCTCTTTAGCCAGCTTCAATCCCAGGTCAAAGGCTTCATCCGCTTCAGGATTGGGATAGCTTACAGTGGGGAATTCCCCGTCCGGCAGCTCCTGCTCCTTCACAACGTGGACATTCTCAAAGCCAAGCTCAGAGAGAACCCGTCTCACCGGTATGTTTCCGGTTCCGTGGAGGGGTGTATATACAATGTTCAGATTCTTGCTCTCCGCAGCAATAGCTTCGGGATGGAGCACCAGGCTCTTCAGTTCCCCGATAAAAGCGTCGTCCACTTTAGCGCCGATTACTTCATAAAGCCCTGCCTCCATGGCAGCAGCCTTGTCCATGGTCTTGGCAGCCGTATAGCCCGGCACCTTCTTCACCTCTGCCATGATTCCTGTGTCATGGGGCGGCGTGATCTGGGCGCCGTCCTCCCAGTATACCTTGTATCCATTATACTCAGGCGGATTGTGGCTGGCTGTGATGTTGATGCCCGCCGTACACCCAAGCATACGCACTGCAAAAGAAAGCTCCGGCGTGGGACGAAGAGATTCAAATACATAAGCTTTAATTCCGTTGGCCGCCAGGCAAAGAGCCGCAAAATCCGCAAATTCCGGGGACATCCTTCTGGAATCATAGGCGATTGCCACGCCCTGATCCTTCCGTCCCAGAGAAAAGATATAATTAGCAAGGCCCTGGGTAGCTCTCTGCACCACATACTGGTTCATACGGTTCGTGCCCGCTCCGATAATCCCTCTCAGGCCTGCGGTTCCAAACTCCAGCTCCGTGTAAAACCTTTCCCGGATCTCTCCTTCATCCTCTGCGATCCCCCGCAGTTCTTCTTTGGTTGCCTCGTCAAAATACGGATCCTCCAGCCATTCTTCGTACGCTTTCCTATAGTTCTCCATCTTTCACCCTCCTGTTACGTGTTATATGAACGATATAGGTAATTATATACTATCCGATGAAAAAAGGAAACTGCAATTCCAGCATTTTGTCAAAAATTTAGCAACAGTTCAGCCATCCGGTATGACACGGGATGATTTATGCTCGCATAAAAATCAGACCGTGCCACACCGGATGAGCTGAGCGCCCGAAGATGAGCAAAACAGCGGCGGCAGCCGCAATTAGCACGGAGTGCGGTTTTGCGAATGGCGCGGGCTGAACTGTTACAAAATTTACAGCCAAATCGAAGGTCTCAAACTCAGTGATGGAACAGCCGGATGCCCGTAAATGCCATCGCCATTTGGTATTTATTGCAGGTGTCAATTACATCCTGGTCTCTCACAGATCCTCCCGGCTGGGCGATGTAGCACACTCCGCTCTTGCGGGCTCTCTCAATATTATCACTGAAGGGGAAGAACGCATCTGAGCCAAGGGTCACCTCTGTCATCCCAGACAGCCACTCCTTCTTTTCCGCCTCCGTAAACACCTCTGGCTTCCTGGTAAATACCTTCTCCCAGGCTCCGTCCGCCAGCACATCCATGTACTCGGCCCCAATATACACGTCAATAGCATTGTCTCTCTCAGCCCTGGTGATATGTTCTGAGAAGGGAAGCTCCATAACCTTGGGGCACTGGCGCAGATACCAATTATCCGCCTTCTGGCCGGCCAGACGGGTGCAGTGTACTCTGGACTGCTGTCCGGCGCCGATCCCAATGGCCTGGCCGTCCTTTACGTAGCATACAGAATTAGACTGGGTATACTTCAGTGTAATCAGGGCAATCTTGAGATCCCTGAGCGCTTCCGGTGAAACTTCTTTTTTCTCTGTGACAAAATTGGAGAGAAGGGCGTCGTCAATTTTCAGATCCTGGCGTCCCTGCTCAAAGGTGATGCCGTACACCTGCTTATGCTCCAGGGATTCCGGCACATAGGATTCGTCAATCTGGATTACGTTATAATTTCCTTTCTTCTTCTGTCCCAGGATCTCCAGAGCCTCCTCCGTGTAGCCCGGCGCGATCACGCCGTCTGAAACCTCCCGTTTAATCAGCATGGCCGTATCCTTGTCGCATACGTCTGACAGGGCGATAAAATCACCGAAAGAGGACATTCTGTCGGCTCCTCGGGCTCTGGCATAAGCGCAGGCCAGGGGTGAGAGTTCTCCCAGGTCGTCCACCCAGTAAATCTTAGCCAGGGTTTCCGTAAGAGGAAGTCCCACTGCCGCTCCTGCCGGCGAAACGTGCTTAAAGGAGGTGGCTGCCGGAAGCCCCGTCGCCTCCTTCAGCTCTTTTACAAGCTGCCAGCCATTAAAGGCGTCCAGGAAATTAATATATCCGGGCCTGCCGGAAAGCACCTGGATGGGAAGCTCACTTCCGTCCGCCATATAAATGCGGGAAGGCTTCTGATTGGGGTTGCAGCCGTATTTTAACTGTAATTCTTTCATTCCTGTTCTCCTCTCTCACTGATTCTTATTCATGATCTTGGTTTCATACTTTCCTGTTTCCAGGTCGATATACCGCACAAACAGAGAAACCTTGTTCTCCTCATTCAGGCTTTCCCAGAGCATCTTTGTGAAGCCTTCGCAGTCCTCCGTGATCTCCACCAGCTTGGGCTCTCCCTCAAAGCTTGGGAGGGGATTCCCATCTCCCTGGTAGGTATGGATAAAGCGTCCTTCCCCTGGATGGGGAGCGTCATAAGAGAAGGTATACCGCAGACATTCATCCGGCCTGCCGCTGCTGCTCTTTAAAATAGACATCTCATAAAAGCACTGCCCGTCTTCCACCATAACCACCCCGGAAATCCTGGGGGTATAATTGGGGGCATCCGGCTCAAATTCACGGCTCTCAAGAGAGGCGGCAAAGCTCTTTCCCTGGCTCATGCCCTCATAGACCGTATCTGTCTGATCCCCATTTGTCACAATGGTTCGATTTCCCAGGACACGGACCGGCGCATAAATAATCAGGCTTGGATCTGTCAGCTTGGAAGGATCGTATGCCTGGGTGCGGATTCCCTGTCCATCCTCAACAAATATACGGTTTCTGCTGTTTTCGCTTCTTCCCATAATGAAATACGCCGTCACAGCCTTCTTGCCATCCATGCTCCTTCCGATCACAATTCCTCTTCCTGGGTAGCTGATTTCCTGCAGTTCTTTTTCCAAAGAAATTTTCTTCATCTGCACTTCTCCTTTCCTCTTAGCGCCGTTTCTTTCGCCCAAAACTGAACTTTTCTTGTCCGCCGCAGTGCGATTCTTACTCTATCAAAACAAAAAAAGACCATCCTCCGGACTCTCTTTTGCCCAGACGGTCGGCCTCTCATACGCTGCACTTCCTGTGGTCACTTCCACTTCCGTCAGTCATGCAGCTTCCTACACCATATCATTCTTTTCACAAAAAATCAATCCCTAATTTTTTCACGGCTCTTCAGCCATCCCAAAAATGGCAAATCGGACTGTGCAAATTTACTTGCAGCAGGCTGATTTGCCATTTTGAATACGGAGGGGTTAGATCATCCTGTATCTCTGCAGGCAGGCCAGAATCTCCTGTACCCGGACTGCCGCCGGAGCTCCGGCCCCATAATTTCTTGGCACCATGGAAAGGAGCCCTTCCTTTCGGATCTTCTCTCCTGCCAGAACCGCCAGCTCCGCCGCCGTCCTCTTTCCGTTTGCCGACCGCTCTAAAAGCCAGGGGACGATATAGGCTAAAGCCGCAGTCTGGGTCTCATCCACAATCTGCTCCAGATATCTTAAATCCACTTCCGTCTTGTCAAAGCTCAGAGTATCCCATCCGTGGACTCTGGCTTTTTCAATCCGTTTTGCCGGAACAGGCTTCTTTACCCAGTTTCTTTCCTCAGCCTTTCCCTGGGTCACTTCTTCCGCAAGGGTCCTGGCTTTCTCCGTCACATCCTTCGCCACATAGCAGTCCATCTGGATCACTGTATCCGCCACGGACAGATAAGCCCCAGAGCTTCCTGCCACCAGCACCGTGGAAACCCCCAGATCCTGGTACAGGCTTCGGATAAAACGGATAAAGGGAGTGATGGGTTCCTTCTTATCCTCCACCAGCCGGGCCATCCTATCGTCCCGGACCATAAAATTGGTGGCGGAGGTGTCTTCGTCAATCAAAAGCACCTGACTGCCGCAGGCCAGGGCCTCCACAGTATTGGCCGCCTGGGAGGTGCTCCCGCTGGCGTTCTCCGTCACAAAATTCCTGGTATCCGTGCCGCTGGGGAGATTGCTGATAAACATAGAGATATCTACCTGATGAATGCATCTGCCCTCTTCTGCCCTCAGTTTGAAGGCAGTCTCATCCGTGATCACGTACTCCCGTCCGTCTCCCTGAATGTGGTTGTAAACTCCCCTTTCCACAGCCTTCAGAAGCGTGGATTTCCCGTGGTAGCCGCCGCCCACGATCACTGTAATGCCCTTTTTTATCCCCATTCCCCGGACAGGCCCCCGGTGAGGAAGCTGCAGGGTTACCGCCGTGCTGTCAGGGCTTTTAAAAGGAACGGCGGCCTTCATGGGCTTCTGGGAAATTCCGCTCTCTCT
Source organism: Candidatus Choladousia intestinigallinarum (assembly GCA_018712605.1). Taxonomy (GTDB): domain Bacteria; phylum Bacillota; class Clostridia; order Lachnospirales; family Lachnospiraceae; genus Choladousia; species Choladousia intestinigallinarum. The sequence goes on from DVGR01000205.1 coordinate 14,061, forward strand.
GGGAAGGACAGAGCCGTCTGCCACGAAGGCTGCCAGCCCCTGCTTCTTAAGCTCTTCCCGGATATACTGCTGGTCGTCCGCCAGTGCCGTCGCCTCATCCAGCTCCTTTTTCATACCGGGCCCGAAGACAAAGGTTCTTCTGGCCGCCTCCGGCAGGAACCCAAATAGGATCTGCTCCAGCTCTCCGGCGGCAATGGTCCTCCCATAAGCAGGAAACCCTACTTCCAGGCGCACTTCCACTGTCTTTAAGGAGAGAAGCACCGCTGTCCGCTCCAGAACCTCCTGGCCTGTGCGGCAGGCCGTAACCATTCCGCTCTTTCCAGAACCCCTGCGCTCCTGGCCTCCGCTCCTTAAATTTCTGTGGAGGCGCCGCAGGAGATAATCCTCCGCAGCCGCTTTCCTGTGACGGCTTTCAAAATACTCCGCCGGTATGCTGTTTTTATACAGCAGGCGCACTCTGGAGGGAGTTGCGAAAGGATCGCCCTGCACATGGTCAATGCACAGTATGTAGGCTCCGAAGCTGTATTCCCCCTCCAGTGTCTTGTAGGCTTTGTAGCCCTTGTGGTCAATCTGTTTTAACTGTCTCTTTAATTCGTCCTGGGTCTTCATATTCTTTCCGTCCTTTTCTGTTCTGCCTTAGGAATCAGTTTCCCCACTCCCGGCGAATCCGGTCTAAAAGCTCCATCACATACAGGGTATGGGCATGGGGCATCTCCGGGCACTCAAGCTTTCCCTCTGCCAGGGCCCGCCTGCAGGCCAGCAGCTCATATTCATACCCGGTGATTTGTTCCGGCCGTTCGATGGTCTCCTGCAGCCGGTATTCATTGTCATAAATTCTGAAGCGCTCAAAATTATTAATATTGTCCACTTCCAGGTAGCCTTCTGTGCCGTAGATCACTCCCCGGCGGTCTGTCACCGCCTGCATAGTGGAAAACAGTCCGGCTGAAACTCCGCCTGGATAGACAAAATTCAGAAATTCCTGTTTGTCCACCCCTGTGTCATGGGGAACCATGGAGGATGTGATCTCCTGGATCTCATCTCCCAGAACCCAAGTGGCAAAATTTATGGTATACACCCCCAAATCCAGCAGGGCACCTCCTGCCAATTCCGGTCTGACCATCCGCTCCACGTGCATCAGAGAATACCCCAAATTGGCCGTAAGGCCCACGATCTCCCCGATCCTTCCCTGGGAAAGAATCTCCTTCAGCTTAAAGGACATAGGCATATACCGTACCCACATAGCCTCAGTGATGAAGACTCCCTTCTCAGCGGCAAACTGGATCAGCGCTTTCGCCTCCACCGCATTCTCTGTAAAAGCCTTCTCGCACAGTACGGGCCTTCCATGCTCAATGCACAGCTTTGCATGCTGATAGTGATGAGAATGGGGCGTGGCCACATAGATCAGATCCACATTTTCATCCGCCGCCAGCTCTTCGTAGCTTCCGTATGCTTTCTGCGCTCCATATGTATCCGCAAACTTCCTGGCCTTTTCATATTCCCTGGCCGCCACTGCATAAAGGACTACCTCATCCATCTCCCTTACCGTAGTCGCCATAGTGGCGCCGATTGCCCCGGCGCCCAGAATCCCTAATCTTAATTTGTCCATCTTTCGCCTCCCAAATACAGCCGTTTGTTTTTCTACTGGAAAGTCTAACGTATCTGCCCAGGAAATGCAAGAAAAAAAGGGCGGCCCAGGCCGCCTCAGCCTTTTCCCCATCCCATAAAGAAAAGATACAGGCTTCCCGCAGTTTTGCCTGCCGCCAGGGCGATTACCAGAAGACCTGTTCCCCTGGTGATGCCAAGGCGCCGGCTGAACACAGGAAAGACATTGGCCAGCTCCGCCAGCGCCAGGATCCACCCGCCCACGAAGATCCCCATGAACAGGCCGCAGATTCCAAGACCCACCGCCCCCAGGGGCATCTTCACATCCAAAAACACGGTCATAACCGTTCCCCAGAGAGTTCCCAGAAAAATCCCCTTTTCATACAGAGAAATTTTATCCGCAGTCCGTGAGATGCCTGCAAACCTGACGATAATTCCCAGGCCGGTCATAAGCGCCACCACCCCGCCGGAGATCAACACCCCGGAAGACAGTCCGATTGCGGCCAGCAACAGCTTTTCCATCCCTATCCCTCCTGTCCTTCCATTTCCCGTTCCTCCGCTTCAATGACAGTGGCATTTACCTCATCCTCATAAGTTCTCATCTCCACTTCCAAAGGCGATGGGTCCGTGACCCGTTTCTTTTTGGAAAAGTGATTAAAATAGAGCAAGATTCCGATTCCCACGCCAAGAGAGTACGTTATCTCCAACACCGTGAAGCCATTGGAAGCTTCTCCCGTAAACTGCCTGTAAAGCTGCCCAAATAGGTTCGTAATGCCGATATCATTGTTAAAGGCCATTATGGAAAAGGCGGCCCCGAAAAAAGAAAGGACACAAACCAGCACCGTTTTGCACCAGCTCCAGGCTTCGGAAGCCTTTTTTGCCTTTTCCATGGTTAGAATAAAATCAGACTCTCCCAGATTGCATATCTCTAGGCTGGGAAACTCTTTCTGTATCGCTTCTATTACATCCGTCACAGAAAAGACATACCTCCCCGGCCCCTGGATTCGGCTGGCCGGAAGTTTTATGGTTTTTGCCCGGTTTTCCACCGTTTTCTCCTGGCACAGAACAGTAGCTATATCCTTCAGGCTTACCGGTGTACCGCTGATGCGGATATTTCTGTCAATCTTCAGATACAATGTCTCAGACTTCATTCTGCCCTTCCTCCTCATACTGCACCAGCACGGCGTCATCCGCCGGTCTGGCAGGCTCTCTGACAAAGCACCAGGCCGCCCCGGCCAAAAGTACCGCAAGGATCAGAAGCAGGATACATTTTGCCATTATATTCCGGTTCAGAATCATCACACCCTTTCTTTCCTTTAGTGTGACCGTTTTCTGCCCTATTTATCCCTCAAATGCAAAAAAGGAGCTGCCGCAAAGCACTTTCACGTTTTAGCGTGACAAGGTCTTTCCTATGACATAAGAAAAGACCTGCACTGCAGACGCGGTACAGGTCTCTTGGAAAATGCGGGCAAACCGCATTGGGGTCTTATTTATCTGCCGAAGGTTCAGATCTTTGTATTAGATCTCGATGCTGCTGATAACTTCCTTCAGGGAATCAGCGCTGGCTTTCAGCTTCGCAATCTCCTCATCTGTCAGCTTCACTTCCAGTCTGCCCTGTACTCCGTTGGGGCCTACCAGTGTGAGAACGCTTACACATACGTCTTCAATGCCATACTCTCCGTGCAGCATGGAAGAAACGGTCATAACAGAATCAGAAGAAGCCATCAAGGTTGCACAGAGCTGGCATACGGAAGCAGATACGGCGTAGAAGGTAGCGCCCTTTCTGGAAATGATCTGTCCGCCGGACTTGTGAACGTACTCCGTCATAGCATCTTTATCAAGAGTCTCAAAGGTCTTGCCCTGCTTCTTCATAAGCTCAGCATAATCGTCTAAAGGCGCACCGGAAACGTCTGCACAGGACCAGGGCACAAAAGAAGTATCTCCATGCTCGCCAAATACGTATGCGTGAATATTCTTCTGGGCAATATCGTAATGCTCAGACAGGCCGTAACGAAGACGGGCCGTATCCAGGATCGTACCGGAACCTACGATTCTGTTCTCCGGAATACCGGAGATCTTAATAAACACATACGTCATAATATCTACCGGGTTCGCCACGATCACATACAGGGCTTCCGGAGCCACTGCCGTAATCTGCGGGGTAATGCTCTTCAGGATATTTACATTGGTCTGCGTCAGCTCGATTCTCGTCTGACCCGGCTTACGGGCGATACCGGATGTGATGATAACGATATCGGAACCCTTCGCATCCTCATAATCACCTGCGATAATAGAAATAGGAGTTCTGAAGAAAGTACCCTGAGCGATATCCATAACCTCGCCCATTACCTTCTCTTTATTAATATCAATCAAAACGATCTCTGATACGGAGTTGTCTTCCATTGCCAGTGTATATGCAATAGTTGCACCAACGCTACCTGCTCCGATTATGGTAATTTTTCTGCCCATGTCTCTAGTCCTCCTTGACTTTTGTGTGCTAACATTTTTTCACTTTGTGATTAATTTAACAACTTTTTCATCAAATTGTCAACCCCTATTCAGCATTTTTCTAAACTTTTACATATCAGTTCAGCCATCAGGGATGGCACGGGATGAACTGATACAACCTATACATTTCAAACAACAGCCTGGCGCAGCTTCCTGAGAATTTTTTTCTCTGCCCTGGAAACCTGCACCTGGGTCATGCCCAATCGCTTAGCCACCTGAATCTGAGTCTGGTCCTGAAAATATCTGAGCCGGATAATCTCCTGCTCTCTCTCATCCAGGAGACTTAGAAGCTGGTTCAGAAGCATCCTGTTTAAGAGTTCTTCGTTCCTGTCTTTCTTATCCGGCAGACGGTCCGCCAGCAGAACCGGCGTCCCATCCCCGCTGTAAATGGTCTGGCTCAGGGATTCCACCTCGGATACGGCCTCCATGGCCAGCACCAGCTCTTCAGGGCAAAGCCCGGCCCGATCCGCAATCTCTTCCACCGTGGGTTCTGCTCCCTTTTCCTTTTCAATGGCCTCCCTGGCCCTGCTGGCCTTGGCCGCCGCCTCTTTATGCAGGCGGCTGACCTTGATCATGCCGTCATCCCGAAGAAACCTTCTGATCTCACCGGTAATCATGGGGACCGCATACGTGGAAAAGCATACGTCAAAGGAAGTGTCAAAATGGTCAATCGCCTTCAGAAGCCCGATGCATCCCAGTTGGATCAGATCCTCCTTCTCGCAGCCCCGCTCCCGAAACCGGCGCACCACCGCAAATACAAGGCCCATATTTTCTTCTACTAACTGTTCTCTGGCTTTTTTATCCCCTTCGTGTACCTGCTTAATTAACGCAAGGGTATGCTCCATCCGCCAGACCACTACCTTTCAAATTTATTTTCCCGTCCAATCTGCCTGGTCATTGTCACACAGGTGCCCTTTCCCACTTCCGACTCCACTTTCAAAGTATCCATAAAGGCCTCCATAAAGGCAAACCCCATTCCGGCGCGGTCGCATTCCGCCTTGGTGGTAAATAAAGGCTCCATGGCTCTTTGAATATCCTCGATCCCTTTTCCCGTATCCTTTACTTTTACCTCCAGGGTCTGCCCTGTAATCCTGCACTCCACAGCCACCTTTTTTACCGCTCCCTCATATCCATGGATGATGGCGTTCGTCACTGCCTCAGACACAGCCGTCTTTACATCCGCCACCTCTTCCAGGGTAGGGTTAAGCTGCGTCATAAAGGCCGCCACAGCCACCCGGACAAACCCTTCATTGCAGGAGCGGCTGTCAAACTCCAGTCTCATCTCATTTTGCTGCATGTATCTCTCCCCCTTATAATAAATTTAAACGCTGCGGCATACCTTCGTAGATGTCAATCACTTTGTATACTCCCGAAAGCGTAAGAATTCTGCGCATTCTCTCATTTACACGGACAGCGATCACCGTCCCTCCCATAAAGCGCATGGTCTTATATCTCCCCATAATCATGCCAATGCCGGAGCTGTCCATAAAGTCAGTCTGTCCAAAGTCGAACACCATGCGCCGGATATTTTTCCTGCGCAGAATCCGGTCCGCTTCGTACTGGATTCCTTCTGCATTGTGGTGGTCAATCTCCGCCGGAAGATGAATGGTAAGGGTGGTCCCGGCAATCTCAAATGGCTGTCTCATAAATATGTTCCCCCTTAAGATCAAATATTAATAATCCTGCCCGAAAATCCTTTTCCTTCCACATGCCTTCCCAAACGTACATGCCTGCTGCGCAGGCTCTGCCGTATATGAAAGCCCCTGGATTGCCGCGCATCTATGGATGCTCCCGCAATCCGGGAAAGAAAAAGCAGAGAGCGTGCCCTTTGCCTTTGGCGCACACCCTCTGCTCCGAGGTTTATCACCTGTATCTTTCACATCTAGTAAATCGTAATAGCGTTCCCGTCTCCCGTGTTTGTCGTTCCCGCACCGGACATATCCGTACCGGCTGCGTTCGTTTCACTCTGGCCTGTATTCTGTCCTCCGGTTCCCGCCGCATTCTGGCCGGTAGCCGCATCTCCCAGGCCGCTGACGTCCGCCGCCCCCGTGACATTCTGCTGTGTCCCGGAGGTACCGCCTACAATATAAGGCTGTACTTCCCCTGCACGGTCTGGATAGTATGTAGTAAACTGGTTAAACACCTGGTCAGACTGATTATAGTTCCCCAGATTATAATAGGCAAATCCCAGATAAAACAGCGCCTGGGCGTAATTGGCATTCTCACGGTTCGTATCCGCATCCACCGCCTGCTGAAGCTGGGCCGCAGCCGTGGAATAATCCCCATTGGAATACGCCTGTGTGCCTGCCGTGTAATACTCTGTAAAGAGACTGCTCTGCACAGCTCCGCTTAAGCTCTCGTAGAGCGTCTTGGCATTGCCCTCAAAATCCTCGGCATTCAGCGTGGTAATCATGCTGGCTGCCGTGGACTGGTCTCCGCTGATATATAAGTTGGCTATCGCCAAAAGATCATCATAGCTCTGCACCTGGGTATTGGCATTCTCCTGCTCCTGCTTGGCAGCGTCCACCTGCTGCAGATAGCCGTCAATCTCTTCCTCCAGCTCCTGTACCCGGGCAGACTCAGAGGCAAGCTTTGTGTTGGCGTCCGTCACCTGCTGGTTGGCCTGGTCGTTTACGCTCTGCCTGTTGGCCGGCACTACCAGGAACCACACAATGGCGCCTCCCAGAAGAAGCCCCAATATAATATTAATAAAGGTGGCAATGGTGGAGCTGTCCCTGAAGGTGGTGGGCTGAATCACCATCTCCGTACCGCTCATATACCGCAGGGTTCCAGAGATTCCTCCTTCTTCCTGCTCCCTCTCGTATTTTTTATGGCGCCGGCTTAAATTGGTTCCCTTCCCCGTAGCCTCCTCAATCTCCTGCAGATACCGCAGTGTGGTGGTGTTGGTGGCATCAATCTGCGCTGTCTTTTTCAGAAGACGTCTGGCCCGCTCGTACTCCTGGCGCTTCATGTAGAGAAGGGCCAGAAGCTGATACGCCTTCACCAGCTTCGGATTCTGGCTGATCACCTTCTTAAGCTGGATGATAGCCATATCTTCATTGTCTTCCCGGCAGTACATGACTGACTGATTGTATTTGCGGATCGTCTGGTTCATCACATCCAACCGGTTCTTGTTTGACTGAAGCATGTCAATATAATGATCCGCCAGATTGTCCTCTCCCTTCATATTTTTGCTGACTACCCACTCGCACAGAGCGCTGACCGCCTCTCCGGTCTCAAAATAGCACAGCCCCAGAAGGTTTCTCGCATCAATATTCTCTTTGTTAAATTTTAGGCTCCTCTTAAGACAGGCAATGGCCCCGTCCATATCCCGAATCCTGGCTTTCTCCAGTCCCTGGTTATACAGCAGATTGGAAATACGCATAATCCGTTTCTGAATCGTTATGTCCGCACCGCACCCCGGGCAGTAATCAATGGCAGCAAGAGGGGTATTACAGTAAACACATCTCATCCTATCCCCTACTTTCTGTTCTTCCGTTCTTCTTTCAGCATCTCTTTCAGTATATCTGTTACGTCTGTAAGATCCCGGCTGTAAATGGCGTCCTCCGCCTCATTTACATCCATACTGGGATGGTATTTCTTTAATTCCTCTTCATAATTAATCATCTGTACCTCTCCTCCTGCCTTGCCCCAAAGGGGACTTCTGCTGCGGATTATTCCGGCTGCCGCATTCCAAGAAGCGCCGCTTTGATCTCTCCCACCAGATACAGAGAGCCTGCACAGAACAGCATACTCTCCCCACGCTGTTTCAGCGCCTCTTTAAAAGCTTCTCTTACATCAGGCTGTACATACACCGGAGCCTTGGTATGCCTGGAAAATTCTACGCCAAGCTCTGCCGCCGGAACCTCCCGGTAGCCGCCTACCTCCGTAACCACCACAAAGGACAGATCCACCGCCTGGCAGATCGTCTCGATCATCTTCTCATGCTCCTTGTCCGATACGGCGGAAAACAAAAGAGAAACCGGCATACGTTCCCGGACACTTTTCACTGTATGGATCAGCTCCCGGATCCCGTCTTCATTGTGGGCTCCATCTAAAACAACCCCCGGCAGCACAGTCTCCATCCTGCCGGCCCAACGGGTCTTGCTGATCCCTGCGGCCGCAGTCTCGTCTGAAATCTCTTTCCCGGGATCCAGAGCCCTCAGGGCCGTCAGCGCCAACGTGCTGTTCACCACCTGATATTCCGCCAGGTAGGGCACAGTCACCCGCATACGCTCATAATACCTGTTATCAAGAATAAAATCAATGCTTTTATCTGTTTTTGAACAGATTCGCCACATGGAAGCATCGCAGGGATATTGAGGCGCATGCTTTTTTTCCGCCTCCTGCCGAATCACTGCGGCTGCAGTTTCGTTCCTGGCATCATAGACCACAGGAACTCCTTCTTTAATGATCCCAGCCTTTTCTCCGGCAATTTTCTCCAGGGTATCTCCCAGATACTCCATATGATCCATGCCGATGCTGGTAATCACAGTGACCGCAGGGCGCTCCACCAAGTTCGTGGCATCCAGCCTCCCTCCAAGCCCGGTCTCCAGCACCAGATACTCTGTCCCGGCCTCCTGGAACAAGAGAAGACCCACCGCAAAGAGCAGCTCAAAATAGGCCGGATGGTAAAACCCATCCTTTTCCATCTGTTCCACAGTATGTTTCACCCTGGAAAAGGCCCTGGCAAAAGATTCTTTATCCGCCTGCTCCCCCTGAATGACCATGCGTTCCGTGATCTCCACCAGATGGGGAGAGGTAAACAGCCCCGTCTTTCTCCCTGCCTGCATCAGGACGGATGCCAGGAAAGCGCAGACGGAGCCTTTTCCATTTGTCCCCGCCACATGGATCACTTTCATCTCCCTCTGGGGGTGTCCAAGACGCCTTAAAAGCTCCCAGGTGTTTTCCGGTTTATTTTTCTTTGCAAACTTCGGAACCGACTCTATATAATCTACCGCCTGTTCATAAGTGTATTCATCTGTCTGTATATTCATATTTCCTCCCTTTTGAATGCCCGGGCCTTCCGGCGCCGGCAATCCAGCCCTGCGTTCCGCAAACAGCGGTTCAAGACTCCTAGCTGATATACTATACCAAAGAGCCTTTATCTTTCAAGCAGTTTTTTTCGCAAAATCCGCCCCTTTTCTGTCTTTGATTTTCCCAAGATTTCCAACTCCCTTATGAAATCCTTAATATTGCTTAACAGTCTTTGTTTCTGTGGACAGTTTTTGACAGCTATGCTATAATTGTAACGATTTTAAATCAATTTTACCTACAGAAAGGAATTGGGGAATTATGAAAAAGAAATTATTAGTCGGATTGTTATCACTTGGCATGATTTCACTCCTCAGCGGATTTGACAGCGCCCAGACAGCGGATTCTGTTCTGGACAGCATGAGCCAGGCTTCTGCGGAAGCAGACAATATGAGCATGGATATGGCCATGAACATGGATCTTGGCATTGATGTAGGAGACGGCACCACTACCTCCACCATCGCCGTGGCTATGAACGGCGGGTTTAAAGTAGATTACATCCTTGAGCCTCTCTCCATGATGATGGACGGTTCTTTCTCCATGTCAACCATGGGCCAGAACCAGGATATGGCTATGAAGATGTACATGGTAACTAATGAAGACGGTCAGATTGACACCTATACGTACACGGAAGACTCCGCTACGGGCGAGGCCGGCTGGACTCATGAGTCAACCGCTGACCTGGGTATTGACATGAGCTCCCTCATGGAGATGCAGGGTTCCATCACGGCTGCCGACTATGCAGAATGGGGACTGACCTTTGAGCTGGCTCCGGAAGCCGCTGACGTAAACGGTACAGAGTGCTACCTTCTGTCCACCTCCATCGATGCTTCCACTCTGTCCACCATGATGGACAAAATTGCGGAGCTGAGCGGAGAAGCATTCACTGATGAGGATATGGCTGTTATCGATCAGGGTCTGGCATTCCTGGACGGCCTTGTGATGAATATTGAATATTACGTGGACACCGCCACCTATCTGCCCGTTCAGATGCACATGGATTTCAACGGAACAGATCTCAGCGCCATCAATTCTCTGATCACCTCTTCCATGGGTGAGTCTGCGGAAGGCACCACGGTAGCCGTAAATCTCAACGATCTTTCCGTTGACGCTACCATGAGCTACGGAGATGTTGCCGAGATCACGGTTCCTCAGGAAGCCATCGACAGCGCCGTTGACGCTGGCAGCGTATACGATGATCTTGAGACGTATGAGGACGTAATCTCCGGTGTGGAAGATGCCACGACAGAAACCGCCGCTACGGAAGTCATCGAGTAAGCTTTTTAGAAAACAGAATCTTTTTACATTTTCCGCCGCACAGTTTCATGAGAAACTGTGCGGTAAATTTTACTGCTTCGGCAGGATGATCAGGAGTTGCACATCATGGCTGCGGTTATTTTATCCCCTTTTTATCTTTTACTGAATTACTATCTGCTTAGACGGATGCTTCTGTGGTTTTCCACTCTGAATGGATTCATGGGAAGGATCTGGTTTGCGGCGCCCTTCACCTTCCTCTTTATCCTTCTGGTGCTTTCCCCCCTGGCTGCCGCTTTCACTAAGGGCCGGGCAAAAGCTTTCACCCAGCGCATCTGCAATTACTGGCTGGGAATTCTCATGTATCTGCTGATCTTTTTATTGCTGGCAGATCTGACGGCTCTCGTTTTCCGCCTGATCCGCCATCAGCCTGTTTTTTCCAATCCCTCCCGGGAGATGGTGCGAATCGGAGGCGGAGTGGTGTTTTTCGCTGTTCTCTCTTTCTCCGGTTATGGGATTTTTCACGCCAGACATTTAAAAACTGTCCGCTATCAGGTATCCCTCGCCAAAAGTGCTTCTCTCCCTTCCCTGAAAATCGCTCTGGCAGCCGACTTTCATCTGGGATATAACACAGGGAAATATCAGATTCAGCGCATAGTCAGAAGGATCAACCGTATGCACCCGGATCTCATTTTGTTTGCTGGAGATATATTTGACAATGATTTTGATGCCATCCAAAACCCGGAAGGCCTGATCCATGCTTTCCGTGAGCTGAAAAGCACTTACGGCGCCTATGCCTGCTGGGGAAACCATGATATCTCCGAGGTGATTCTGGCCGGCTTCACCTTTTCCCGCAAAGACTCCCCTCACACCAGCGACCCCAGAATGGACGCTTTTTTAAAGTCCTCCGGCATCCGGCTTCTGGAAGACGAAACCCTTCTGGTGGACAACGCTTTCTATCTCATAGGCCGCCTGGACGCCTCCTGTCAGGAAAAAAGCGGGATCACCCGGCTTGCGCCTTCCAAGCTTCTAGCCTCTCTGCAAAAAGAAAAGCCGGTGATCGTTTTGGATCACCAGCCTTCTCAGCTAAATGAATTGTCAGAAGCGGGAGCGGATCTCGTCCTCTCCGGCCACACCCACGATGGTCAGCTCTTCCCCGGAAATCTTACCACCAGACTTGGCTGGGAAAACTCCCGTGGCCTCCTTGCCAAGGGAAAGATGATCAGCATCGTCACCTCCGGCGCAGGCGTCTGGGGACCAGCCATGCGGGTGGGCACCTGCAGCGAAGTGGCAGAAATTACAGTAAAATTTCTGCCGTCTCCAGATTAAAATGGTGTGACCAGGCAAGTCCTGGTTCTAGCCCACATACTCCACGAACCGCAGAAAAGCTTCTCTTCCCTCCGGCGTGTTCTTGTATACTCCGGCGTCCTCCAGCACTTTCTCAAACACAAGGCCCACTTCTTCCTGAAGAATTTCTTCAACCGTGTCTTTGCTGAAAGAGCCGTACTTCTCTTTCAGCTCATCCGCCCAATCGCCGTGCTTATCCAAAGTTTCATCCCCATGAATCGGACTGCCCTCCACCAGCGCCGAAGCCAGGAGCTCCAGCTCATTTTTCAGACGGGCAGGGAGCACTGCCAATCCCATCACTTCAATGAGTCCGATATTTTCTTTCTTAATATGATGCAGTTCTTTGTGAGGATGGTATACACCCAGGGGATGCTCCTGCGTGGTAATATTATTTCTCAGCACCAGATCCAGCTCATAGAGCTCTCCCCTGCGTCTGGCAATAGGGGTGATGGTGTTGTGAGGCTCGCCCTCCGTCTCTGCGTAGACAAAAGCCGCCTCATCCGTGTAGCCCCTCCATGCCAGGAGGATCTTATCCGCCAGGTCAGAGAGCCGTTTGGGATCCTGACCGTTCAGACGGATCACCGACATGGGCCAGCGCACGATCCCCGCCTTTACATCCTCAAAGCCCTGGAAGGAAATCTCCCGCTCCACAGGAGCCTTTGCCATGGCAAATTCATAGCAGCCTCCCTGGAAGTGGTCATGGCTTAAGATGGAGCCTCCCACAATGGGGAGATCCGCATTGGAACCCACAAAATAGTGAGGGAACTGTCCCACAAAGTCAAGAAGCTTGTCAAAGGTAGCCTTCTCAATCTTCATCGGCACATGCTGCGTGTTAAAGACGATGCAGTGTTCATTATAATACACGTACGGAGAATACTGGAACTTCCAGGGTGTATTGTTAATGGTTACCGGAATAATCCTGTGGTTCCCTCTGGCAGGGTGGTTCAGCCTTCCGGCATACCCCTCATTCTCCATGCAGAGAAGACATTTGGGATAGGATGTCTGCTTGGCCAACTTTGCAGCGGCAATGGCCTTGGGGTCCTTTTCCGGTTTTGAAAGATTGATGGTGATATCAAGATCCCCGTATTTTGTCCTGGTAACCCATTTCTTATCCTTGGCGATCCTGTAGCGGCGTATGTAATCTGTATCCTGGCTGAATTTGTAATAAAAATCCGTGGCCTCCTTGGGAGACTTCTGATACAGATCCTGGAATTTCTTAATAATATTAGACGGCCGGTCTACCAGAAGGGCCATCATCTTCGTATCAAAAAGATCCCGGTAGCCCACCGTATTTTCTTCCATAAGCCCTGTCTCATAGGCAAAATCACAGATCTCTCCCAGAGTTTCCTCCAGGCTGTCCACCAGCTCCCCATTTCCTCCTTCATAGGAGCAGATGGCTTTCTCCGCTTCCTCTTCCAGGCTGTCCAGACGGAGAGCCTCCAGAATGCGGTTTGCCGTATATATGGCGTCTTCCTTTTCAATCAATCCTGTAGAGAGGCCATACTGCACTAATTTTACAATACTGTTCTGAATCATCTTTTTCCTCCCGGTTCTGATGCGCACTTACAGTTTATGAGGTCCGTCCCCAATGGAAACTACGTAGAAATCAGCTCCATAGCCGATTTTTTCTTTATAAGCCTCTCCTACTTTTTCCTTAAAGTCAGAAATATACGCATCCTTCACAATGCTTACCGTACAGCCTCCGAAACCGGCGCCCGTCATTCTGGAGCCGATTACACCTTCCTGCTTCCACGCCTCTTCTACAAGGGTATCCAGTTCCACTCCTGTCACCTCATAGTCGTCCCTGAGGGAGACGTGGGAGTCATTCATAAGCTTCCCAAAGATCTCTATCTCATTCTTTTTCAGGGCTTCAACAGCTTTTACCGTGCGCTGGTTTTCATACACGGCATGGCGTGCCCGGCGCACCCTTACCGGATCCTTGATAGCATCCTTGTGTTCTTCAAACTCCGCTTCCGTCAGTTCGCCAAGTGACTGGATGCTGCAGACGGTCTGCAGCTCCTTTAGGGCTTCCTCGCACTCGCTTCTGCGCTCATTGTATTTGGAATCTGCCAGTCCGCGCTTCTTATTGCTGCAGGCAATGACAATCTGCGCTCCCTCCAGGAGAATCGGCGCATATTCATATTCCAGAGTGGCTGTATCCAGGAAAATGGCGTGATCCTTCTTTCCCATAGCAATGGCAAACTGATCCATGATGCCGCAGTTTACCCCGTTGAAATTCCTCTCCGAATACTGGCCAATGAGAGCCAGATCCTGATTGGATACCTCAAATCCGTACAGCTCCCGGAGAATCGCTCCCGTAAGCACCTCCAAAGAAGCGGAAGAAGAAAGCCCGGAACCGTTCGGGATGTTGCCGAAAATGGCAATCTCAAGACCGCAGTCCATCTTCATCCCTCTCCCCTCAAAGGCCCACATCACACCCTTGGGATAATTGGTCCAGCCAGCTTCTTTCTGGGGAGTCAGGGAGTCCAGGTCGGATTCCAGTACGCCCAGATGAGCAAAATTGGCTGAATAGAAGCGCAGCTTCCGGTCGCTTCTCTTGCGAACCGCTCCGTAAGTCCCTATGGTAAGGGCGCAGGGAAAAACATGTCCTCCGTTATAGTCAGTATGCTCGCCGATGAGATTCACCCTCCCCGGAGCAAAGAACACTTCCGCTCCGGTTGTGTCTCCAAAGGCCTTTTTAAAATATTCCAGCATCTGCTGTTTCATGTACAAAACCTCCCTCGTCTTTTTTTCTAATACCAGGGGGAAGCAGCCCTTTTTCTATGAAGGGCCGCTCCTGCCGTCTGGTAAAATTGTACCATACTGCCATTGCTAAAACAAGTCAGTACACTAGATTCCTCTGAAGGAAAAGACAAATTCCATTCTCCCTTCGGGATGAAGAAGATATTCCTCATGAGGCCTTGCCCCCCAGGAGTCATCTCCGGCCACACCCATCTGGCCCATCGCCGCCCGCACTACTGTATAATGCACGGGTGGAAGCTCATAGGGATGCGCCGCATTTTCCAGCTCATGGCTGGTGTAGGGCAGAGCGGAAAAATCCATCTTATCTCCCGTAAACATCAGTCCTCTTCCTCTGGCATCCGTCACCTTGGCCCAGCGGACTCCTGTTTTATTGCCGCATTCCTGAGGAACCAGATACGACGCCAGGTTGTCCGTCACTTTATTTTTATAAATTCCGAGTTTAGCCCCTGTATTTCTATCACTGTACGTCTCCTGGGGACCCATGCCGTACCACTCTAGCCGGTCATAATCCGCATCCAGCTTCATAGAGACGCCAAAGAGCGGCATATCCCCCAGTTCCTTCACTGTATCATAGATCAACTTCACCTGGATGGTTCCGTCTCCAAACACTGTATATTCCAGCTCGTAGGAAGCCGCAGGCGCCGTGGGCATCCAGTATTTGTAGGCAATAGAAACCCGGTCTTCCCTAACCTCCACCCTGGGCATCTCCCCGGCCCGGGTTTCGGGATGCTTATAGGAAGAATATACAGAGGCAATCTTCCACTGGGCGTATCTCGCCGCCATGCCGTTCCCTGCATCATTGTCTGTAGGCGCCCGCCAGAAATCCCCCATGGGAACATTTTTCAGCATCTCCACACCGCCATAACGGTAGGATACCAGGCCGCCGCTAAGATGGGAAAACAGAACGTCAAAGTTCTCTCCCCTTACTCCCAGATTATAATATCCGTGGATCACCTCCACCGGCTTTCGGCTGGGGCTAGCAGCTCCTTCTACCTTGTAGACATACTGTCCAAAGGCCACTTCATGCCCACGGCCTGCCCAGAGGGTGTCCTCCTTCAGCCGGAAGGATACGGTCACGGTATACTCTCCCGGCCGTTCCTGCTTCCCGAAGGGGAGCTGGAAGCTGCCTTCCTCAAGGGGATCTACTGAGATCTTCACTGGCATCTCCAATATCTTCTTTCCATCCCGGGCCAACTGTGCGGCACAGTCGTATACATCCGTGTTGAGGAAGAGATGTTTATTTACCACCCGCACCTGGGTTTCGCTGGGGAAAATGCTGATATTCTGGTAATTAAATTTTACCGTCTGCATCTTGGGCGAAGGCAGGCGCTCCTCTCCCCCATAAGCAATCCCGTTTCCACTGAAATTGTAATCTGTCGGCCTCTCCCCGCAGTCTCCCCCGTAGGCCTCAAATTCCCGGCCATACCGGTCTTTCCTGGTCAGGGACTGGTCAATATAATCCCAGATAAACCCTCCCTGATACAGCGGCTCCGTGTCTGTAAGATCCGTATAACGGTCCATGGCCCCGCAGGAGTTCCCCATGGCGTGGAGATACTCACAGCAGATAAACGGCTTGCTTCTGTCTTTTTGCAGAAACTCCGCAATCTTTGCCGCCGGAGTGTACATCTGGCTTTCCATGTCGCTGGTCTCGTTGTACCGGCGGTCATGGAAAATTCCCTCATAGTGAACCAGCCTGGTGGGATCCTGGCGTTTAAACTGCCGTGACATTTCATAAATCACTTTTCCGCCGTAGGACTCATTTCCGCAGGACCAGATCAAGATAGAAGGATGGTTTTTGTCCCGCTGGTATGCTGAATTCGCTCGGTCCAGCATGGCCTCCAGCCACTCTTCCTTATCTCCTGGAACCACATCCTCTTCCCTGCCTCCTGCGCCTCTGGCATACAGATCCCAGGACCCGTGAGACTCCAGATTAGCCTCTGCAATCATATAGAGCCCATACTGATCGCAGAGATCATACAGCGCCTGGTGATTGGGATAATGGCTGGTACGGACAGCGTTTATGTTGTGCTGTTTCATGGTAATGATATCTTTCTCAATCTCTTCTACCGTAATGGCCCTTCCCCTCAGGGAGCTGAAATCATGGCGGTTGGCTCCTTTAAAGACAATCCGCTTCCCGTTCAGATGCATGATTCTATCCTTCAGCTCAAAGCGGCGG
Source organism: Candidatus Choladousia intestinigallinarum (assembly GCA_018712605.1). Taxonomy (GTDB): domain Bacteria; phylum Bacillota; class Clostridia; order Lachnospirales; family Lachnospiraceae; genus Choladousia; species Choladousia intestinigallinarum. The sequence goes on from DVGR01000205.1 coordinate 30,745, forward strand.
AATCCCACTTTCTGACAGATGACCTCCTGCTGCTCTCCAGCCTCATTTTTTACCTGAATCCAGAGATCATAAAGCTTGGGGCTCTCTGCGCTCCAAAGCTCCGGCTTCTCCACAGTCTCTGTCACCAGATTCTCTCCTGCCTGCAAAGAGGTCTGGAATTGGCAGACCGCCTTTCCCTGATCCTCCAGCCTGAAGGAAACTTCTCCCGCTTCTGTCAGTGTAAGTCCCACCTCCAGCTGTGCATTTTCATATGCATCATCCAGAATGGTCCGCACACAGAGATCCTGCACATGAACCTGGGGAATCGCATACAGATATACATCCCGGTAAATCCCAGAAAACCGATAGAAGTCCTGATCCTCGCACCAGCTTCCAGAGGTCCATTTAAAGACCTGGGCCGCCAGCTTGTTTTCTCCCTCCTGCAAAAAAGAGGTCAGCTCAAACTCTGCGGGGGTGAAGCTGTCCTCACTGTACCCAATGTAAGCTCCGTTCAGCCAGAGAGCCAGTCCGCTCTCCGCACCCTGAAAAGAAATGAAAATCCTTTTTCCCTTCCATTCTTCTGGAACTGTAAAATACTTCACATAGCTTGCCACCGGGTTAAACCGCTCCGGTATCTCCCCCGGATGGATCTCTTCCCGCCCGTCCCAGGGATACTGGGTGTTGGCATACTGCGGAATATCGTATCCCTCCATCTGAATATGAGCCGGCACCCGGATTTCATCCCACTTTCGGCAGTCATATTCCGGCTTCTCAAATCCTGGAATGCGGCTGTCCACATTTTTGGCATACGAAAACTTCCATAGCCCATTCAGACAATGTACGAAACCGCTCTCACCCGCCAAAGCCTCTTCCCTGTCCGCAAAAAAGGAATGGCCTGAATGGGCCTCCAGCCTGTTTTCCTTAAAAAATCCCGGATCCTTCAATTTGCTGTAATCAAATCCTGACATTCTGCTCTTTCTCCTTTATTTTATTATAGATAGTATAATAGATGCTGCCTATAAGTTTTCTCATTTCAGGGCGGCCTGTGCGTTTTTCAGGGCCGCTTCTACCTCCGTCCCTGCCAGCACATCATTCACCGCCTCTGCCACCGCATCGGCCCCTTCATAATACGCCGTCCCCGACTCGTTTACGGCTGCCAACCGGGTATACTGCAGAATCTTTGACAAAGCCTCTTCATCGCTGGAAACCGCCAGCTTTTCTTCATATACCCCCCACTGAACCGCCGGTTCGTATGCCGCCGCAACAGCCGCTGCGGGAATCACTGCCTCATAAAACTCCTGGCTGCCGCCAAAGGTGTCCGCCAGAAAATCCACGGCCTCCCCGGTATCTCCACGGTTAATCACCATCCAACTGGTTCCGCCGTTTCCGGCGTAATTTCCTGCGCTTTCCACGTTTTCCAGGGATGGCAGGCTGGCGACGCTCCATTTCCCTTCCTGTTCTTCTCCCTGTCCCAGGGATGCCAGAATCCCCGAGCTGTTTACACATCCAAGGACGCTTCCCTGGATAAGCTCTTCCACATACAAATCATACTCATCCCAAGCTTCAATTTCCCTTAAAACTCCAGACTTTACAAGATCTGTATAGGTGGTCACGGCTTCTTTAAGCACCTCGTTTTCCGCAAGGCTCAAGTTCCCTTCCTCATCAGAAAGGCTGCCTCCCCCAAAATGCAGCATGGCCAGGACAAGCCCCGGATCGCCTTTTACCCAGGAAAGAAGCGGCGTCTCATTTTCCCGAAGGATCCTTTCCCCAATCCTCTTAAACTGTCCCCAGGTAATGTCCGTAAAGTCATCAGCCGTATAGCCCATCTCTTCCAGAAGATCTGTGCGGTAGCAGGCGACCATCCCTCCCAAGTCAAAGGGCACTCCGTAATTCTTACCCTGTTTCGCAGAAAAGGCCGCCGCTTCCTGGTTAAAATCCGAAAACTGAATTCCCGAATCTGTCAGATCCGCAAACAGCTCAGGGCATTCTGTCAGATATTGGGAAATTCCATAATTCTGCATAAGCAGAATATCCGGCAGCCCCTCCGTCTCTCCAGCTTCGGCCGCCTCATCCAGCGCTTTCCTAATATCATCCCAGGAAACTTCCACCGTCTCCATCTCAAATTCCGGGTGCTCTTCTCCATAAATCCGGGCCGCCTGTCCTAATGCCTGAAAATTCACATCCGGCCCCCAGCACCAGACAGAAAGCACCTCTTCCTCCTGTGCCATAGCTGCTGGACACACAGATCCTGCTGCTATCGCCAGCACCAGAATTTTCAAAACTGTTTTTTTCATTCTTCTGCTCCTCTCTCGCAGCTCTCAAACAAAAGCCGCTCTCTTCTCCTAACTGCCCCCTTCACTTCATTTATGGGGCTATTGTATCACCAGTTTCCTCTATATGTAAGCATATTCAACCACAGAATGCGCAAATTCGATCATTTTTTATCCTTGTTTTATCCTCGCTCTATTCCTGTTCCTTCTACTCCCAGCCATCATGATATGCAATCCTGTACTGGGCCAACCGTCCCTGATAGTTTTCTGGAGATTTCTTCCATTCTCTGGGCGTCACCCCTAAAATCCTCCGAAAGTTTCTGTTAAAAGCCGAGACACTGACAAAGCCTGACTGGGCAGCCGTGGCGGCTATGGACTCTTCCGTAGTTTTCATCCGCTGGCAGGCTTTTTCAATCCTAACATAATTTACATAATCCATGGGCGACATGGCCATAGCCTGGGCAAACAGCCTCCGAAGATGAGATTCGCTCATATGGCAGGCCGCAGCCAGATCCCTCGCCCGAATCTCCTGTGTATAGTGGAGGCTCACATATTCAAAGGCGCTGAAAAGATGCTGGGCTCCCGTCCGTTCTCCCAGGCTGCGCTCCATTCCAGTTGGATTCTCCCCGGTATTCCTGGCAATCTCCACTAAAAGCGCTCCCAAAAGCCCCCGCACCATCTCCTGATATCGCTCCCGTTTCCGGGACATTTCCTGGAGAATCATCACCACCAAACGGTACAACTCCGGCGCCTCCGCCTTGTTTCTGCAGAAAGCTCCCCGGCCGCAGCGGGATAAGATCCACTCATACATCCGCCTGTCCTGCCCGTACAGTTCTTCTGCAATCTTCTCAATATCCAGAAACAAAAACTCCCACCGGCTGACCTCTCCCCCGGGGCTTAAAGTGGTGTGGGGAAATTTCCTGGGTATTACGGAAACCATCCCCCCGCAGAAGGCATACTTCTCCGCCTCCAGAACCAGCTCTCCCGTCCCTTCATAGCAGCATCCGATTTCCATGAGATTGTGAAAATGCAGGTCGGTCACCAACTGATGATCCCGGTCAAACCCATAGGGCTGATTCCAATGCTCTCCCAGCAAGGCCAGCACTGGTTCGCCATATGGAATCTCATAATAGCGAAATTCCATCTGCTTCTTTTTTTTGTTCCCCATCCGTCCCTCCTTCTGTATATTCCAAAACGAACCATTTTTTCCACACATTTCTTTATATTATAGACTTTTTTTGTCATTTCTGCTATTCTTTTACAAAGAGTTTATACAATGCCTCCGCTGGTTCCCAGCGGTGTTTGCAGCTGCAGGCCCTTACATAAAAAGCTTCTGACAGGAGGACACAAATGAGTGAGGTAAAGCTTTACCGCAAAAGAATCATCCCGGAAGAATGCATTCTTTTAGAAAATGATGAAATCCTTCATGTAGACCGGGAAATTATCGTCACCAAATGGAATACAATCCGTCCCAAAAAAACACTGCACCACGGCTACTCCTGTTATTTTCTGGAGCGAGGCTTTAAGGTCAGCAAATTTTATGATCACAGCGGAAATCTTATCAGTTGGTACTGTGACATCGTCTCCCACACCTTTGACCCTTCCACGAATACCTACGTCTTCACAGATCTCCTGGTGGACGTAATCGTATACCCGGACGGCTTTGTCCGTGTGGTAGACTTGGACGAGCTGGCAGACGCTTTCCGCGAGGGCATGCTCACTCCCGAACAGCTTCAGCTGGCCCTTCGGCGAACTGACAAGCTGCTCTCGCTGATCTACAAAGGGGCCTTCTCCCGTCTTCAAAATATTTTGGATGATTACGAAAAAATCTCCCCCACAGAAATTTGTGATCTCCCCGATACTCCGTAAGACCATTTAAATTCAAGGCCCGATCCACACAAGAGCAAAGGGGCTGTCGCAACAGCCCCTTTGACCTTCGCAGCCAGCGCTTCTCTATACCGTAATCTCAATCTTCCTTCCTGTTCTCTGGTAGCGGTAATACCGAACTCCAGCAGCATCCATCATACGTTTAGACGCCATGACGGATGGTGTATCCTGATACTTGTCTTGATCATACACCACAGTTTTTATACCTGCCTGAATGATCGCTTTGGCACACTCGTTGCAGGGAAACAGCGATACATACAGCTTGGCTCCCTCCAAACTCCCGCCCCGATAGTTCAAAATCGCATTTAATTCACTGTGAACCACGTAGAGATACTTAGTATCCAAAGCTTCGCCTTCCCTGGCCCACGGGAACTCATCATCCGAACAGCCCCTGGGGAATCCGTTATACCCCATGGACAGAATTTTATTATCACTGCTCACGATACATGCTCCCACCTGCGAGTTGGGATCCTTGGAACGCATACCTGCCAAAATCGCCACACTCATAAAATACTCATCCCAGGATATGTAATCCTGCCTCTTACCGTTACTGTTGTCCATCTTCAGCCTCCTTTTCACAGTTTCCCTACAGGAACCGTTCCTTTTCCTTGCTCCGACCCCTGCGCCTTCTCTTTTTCTTCCTATTTCTCCCAGATCTTTCCCTTCGCTTTCATCTCTTCCAAAAAAGCCTGGCAGCCTTCCAGAATGTCCTGGTAAGCTGTCTCAAAGTCCCCAGAATACCAAGGATCATCAATATCCCTGGGCCTTGAGGCAAAATCCAGCAGACGGCATACTTTATGCTGGGGATCCCCGCCCAGAATCCGCATCATATTTCGGATATTGTACTGCTCCATTCCCAGGAGATAATCGTACTTCTGATAGTCTCCCGGCTGCATCCTCTTGGCTTGATGCCCCTCCGCCAAAATTCCATGCTGTTTGAGCTTCCTCTTGGCCGGAGGATAAATGGGATTCCCGATTTCCTCCGTGCTGGTGGCAGCGGAATCAATGTAAAACTGGGCAGAAAGCCCTTCCTTTTCCACTAAATCTTTTAAAATAAATTTTGCCATGGGGGAACGGCAGATATTGCCGTGGCAGATAAATAGTATTTTTATCATGTGTCAAAACTCCTTGTAAATGCTGATTTTTCTTGATTTTACGCTATTTCTTCATTTTTTTAAGTTAGAATAACTTGGTATATTTTAGTATAACTCGGAAGTAATTTGAAGTAAAAATTGAAGTAAAATGAAATTTTCTACTTCACTGCTTTTTTCTTTGCGGCAGATGAACTTTTCCCTACAGCGTTTTCTACTTCATGTAGCTCCTTTTTTGCGTCATCATATCCAACATGCGTGTATGTATTTAAAGTTACGCCAATGTCAGAGTGTCCCATAAGGTATTGTAAGGCTTTCGGGTTCATGCCGCTTTTTGCCATATTGGAGCAAAAGGTATGCCTACAAACATGCGGTGTAACTTTAGGCATTTGTACTTTGTAGATTTTGTTGTACTTCTCGCAGATATGCTGAAAATACTTTTCCCAGTGCAGAGCAACCATAGGCATATCATTTTTATCCAAATA
>DVGR01000206.1 GCA_018712605.1 Candidatus Choladousia intestinigallinarum
TCCCCAGGAGCCGTCAAAGGGATGCTCCATCACCGGCATCAGTTCCACATGGGTATATCCCATCTCTTTTATGTACTCAGCCACCATAGGCGCCAGCTCCCGGTAATTATAAAAGGTTCTGCCGTCCTGGGGTTTTCTCCAAGAGCCCAGGTGCATCTCATACACATACATGGGAGCTTCTTTTGTATCTGATTTTTTCCTATCCTCCATCCATTTCTGGTCCGTCCACTGGAACTTAGACAGATCTGCCACGACAGAAGCTGTATTCGGCCTTAACTCCGCCGCATTGGCATAAGGATCCGCCTTCAAGTATGTAAGACCTCCCTTTGCTTTTAGCTCATACTTATAAAGAGTGCCTGCTTCCAGTCCGGGAATAAAAATCTCAAAAATCCCGGAATCCCAGAGTCTTCGCATCATGTGGCGGCGTCCGTCCCACAGATTGAAATCGCCGACTACGCTGACCCTCATAGCGTTAGGCGCCCAGACCGCAAAATACACTCCCTCCACGCCGTGAATGGTCATGGGGTGCGCACCCAGCTTTTCATATATGTTGTAGCAGATTCCTGCATTGAATTTCTTCGTGTCCTTCTCCGTAATCTGAGGCGCAAAACTATACGGATCCGCGAATTCCTGCTCAGCCCCATTTTCAAAGGTCACGACATATGTGTAAGACGGAATCCGTTTTCCCGGAACTAAAACCGAGAAGAACCCCGCCTCATCTTCCAGATCCATAGGATAAGTTTTTTTACCGCCCTTTATCTTCACAGAGATCTCTTTTGCCCCCGGAACAAACGCCTGTATCATTACACCTTCTTCGGTCAGATGCGGTCCTAAAAGATCATGGGGATGATCTTCTTCGGAATATACAATCGCCTCCACACCAGCCCAATCCATCATCTTATACAACTTCTCATCCATATGGTAACCCTCCCAAGGCTTTAATTTTGATATGAATATAGTTTATCATTTTATTCAAACAATGACAAGAATAAGTGGTAAATTAACTAAAAAAAACGCTGCAATTTGGCAATACCTGCAGAAGGCACAGCGAAATTACAGCGAAAAAACCATTTCACTTTCCAATTTTCATCTATTTTTCACCAATTCCGTGAATGAAAAGCCCGCTCCTTAATTTAGGCTCAAACCAGGTGGATTTCGGCGGCATCAGAAGGCCTGCATCCGCTACCCGGAACAGTTCATAGATGGATGTGGGGTACATGGCGAAAGCCGCCCCGCCCTCCTCATCTACCTTCTTTTTTAATTCCTGCATCCCCCTGATTCCCCCTATAAATTCAATTCGGGGATCTGTTTTGGGATCCTGTATTCCAAAAATAGGCTCAAGAATTTCTTCCTGCAGCAATGACACATCCAGTCCCGACACAGGATCCTGGCCAGGCTTTGTATTTCTGAATTTCAGGGTGTACCATTTGCCGGCCAGATACAGGGTCATACAGCCTTTCTGCAGAGGTTTCACAAGAGCCGGACATGGCCGGATCTCACAGCTTTCCTCCAGCGCTTTTAAAATTTTTTCCGCAGACTTCCCGTTCAAGTCTTTTACGATCCGGTTGTAATCCATAATCATCAGTTCTTCAGCCGGAAACAGAATAGACAGAAAGTACTGATATTCCTCCGTCCCGTCAAAGCCTTGGTGCCTGGCTCGGCGTTTTAATCCCACCTTTACCGCCGAAGCCGCCCGGTGATGGCCATCCGCTATATAAATCTGATTGATTTTCAAAAAGGCTTCCCGGATCTCTTCAACTTTCTTTTTTTCTGAGATCACCCATCCCCTGTGGAGTACTCCGTCAGAGGCCTGGAAAGCAAAGAGAGGCTCTTCCTCCTTTGTCTCTCGGATGATTTCAGAAATAATTTCATCTCCCCGGTAGGCCAAAAAGATCGGCCCTGTCTGTGCGTCACAAGCATCTACGTGACGTATCCGGTCTTCTTCCTTTTCCGGCCTGGTATTTTCGTGTTTTTTTATAATGCCGCCTAAATAATCGTCTATGGAAGCGCAGGCTACGATCCCGGTCTGGGCCCTGCCCTCCATGGTCAGCTCATATATATAATACGCAGGCTCTCTCTCCTGTATGTAAATTCCCTTCTCGACCTGTTCCCAAAGCATATCATGGGCTTTCTGGTACACCTTCTCAGAATACATATCCTCAGAAGGAGCAAACTGTGTCTCTGGACGGTCAATATTCAGAAAGGATAATTCATCTTTTTTCGCCTCGGCAGCCGCCTCCGCCCTGCTGTAGACATCATAGGGAAGGGCCGCCACCCGTGACGCCAGCTCAGGAAGCGGGCGTATACAGCGAAAAGGTTTTATATCTGCCATTCATTCCTCCCCTATTGTTTCACAATATTGCGTACTTTTATTACATCCTCGATGGCTTCCAGCCTGCTTAAAATTTCCGGATCCGCTTTTTCATCCAGGTCAATGAGCGTGTACGCATAAGCTCCTTTACTTGTATTGCTCATGTTTCGGATGTTGGTATCAGAAAGAATCTCAGCAAACCGGCTGATCATCTTTTTAACATTCCTGTGGTAAATGGCGATTCTGCCCGGCGCCGTACATTTTCCCAGATCGCAGTTGGGATAATTGACTGAATTGCGGATATTTCCGTGTTCCAGAAAATTCTTCAGCTCATTCACTGCCATGGCGGCGCAGTTATCCTCAGACTCCGCAGTGGAGGCTCCCAGATGGGGCGTGGCGATCACACCTGGTTTTCCCGCCGTGACGGCGTTTGGAAAATCTGTCACATAGCGATGCACCTTCCCAGCCTCTATAGCAGAGAGCACCGCTTCCTCATCCACCAGAAGATCCCTGGAATAGTTTACAATCACTACTCCTGGCTTCATCATTTCCAGCGCTTTGGCATCGATCATATGTCTGGTGGAGTCTGTCAAAGGCACATGGATGGTGATATAATCGCACTTCCGGTAAATTTCTTCCACATCGCTGATGTGATGGATATTTCGTGAAAGGTTCCAGGCCGCTTCTACAGAAATATAAGGATCGAATCCATATACGTCCATTCCGAAATGGTAGGCCGCATTCGCCACCTGGACGCCGATGGCACCCAGTCCGATAATCCCCAGCTTTTTCCCCAAAAGCTCGCTTCCCGCAAAACGCTTCTTTTCTTTTTCTGTCTTCTTAGCCACCTCCGGGTCCCCTTCTCTGGAGGCTGCCCAGTTTGCTCCGCCGATGATATCCCTGGCAGCCAGAAGCATACCGGCAAATACCAGCTCCTTTACTCCGTTGGCATTTGCCCCCGGCGTGTTGAATACCACAATGCCCTTCTGGGAACATTCCTCCAGAGGAATATTGTTCACTCCGGCACCGGCCCTGGCAATGGCCAGCAGCTTGTCAGGAAGCTCCGCCTGATGAAGGTCCGCACTGCGTACCAGCAGCGCATGGGCCTCCTGAACATTGTCGGTTTTCACATATTTCTCTGTGAAATTGCTGATCCCAACCTCCGATATCTGGTTCATACACATATACCGGTACATCACATATTCTCCTCTTCAAATTTTTTCATAAACTCCACAAGCTTCTTAACGCCCTCCATAGGCATGGCGTTGTAAATACTTGCCCTCATTCCGCCCACTGTGCGGTGTCCCTTCAGATTTACCAATCCTTCCATAGAGGATTCCTTCACAAATTTAGCATCCAGCTCCTTATTGCCGGTGATGAAAGGAACATTCATCAGGGAGCGGTCTTCTTTTACAACGGTTCCTGAGAACATTTTGCTCTGATCCAGAAAATCATACAGAACCGCAGCCTTCTTCTCATTCCTTTCTTTCATGGCTTCCAGACCGCCCTGCTTTTTGATCCATTCAAAGACCTTGCCGCACATGTAAATACAGTAACAGTTCGGCGTATTATACATAGATCCGGCGTCCGCATGGGTCTTATACTTCATCATGGTAGGAGTAAAAGGAAGCACATCGTCTGTGATGAGATCTTCCCTGACTACTGCGATCACCATGCCCGCCGGTCCGATATTTTTCTGGACGCCGCCGTATAAAATCCCGTACTTTGTAATGTCCATAGGCTCGGAGAGGAAGCAGGAGGAAACGTCTGAAACCAGAAGTTTTCCCTTGGTATCAGGAAGCTTTTTATATTTCGTGCCGTAGATTGTATTATTTTCGCATATATAGACGTAATCCGCTTCCGGACTCACAGGAAGGTCGCTGCAGTCTGGAATATAAGAAAAGGTTTTGTCTTCACTGGAGGCAATTTTGTTTGCATTCCCGTATTTTGAAGCCTCCTGCCATGCCTTTTTGGCCCACTGGCCGGTGACAATATAATCTGCCACCCGGTTTTTCATTAAATTCATCGGAATCATGGCAAACTGAAGGCTTGCGCCTCCCTGAAGGAACAGTACCTTATACTCTGAGGGAATTCCCGCTAATTCTCTGAAATCCGCCTCCGTTTTCTCAATAATCGACTCAAACATTTTGGAGCGGTGGCTCATCTCCATTACGGACATGCCGCATCCTCTGTAATCCAGCATTTCTTCCTGGGCTTCTTTCAGCACCTCTTCCGGCAGGACGGCCGGACCTGCCGAAAAATTATATACTCTGCTCACAGTTCTCTCCTCCTTTATGTCAAACACAGCTCTGTCAAATCTTATTTTTAAACTCTCCCTGAAAAAATTTTATTCCTGGGCAATATCATCCTGGTCAAAGACATCCGCAATGGGCTGCCCCGGCGCTACCATAGGAAATACCTTGTCGTCCGCCTCAATCTGGCAGTCCAGCACGATAGGCCTGCCAAGCTCTATGGCATACTTCAGTGCCGGCGCAAAGTCCTCTTTTTTGGTAATACGCATTCCCTCAGCACCCATAGCCTCCGCCAGCTTCACAAAATCTACTTTATCCTGAAGAATCGTCTGAGAATACCGTTTTCCATAGAAAAGCGTCTGCCACTGGCGCACCATTCCCAGAACATGGTTATTAATCACCACCTGGACCACAGGAATATTATACCGGGCCGCCGTGGCGATCTCATTCATGTTCATTCGGAAGCATCCGTCTCCCGCAATATTGATCACGGTCTTGTCAGGATTGCCCACTTTAGCTCCGATGGCGGCCCCCAGCCCGTATCCCATCGTGCCAAGCCCTCCTGAGGTCAGAAGCACCCTGGGCTTTGTGTATTTGTAAAACTGCGCCGCCCACATCTGATGCTGCCCTACCTCTGTAACGATAATCCCTTTATTTCTGGTAAGATTGTAGATTTCTTCCACAATGTAGGGACCTGAGAGGCCTTCCTCCTTATATTTCAGGGGATATTTTTTCTTCAGCTCTTTAATCTCTTCATCCCAATCATCGTGTCTTGTATCCTGAACCTTCTTATTCAGCCTTTTCAGTACTTCTTTGATATCTCCGATAATGCTGGCGTCCACTACGATATTTTTGTTGATCTCCGCAGGATCCACGTCAATCTGCAGAATTTTGGCATTTTTGGCAAAGCTCTTGGCCTGACCAACTACCCGGTCGCTGAAACGGGCTCCCACTGTCACCAGCAGATCACATCTAGTAACGCCCAGATTCGCCGCTTTGGTGCCGTGCATTCCCAGCATGCCGCAGTACATCTCTTCCTCTCCGTTATAGGCGCCCTTCCCCATAAGAGAATCTGCCACCGGCGCATGCATCTTATCTGCCAGTTCCTTCAGCTCCTGGGAGGCTCCCGAAATTACAGCCCCGCCTCCCACGAAGATAAACGGCCGGCGGCTCCGGTTGATCATCTCCGCAGCCACATCTAAATCCGATTCCCGGATATACTCCGTGCTTGGTTCAATGGGTTCAGGCTTCTGATACTCATATTCGCACTCGTCTGCCGTGGCATCCTTTGTGATATCCACAAGCACCGGACCAGGCCTTCCCTCTTTTGCGATGCGGAAAGCCCAGCGGATAGTATCTGCCAGCTTTGTCACATCCTTCACTATAAAGTTATGCTTTGTAATGGGCATTGTGACTCCCGCAATATCAATCTCCTGGAAACTGTCTCTTCCAAGCTGGGGCACCGACACATTGGCCGTGATCGCCACAATCGGGACGGAATCCATATAAGCAGTTGCGATTCCGGTTACAAGGTTCGTAGCCCCCGGACCGGAGGTTGACAGACATACTCCTACCTTTCCGGTGGACCTTGCGTAACCGTCCGCCGCATGAGCAGCTCCCTGTTCATGAGAGGTCAAAATGTGACGAATCTCGCTGCTGTGTTTGTAAAGGGCGTCGTACACATTCAAAATAGCGCCTCCCGGATATCCGAAGACTGTGTCTACTCCCTGCTCCTTCAGACATTCTACTACAATTTCAGAGCCATTTAATCTCATTGCACCATTCTCCTCTCTTTACTGTTTTGGAAGCTCCAGAACCGCCCCTCGGTTTCCAGAAGTCACCAAGGAAGCGTATCTGGCAAGATACCCGTGAAGCTCCTGCTTCCTGGGCTGCCATTTCTTTCTCCGCTCCTGCAGCTCTTCATCGCTGACAGCCAGCTCCAGCCTGCACTCTGGGATATTGATACGGATGATGTCTCCCTCTTCTACCAAGGCAATCGGGCCGCCCACTGCCGCTTCCGGGGAAACGTGGCCGATGGACGCCCCTCTGGAGGCGCCGCTGAACCTTCCGTCCGTAATCAGCGCCACACTGGAACCAAGTCCCATGCCGGCAATGGCGGAGGTAGGATTGAGCATCTCCCTCATGCCAGGTCCCCCTTTGGGGCCTTCATAACGGATTACCACCACATCTCCCGCCTGGATCTTTCCGCCCAGAATGGCTGCAATGGCATCCTCTTCACATTCAAACACTCGGGCCGGCCCCTCATGTACCATCATTTCCGGCACTACCGCCGACCGCTTTACCACACCAGAATCCGGCGCCAGGTTTCCTTTCAGAATCGCCAGGCCTCCCGTCTGGCTGTAGGGATTCTCTACCGGGCGGATGACCTCCGGATTCATATTTACACATCCTTTTATATTCTCTCCTACGGTCTTTCCAGTTACCGTCATGCAGTCCAGATTCAAGAGATTTTTCTTGGTAAGCTCATTCATCACCGCATAAACGCCGCCTGCCTCGTTCAAGTCTTCCATGTATGTAGGACCTGCCGGCGCCAAATGACAGAGGTTGGGGGTATGGGAACTGATCTCATTTGCCAGATCCACATCCAGTTCAATCCCTGCTTCATGGGCAATGGCCGGCAGATGCAGCATACTGTTGGTGGAGCATCCCAGAGCCATATCTACTGTCAGGGCATTCAAGAAAGCCTCTTTTGTCATAATGTCACGGGGACGGATGTTTCTCTTCAGAAGCTCCATTACCTGCATACCTGCCTGCTTCGCCAGACGGATTCTCTCAGAATAGACTGCCGGGATCGTTCCGTTTCCTTTCAGCCCCATCCCCAGCACTTCTGTAAGGCAGTTCATGCTGTTTGCCGTGTACATGCCTGAACAGGAACCGCAGGTAGGACAAGTTTTATTTTCGTATTCGCACAGCTCTTCATCACTGATCTTCCCTGCCGCATGTTCTCCCACTGCCTCAAACATGCTGGAAAGACTTCTCTTCTTCCCTCCTACTTTTCCAGCCAGCATCGGACCGCCGCTGACAAAGATCGTGGGAATATTCAGCCTGGCCGCAGCCATCAGAAGACCCGGTACATTTTTGTCACAGTTGGGAATCATTACGAGGGCGTCAAACTGGTGGGCCATAGCCATACATTCCGTTGAGTCTGCGATCAGGTCTCTGGTAACCAGAGAGTATTTCATTCCCTGATGCCCCATGGCGATTCCGTCACAGACAGCAATAGCCGGGAACTCCCTTGGCACGCCGCCTGCCATAGCCACTCCAAGCTTCACCGCTTCTGTGATCTTATCCAGGTTCATATGTCCCGGAACGACTTCATTATATGAATTAACGATTCCGATCAGCGGCCGCCTCATTTCCTCTTCTGTCAGCCCCAGGGCATGAAACAGCGATCTGTGGGGCGCCTGCTGCACTCCTGTCTTTACTGCGTCACTTCTCATTTTCCTCTCCTCCTTCTCTCTACTTTCCGGCGACCTTCCCAGCAATCAGGTCTCCCATCTGCTCAGTACCGGTCTGTATACACCCCTCTGACATCAGGTCCGCGGTCCGGTATCCCTCCGCCAGGACGCTCTTAACTGCTTCTTCCACAGCATCCGCCGCCTCATCCTGATCTAAGGAATAGCGCAGCAGCATAGCCGCGGAAAGAATCGTGGCAATCGGATTGGCGATTCCTTTTCCCGCTATGTCAGGGGCCGATCCATGACTGGGTTCATATAAACCAAATTTCGTCTCATTCAGCGATGCGGAAGAAAGCATCCCGATGGATCCTGTAATCATACTGGCCTCATCTGACAAAATATCTCCAAACATATTTTCGGTGAGAATCACGTCAAATTGTCCTGGATCCTTCACAAGCTGCATGGCGCAGTTATCCACCAGCATATGGCTGAGTTCCACATCCGGGTAATCTTTTGCCACCTCTTCCGTTACCGCTCTCCAAAGTCTCGAAGAGTCCAGAACATTTGCTTTATCTACACTGCAGAGCCTGCCTCTGCGCTTTCTGGCAATCTCAAAGGCCTTCACGGCAATACGGCGAATCTCATCTTCTGAGTATACCAGAGTATCAATGGCTTTTTTACTTCCATTTTCTTCTATGGTTTTGCGCTCTCCAAAGTACAGGCCGCCTGTAAGCTCCCTCACGATCATCAAGTCAAAGCCTTCTCCGATTATTTCTTCCTTCAGCGGGCAGGCCGCTCTCAGTTCATCATATAAATAAGCCGGCCGCAGGTTCGCAAACAAATTAAGTGCCTTGCGGATCCCCAGAAGTCCGGCCTCCGGGCGCAGGCTGGGCTCCAGCTTATACCAGGGAGAAATACGGGCGTCTCCCCCGATGGACCCCATCAGCACCGCATCGCTGGATTTTGCCCCTTCAATGGTTTCCTGAGTCAGGGGTACTCCATGGGCATCGATAGAGGCTCCACCTAAAAGCAGTTCTGTATAAGAAAGTGTAAAGCCGAATCTGGCTGCCGCCTGATCCAGTACCTTCCGGGCCTCCCGGACGATTTCCGGGCCGATTCCATCCCCGGGTATTACGGCTATTTTGTAATTCATATCTTAGTCATCCTTTCCTGAAAAAAGCTATAGATCCTATAATAATGTATTTTTGTACATATTTCAACTATTTCATCACGGTAAATCGCTGAACTTAAAGAAAACTCAAAGAAAATCAAAAAGGGCTGCGCCAGGAAGCAGATATTTCCGCATCCCTGCGCAGCCGCAGTAATAACCAGCTCGTTTATGCCTCTCCGGGCTTCTCCACTTCCGCAATCGCGGACTTTTTCATGGGAATCCGGCAGTTTTTGTTATTGCCAAATTCTACAATACAGTCTTCATCCGTCAGATCAATGACAACTCCATAAAAGCCGCTGGTGGTTACAACCGTGTCCCCCACTTCCAGGGATGCCAGCAAAGCAGCCATTCTCTTCTGTTCTTTCTTCTGTGGACGGATTGCAAAGAAATACATCGCTCCAACGATGATTACAATGTAAATAAGCATTACAGCCATACCGCCTGCGCCTGACGCATCTGTCATCAAGTTCAGCATCTTTTCATTTCCTCCTTTTTTATCCGGTTCTGCCATATAGTTCTGGCTTCCAGAAAAGCCTATCTCTTCAATCATACACAATTAATGTCATTTCATCAAGTATTTTTTATTCTTTTTCCAGGACTGTCACTCTTTGCCGCCTTCATATCTGTCAATCCAGCTTCTCTTAAACTCTCTGTAACGCCCAGCCTCGATGGCTTCCCGTATCTCTTCCATCAAGTGATTATAGAAATACAGGTTATGAAGAACGCACAGCCGCATCCCCAGCATCTCTTTCGCCTTCAGCAGATGGCGGATGTAGCCCCTGCTGTAATTTCTGCAGGCCGGACAGCCGCATCCCTCCTGGATGGGCCTGTCGTCCAGCTCGTATTTGGCATTAAAGAGATTCAGTTTTCCATCTGCCGTATAGACATGGCCATGACGTCCGTTGCGGCTGGGATATACGCAGTCAAAAAAATCTACGCCTCTCTCCACGGCCTCCAGGATATTTACCGGAGTTCCCACCCCCATAAGGTATGTGGGCTTGTCCTCCGGCAGATAAGGAATTACAGCATCCAGAATCCGGTACATCTCTTCATGGGTTTCCCCTACGGCAAGTCCGCCCACCGCATAGCCGTCCAAATCAAGCTGTGCGATCTGTTTTGCGTGTTCAATCCTTATATCATCAAAAACAGCTCCCTGATTGATGCCAAACAAAAGCTGATTTTTGTTTATAGTATCCTCCAGGCTGTTCAGCCTGGCCATTTCTTTTTTGCAGCGAACCAGCCAGCGCGTAGTCCTGTCAACGGAATGCTGTACGTACTCCCGCTCAGCACGGCTGGAAGGGCACTCGTCAAAGGCCATGGCTATGGTAGAGGCCAAATTGGACTGAATCTGCATACTCTCCTCCGGCCCCATAAAAATCCGCCGTCCGTCAATGTGAGACTGAAACTGTACCCCCTCTTCCTTTATTTTCCGCAGACTGGCCAGAGAAAACACTTGAAATCCCCCGGAGTCCGTAAGTATGGGACGCTTCCAGTTCATAAATTTGTGAAGCCCGCCCATCTTTTTTACAATTTCATCTCCAGGGCGCACATGGAGATGGTACGTATTGGAGAGTTCAATCTGGGTTCCGATTTCCTCCAGATCCGTGGTTGCCACTGCCCCTTTAATTGCGGCGGCTGTTCCCACGTTCATAAACACCGGGGTCTGGACAGTTCCATGAACCGTAGAAAGCTCCGCTCTTTTTGCTCTTCCGTCTTTCTTTAAAATTCTATACATAATCCTCTCTCTCTTTTTCTTAATTCTTTTTATTTTCTTGTTTTTTTTCTC
>DVGR01000207.1 GCA_018712605.1 Candidatus Choladousia intestinigallinarum
TTTTAATGGAAGGGGTAACAAACCGTGTTCTCCAGACCATCCGCCAAGAGCTGTATACCCACATCCAGAGTCTCAGCTTTCATTTTTTTGACAGCCGCCCCACCGGGAAAATTCTGGCAAGAGTAGTGGGGGACGTAAATTCCCTGAAGGAAATGTATTCAGACAGTGTGACGAAGCTGCTGCCGGACCTGCTGACTGTCATGGGCGTGGCAATCATCATGATTGTAAAAAACTGGAAGCTGGCCCTGGCCGCCCTGCTGACGCTTCCCTTTCTGGCGGGGGGAATGCTGCTGATTCAGGGGAAAGCCCACCGTCTGTGGCAGGTTCACAGAAAGAAAAATTCCAACTTAAACGCTTTTATACATGAAGACTTTTCAGGAATAAGAATCGTGCAGAGTTTTGCGGCTGAGCAGGAGACCAGAAGGGAATTCCAGGTGTGCAATGAAGCCTACAGAACCAGCTTCATAGAGGCTGTGAGAATTGCGGATCTTTTCGGGCCGTTGGTGGAGATCACCTGGGGGGCGGGGGGATTTCTTCTGTACTATATAGGGATTCAGGTGATCGGCGCAGAGCAGATCGGCGTGGGAACCTTTATGGCTTTCTCCACCTATCTGGCCATGTTCTGGAGCCCGGTGCGCAATCTGGCCAGCTTTTATAATAAAATCATTACAAACCTGTCTGCTGCGGAGCGGATTTTCGACATACTGGACACGCCGGCAGAGATCCGTGATCAGGAGGGGGCTTACGCCCTTCCAGAGGTGAAAGGGGAGGTGACATTTTCCCATGTAAGCTTTGCCTATACGGATGAGCCGGAGCGGATGGTTCTGGAGGACGTGAGCTTTCAGGTAAAGCCCGGGGAGACGATTGCATTGGTAGGCCCCACAGGGGCAGGGAAAACCACCATCGTAAATCTGATCAGCCGTTTTTATGATATTACCTCGGGAGAGATCCGCATTGACGGCCATGAGATTCATCAGGTGACTCTGGACAGCCTGCGCAGGCAGATGGGAGTCATGACCCAGGACACCTTTTTATTTACGGGGACTGTCAGAGAGAATATCTGCTATGGGCGTCCTGAAGCTTCCCAGGAGGAAATGGTGGCGGCGGCAAAGGCAGTCAACGCCCACGATTTCATTATGGAGCTGGAGGATGGATACGATACCCTGGTAAGCGAGAGAGGCGGACAGCTCTCCGTGGGACAGAGGCAGCTTCTGGCCTTTGCCAGAACCATGGTGTCAGACCCGAAGGTGCTGATTCTGGATGAGGCTACCTCCAGCATCGATACCCATACAGAGATCCTGGTTCAGGAAGGGATTCAGAAGCTTTTGGAAAACAGGACTTCCTTCGTTATCGCTCACCGCCTGTCAACCATCCGGGGAGCGGACCGGATTTTCTATATTGATAAAAAAGGAATCCAGGAAGCGGGAAGCCATCAGGAGCTGATGGAAAAGAAGGGGGCCTACTACAGGCTGTATCAGAAGCAGTACGAAGAGTAACAGTAGATCATTTCGCAGGGTGAAAAGCCTTTGATAAAAGAAAAGAATTGTAGTATAGTAATGTAAGGCTTAAGAAAAGGGAAACTGGTTTTTTTGCAGAAGGAGAACGCCAAGAAGCATGACAGAGATCAAGAAAACCCTGGCGGAAAGTTTTAAAGAGCTGGTAATGGAGAAAGGGTTTCAGAAGATAATCGTAAAGGATATCACGGACCGGGCCAACGTAAAGCGCCCTACTTTCTACAGCTATTTCAGAGATAAATATGATGTGGTGGAATGGATTTATCTCCAGGAAATCTGGCTGCCCTCCCGGTCTTTGATGGAGGGCGGCTACGCCCACGAGGCCCTTCGGTTCATTCTGGTGAGTATGGAAAAGGATAAAGATTTTTACCGGAAGCTGGTAAATCAGGACGGACAGAATTCCTTTGGGGAAATTGTGAAGAAATATATCCGTGAGGAATCAGAAAAGATCCTCAGGGAGAGCGGAAAGGAGCCTCCCCACAGGCTGCTGACGTCGGAGCTTATATCGGAATATCTCAGCTCTATTTTCTGGTTTATGATTAAGCGATGGCTCACCAGCCAGGAAGAAATCAGTGCCCTGGAGGCAATCGAGGTTTACCAGATCCTTGCGTCGGATTCTTTGGACAGTATGTTTAAGAAATGAGAGGGTATGCATCTGATGTGATGCATACCCTCTCATTCTATTCAAGCTCAAAGGCTCCTGTGTAGAGCTGGTAGTATTTTCCTTTCTCTGCAATCAGGCTCTGGTGGTCGCCTCGCTCAATGATGCGGCCGTACTCCAGAACCATAATCACATCCGAGTTCTGTACGGTAGAAAGGCGGTGGGCAATCACGAAGACGGTGCGTCCCACCATCAGGGCGTCCATACCCCGCTGGACAATAGCCTCTGTACGTGTATCGATGGAAGAGGTAGCCTCATCCAGAATCATAACAGGGGGATCAGCCACAGCGGCCCGGGCAATGGAGATGAGCTGCCTTTGGCCCTGAGAGAGATTATCCTGGGTCCCTGAGATCATCGTATTGTAACCCTCTGGAAGGCGGGTAATGAAGTCGTGGGCCCCGGCCAGCTTCGCAGCCTGGATACACTCATCGTCCGTGGCTTCCAGCTTGCCGTAACGGATATTGTCCATAACAGTACCGGTGAAAAGGTTCGTATCCTGGAGAACGATCCCCATGGAACGTCTCAAATCCGCTTTTTTGATCTTATTGATATTAATGCCATCATAGCGGATCTTTCCGTCCGCAATATCATAAAAACGGTTCAGCAGATTGGTGATGGTAGTTTTTCCGGCTCCGGTAGCTCCCACGAAAGCCACTTTCTGTCCAGGCTTGGCGTACAGGGTGATGTTGTGAAGGACAATCTTATTTGGAGTATATCCAAAGTCCACATCAAAGAGACGCACATCGCCGGCCAGTTTTGTGTAAGTGACGGTACCGTCTGCCTTATGGGGATGCTTCCAGGCCCACATGCCGGTGCGGTCGGCGCATTCCATAATTTCCCCGTTCACCTCTTTTGCGTTGACCAGGGTTACGTATCCCTCGTCCGTCTCAGGTACTTCATCCAGCAGTGTAAAGATACGGTCCGCTCCGGCCAGAGCCATGACCACGGAGTTTACCTGGTTGGAAACCTGGGAAATATTTCCGCAGAACTGCTTTGTCATATTCAGGAAGGGAACCACGATACTGATGCTGAAAGCCATTCCCGAGATACTTACGTTGGGTGCGCCCGTCAGCAGCAGCGTTCCTCCGGTCAGGGCCACGATTACGTACAGCACGTTGCCGATATTGGCCAGAATGGGCATCAGCATATTAGCGAACCGGTTTGCGCTCTCCGCATCCTTAAAAAGCTGGTTGTTGATTTCATCAAAGGCCTTTTTGCTTTCTTCCTCATGGTTGAATACCTTGATAACCTTCTGGCCATTCATCATTTCTTCGATAAAACCTTCTGTTTTGCCGATGGTTTTCTGCTGGGCCAGGAAAAAGCGGGCTGAACTTCCGCCGACTTTCTTGGTAGCCAAGAGCATTACCACAACCCCGCAGAGAATCAGAATGGTCAGCCACAGACTGTAGTACAGCATAATGGACAGGACGGTGATCACAGTAACAGCGGAGATCATAAGCTGGGGAATACTCTGTGAGATCATCTGCCGCAGAGTGTCGATATCATTGGTGTAGTAGCTCATGATATCCCCGTGGTTGTGGGTGTCAAAATAGCGGATCGGAAGTTTTTCCATGGTGCTGAACATCTTCTCACGGAGCTTCATCAGGAATCCCTGGGTGATCACGGCCATCATCTGGTTATACGCAAATCCGGCGATCAGGGACAGCACGTAGAAGGTAACCAGAATGGACACCAGGCGGAGAATCTGTCCTGATACGGCGGACCAGTCGCCGCTCTGCCAGTTCTGCTCCACCACGGCAATAATATTCTGCATAAATACAGAGGGGATAGAGCTGACGACAGCGTTAAAAAGGATGCAGACAATGACCAGCGGCATCATAACAGGGAAAAATTCAAATAAGGTCTTCAGCAAACGCTTAATAATATGTTTTCTGCTATTCATTGTCATCACCTGCCTTATTCTGGGAAGTGTAAACTTCCTGATAGATTTCATTGCTCTTTAACAGTTCCTCGTGGGTACCCACGGCCTGAACCGTTCCCTTATCCATGACCAGAATCCGGTCCGCATCCTGTACAGAGGAAATTCTCTGGGCAATGATGATCTTCGTGGTCTCAGGAAGGAATTCACGGAAGGCTTTGCGGATCAGGGCATCTGTCTTGGTGTCCACCGCACTGGTGGAATCATCCAGGATCAAAATCTTAGGCTTTTTAAGAAGCGCCCTGGCGATACACAGACGCTGCTTCTGTCCGCCGGAAACATTGGTGCCGCCCTGCTCAATATAAGTGTCATAGCCCTCCGGGAACTGGGAGATGAACTCGTCTGCCTGGGCCAGTCTGCATGCCTCCACCAGTTCCTCGTCAGTAGCGTCTTTGTTTCCCCAGCGGAGATTTTCCTTGATGGTTCCTGAAAACAGAACGTTTTTCTGAAGAACTACGGCTACCATGTCTCTCAGAGTTTCCAATTCATATTCCCGGACGTCTCTGCCACCTACCCGGACTACGCCCTCCGTAGCGTCGTAAAGGCGGGAGATGAGCTGAATCAGAGAAGTTTTGGAAGAACCGGTGCCTCCGATAATACCGATGGTTTCTCCAGAGCGGATATGAAGGTCAATATTTGCCAGAGCCATTTTCTCTGCTTTGGCAGAATACTTAAAGCTTACATGGTCAAAATCAATAGATCCGTCAGGGATCTCACGAACCGGATTCTCCGGATCTGCCAGAGTGCTCTTTTCCTCCAGAACCTCAACGATACGCTGAGCGGACTCGCTGGCCATGGTGATCATGACGAATACCATAGAAAGCATCATCAGAGAGCTGAGAATCTGGAAGCTGTATGTAAGCAGGGAAGAAAACTGTCCCACATCCAGAGCCAGACCTCTGGTGGTAATAATGGTATAAGAACCAAAGGAAAGAACGAAGGACATTACCGTGTACATGCAGAACTGCATCATGGGGTTATTCAGAGCCAGAATGCGTTCCGCCCGGGTAAAGTCATTGCAGACATCCTGGGCTGCCGAGGCAAATTTCTTCTCTTCATAATCCTCACGGACGAAAGCCTTCACCACACGGATTCCCTTGATGTTCTCCTGGATGGAGCTGTTTAGGTTATCGTATTTCTTGAATACCCTTTTAAACAGGGGCATGGTCTTGCGTATAACCAGACCAAGACCGACGGCCAGAATAGGAATCACAACCAGAAAGATCAGACCCATTCTTCCGCCCATAAGAAACGCCATACAGAAAGAAAATACCAGCATCAGGGGACAGCGGATGGCGGTCCTGACAATCATCATATAGGCAAGCTGTACATTCATGACGTCTGTGGTCAGACGTGTCACCAGGGAGGAAGTAGAAAAGCGGTCGATGTTTTCAAAAGAATAAGTCTGGATATTGTAGAACATATCCTTACGGAGATTTTTTGCAAATCCGCAGGCGGCGGTAGCGCAGTAAGAACCGGCCACGGCGCCGAAAGTCAGGGACAGAGCAGCCATCACAATCAGCAGCGCTCCGTACTTTGCGATTACGTCCAGACCACAGCCTGCCTTGATCTGGTTCACAAGTCTTGCGATAATAAATGGAATGATACATTCCATGACAACCTCCATGGACACAAACAGCGGCGCTTTAAGAGAAGCCGATTTGTATTCCCGGATGCTGCCCATCAGTTTTTTGATCAATAGCCTCACTCTCCAATCTTTACAATAAAAAAATAACGATGTGAATGGTAATCAAAAGTTCTCCAAAACGACTCTCTCATGATTCGCCCACACCATTATTTCTTATTTAATAGTCTATATTATTGTAACCTCAAATAATCAAGAAATCAAGACTGAACTTCATAGAAAACGATTCTGCTACGATTGTTATGCCCACGCAAAGCTGGAAAAACCTTGACCCTTCCACAGGGGTGCATTGGGAAGAACCGGAAGAGTGGTGGCCTATTATCAGAGAGAACTGGCCTGCCTATGATAAGGATATTACACCTACCAATACGATGGGAGCAGTTGCAGAGATGTTCCGCAAGTGGCCGGGCACGATCAGAAGTCAGCATCCGGCGCGTTCCATGGCTGCATGGGGAAAATATGCGGAATACATTACAAAAGACCATACATTATCCAATATTTTTGGCCCTGGTTCTCCCGTGGACAGAATCTACGAACTGGACGGAGCTGTGCTGCTGATGGGAGTTGGTTATGAAAAGAACACATCCATACATCTGGCCGATTACCGGGCCGATTATCCGGGAAAGCATACGTGCATCGAGCACAGCGCAATCATGGAAAACGGACGCCGCGTATGGAAAGCATATGAAACCCTGTTTGTGGATGGGGAAGATTTTGAAGAAATCGGCAGAGACTTTGACGCTGCGGGGAAATCTGAAAAAGCGCCCCTGGGAAACGGGATCCTCACATATATGTGGCAGAGGGAAATTGTAGATTTTGCGATTGATTGGATGGAAAAGAACCGATCATAAAAAATTGGATGTTTCCTGTGCATTCAGTGTACACAGGAAGCATCCATACTGTTT
>DVGR01000208.1 GCA_018712605.1 Candidatus Choladousia intestinigallinarum
AGATTTCCGCAGGGGCAGGCTTTATCGTGGCTCTTACAGGAGAGATCATGACCATGCCCGGACTGCCCAAGGTACCGGCAGCGGAGCGGATTGACGTGGACGAGACAGGAAAGATTTCCGGTCTGTTCTAAAGAGAAATCCATCTGAGATGAGCCTTCGGCGGATTGCAGAGGCGCATGAGTAAGGAGGTCATGCACTGCATGACGTGCGCCTCGCAGCAAGAATACCGGCGGCATTCCTGAATAGATATACGAAATGGCAGAAGGTACGTTCTGTGAACGGTTAATTGCCGTGAATTACGCTTTCCGGCCCGGGGGCGGCAGGTTATCCTGCCGCCCCTGCCGGGAAAATGAGAAGCAGATTTGACGGGAGGAAATGATATGTTTAAGGATGAAGCAGCAGCCGTATGTAATACGGCCAGAGGGAAACTGAATCTGTTGGAGAAAAATCCGCTTGGATATCTGATTATGTCCATGCTGGCAGGACTGTTTATCGGTCTTGGCTCAATTCTCATGGGAACAGTGGGAGGTCTTTTCACAGCAGGGGGAGCGTATTCCACAAGACTGATTAACGGTCTTGTATTCTCAGTGGGACTCTGCCTGGTGACTATGGCGGGAGCGGAGCTTTTTACAGGAAATAACTTTGTGATGGCAGTGGCAGGCTTCCGCAAGACGGAATCCTGGGGAAAGATTGCAAAGCTCTGGGTGATCTGCTGGGTTGGAAATCTCATTGGTTCTGTGATTACGGCAGCGATCTTTACCGGTACAGGCCTTGCCACAGGAGATATAGGTACATATATGGCCAATCTGGCGGTGACGAAAGCTTCCGGAGGAATGGTAGATCTTTTTGCCAAAGCTGTAATGTGCAATATCTGTGTCTGCCTTGCCATCTGGTGCGGAGCTAAGATGAAGTCAGAAGGCGGAAAGATTGCCATGAACGTGTGCTGTGTTGTAACCTTCGTTACCTGCGGTTTTGAGCACAGCGTCGCAAACATGACATTTTTTGCGGTAGGACTCATGAATCCCAATGGAATGGCAATCAGCATGAGCGGCGTTATTATGAACCTGATTGTAGTAACCATCGGGAACATGATCGGCGGAATTATCTGTGTAGCTCTGCCATATTATCTTATTTCAAAAGACAAATAGAATAAAAATCCATAAGAGCAGAAGAGAGGATGCGGGGTCAGGGGGTGATCCGTGCAACTGACAGAGCATCCGACACTGCGTTTAATAAAAGCTGGGAAGTATACTTTTCCTCCTGAGGACAAGTAATGCCTTCCAGCTTTTGTGTTTCAAGGATCTGGGCGGCGATGCGGTCCATGGAGGGCGCTGCCAGAGGGTACATGGCTTCTGCGGCTTCGCTTAAATGCACCAGACGTATGGAACGGATTTCATCTGTATCTACCGTCACTTCTACTTCGGCGGAGGAAGTTCCAAGTGCCACTGGGGAGGTGTAGACGCCTGCCGTATACAGAGCCTGACCAGAAACCTTCTGGGAAGAGGTTTGGGCCAGGTCCGTGGAGAGGCTGGTTTCAGAACCGGAAGAGGACTCTGAGTTCTGTTCTGAAGCGGGTTGCCTTCCGTTTTTCTGAGCGGATGGCGCAAACATAAAGAAAAGGCAGACCACCAGAAGAACAACCAGACACAGAAGAAGTAAAGTGTAGATGATTTCTCTCATTCGCAGTACGACAATTTTTGGCTTTGAATTCATATAGCTGCCCCCGGAAATTCTTTTTTATTATTTTATTTACAGTTCTTAGCTTTTATGATTGATATTGCGGTCTGGAAGGTGAGAATGCCCGTGGCATTCTTGAACCCGGCAAGAAATGTGCAGTAACGATTCAGCCTGCCAAAACGGGATATTTATCATTGCGTATGAAGAAAATAAATGGTACTATGAATTCTATAATGGATGACCAAAAGGAGGGAAAGAAATGAGAGATTATGTGATAACTACGGATAACACTTGCGATCTGCCGAAGGAGTACCTTGAGCAGCATGAAGTTCCGACTATGTCACTGACGTATATTTTAGATGGGGAAACTTATACGGAGGAAAATTCACTGCCTTATCAGGATTTTTATAAGAAAATGCGGGAGGGCTGTATGCCTACCACTTCCCAGGTGAATCCTGAAGAAGCAAAGAAGAATTTGCTGCGTTTTTTGGAGATAAATAAAAATATCATTCATATCGCTTTTTCCAGCGGTCTGAGCGGCACCTATAACAGTACCTGCCTGGCGGCCCAGGAGATCATGGAAGAGAGGCCGGACTGCCGCATTCAGGTGGTGGATTCTCTGTGCGCTTCCATGGGAGAGGGACTTCTGGTTCACAAAGCTCTGCAGCTCCAGGAGCAGGGAAAATCCTTTGAAGAGGTTTCGGAATGGTTGGAGCGCTATAAAGGAAACTTAGTGCATAATTTTACGGTGGACGATTTGTTTCACCTCTACCGGGGCGGCCGTGTGAGCAAAACGGCTGCAATCCTGGGAACCATGGTGAATCTCAAACCGGTGCTTCATGTGGATGATGCTGGATTTCTGAAACCTGTATCTAAGGTGAGAGGTCGAAAGAAATCTCTCAATACTCTGGTGGACAGCATGGAGAAACAGATCGGAAGCTGGAGGGATAAGAATGATATCGTATTCCTGAGCCATGGGGACTGCTATGAGGATGCCCTCTATGTAAAAGCGCAGGTGGAAAAACGCTTTGGCATCCATGAATTTATCATCAGTCCCGTAGGCCCTGTGATTGGTGCTCACTCCGGTCCTGGAACACTGGCGCTGTTCTACATGGGCGATGTGAGATAGAATGCAGTAAAGAAATACGATAAAGATAGAAATGGGAATCCCTGAAACGGAACAGGAGAATATACATGGGAAAAAGAATAGGTGCTTTCTTGCTTTCGGTACTGCTGGTATTTAGCTGTATACTTCCAGGCAATGCTCAGGATTTAATTATTGAGGAACCTGAGGGCGGTGTGCAGGGACCGGAGATTTCCGGGGACCAGCGGGGAGACGAAATCCTGCTGGAAATTGAAGAGGTGCAGTTGGAAGAAGAACCTGAAAACCAGCAGTGGGAAACGCAGCAGTCTGAGAGCCAGGAAGTGGTGATACAGCAGTCGGAAACCCAGGAGCTGGAAACACAGCAGTCCGAGAGCCAGGAAGCGGTGATACAGCAATCGGAACCTCAGGAGCTGGAAACGCAGCAGTCCGAGAGCCAGGAAGCGGTGATACAGCAGTCAGAAACTCAGGAGATGGAAACCCAGCAGCCTCAGACGTGGCAGACAGAGCTTCAGAGCGAAAGCATCTCAGGCTCTGAGCTGGAAGTTTCTTCTCTGACGGTAGATTCCGTTACGGAGGTAGAGACGAAGGATTATACAGGCGAGACTGTATTGGAGAGCTGCGTAGTAACGGTAGAAGAAACGATTCAGGAATGCGGGGAGGCGGATGATGCCTCGTCCTTAAGATTCCGTTCTTTTTCCTCCGGGTCCTATACGGGTTCCTGGGGAGCCCAGCTTTCCAGCCCGGCGAAATCCGTCTATGACCGGATGGTGTCTGCTTTTATCAGCCAAAACAGTACGGCAGAGGTGGAGTGCACCCTTGTATATCCCTTTACCTTTACTACATCCGGAACCGTCGTGGGAAACAACAATATCGATTGGGATAAAGCCAATAATGCACAGTACCAGCTTATCCAGACGGACCTTGCCGTAATTGTCCAGTCTGCCTGCGATGCGTTTGCCTATGATTATCCAGAGGCCTTTTGGCTGGGAAAAGTAAAATATACATATGAAATTTCTTTTTCCGGTTCAGCAGGGACTTATACTGGCACGATAAATGCGGTTACGATTATACCGGAGGAAAAATATCCCGGCGCTTTCGGAGAGATTCAGAGCTTTCAGAATGCCGTGGCAGGGGCAGTGTCCCAGATTCAGGTCGGGCTGCAGGGGAAAACGGACAGATATTATATTTTAAAGGCGATTCATGATTATATATGCGGCCGGGTAGTATATGGAGAAAACGCTTATGCTCACACGGCGGCCGGAGTGTTTATCAAAAACAATCAGGTGGTGTGTGAAGGGTATGCCAAGGCCTTTCGCATTTTAGCGAAAAAATTTGGGATTGACAGTCCCCTGATCGTAGGCATGGCCAGGAGCGGCGGCGGTTCCGAAGCCCATATGTGGAACTACGTTCAAATGGAAGACGGGGTCTGGTACCTGGTGGATGCCACCTGGGACGATCAGCAAAGCGGAATCGTGTATACATATTTTTTGGTGGGAAGCGGCGACCAGGGATTTGTGTATACGATAGGCCAGGAGAGGACGCCTTACACGAACTTTTCAGGTGTCAGCACGACTAAGAGCTTCACGCTTCCCTCTCTGGGAGCCGGAACCTATCATTTCTGGGAATCGGAGGCAAAGCTGACAAACTGTGAAGGCGGAGGAAAGATTGTCTATCGGTGTAAATATTGCCAGGCGGTAAAGGAAGAAAATGTTTCTTCCGGTGTGGGGACTCATCAATGGGACAGCGGACAGATTACGAAAAATGCCACCTGTACGGCAAATGGTAAAATTGTATATCACTGTACCAGATGCTCCCAAGGAGTAAAAGAAGAAAGCATCCCCGCTACCGGCCACAAGGCCGGGAGCTGGACCGTTACCCGGGCTGCATCCTGTACCCAGGCGGGGAGCCGGAGTCAGCTTTGCAGTACATGCGGCGCTGTAGTGGCGACTCAGGCTATTTCTGCCACTGGACACAAGGCTGGAGCATGGAAGGTTACCCTTCAGGCTTCCTGTACGAAGAGTGGGAAAAAGAGCAGATCCTGTACGGTGTGCGGCGCCCTTTTGGAAAGTCAGACTGTCAAGGCATTGGGACACAGTTGGGGGAAATATAAGGTGACACAGAAGGCCACGGCTTTGAAAACAGGGGTGAAGATCAGAACCTGTTCCAGATGCCGTGCCAGCCAGAAAGCGAAGATTTCAAAGCTGACTCCGTATATAAAAGTGTCAGCCGCCAGCATTCTTTTGAAAAAAGGGCAGTCTACCTCTGCTTTGAAGGTGACGGGGATGGCGCAGGGGGATAAAGTAAAGTCCTGGAAATCCAGCAATACAAAGATTGTGAAGGTCTCTTCCAAAGGGAAGCTGACAGCCCAGAAAAAAACGGGAAAAGCTACTGTAACTGTTACTCTGTACAGCGGTATAAAGAAAAAGATTACGGTTAAGGTTCAGTCAGGAACGGTAAAGACGACTGGAATTTCAGGGGTTCCCTCCAGTCTTCGGATCGCAAAAGGGAAAACGTCGGCCTTAAAGCCGGTACGAAAGCCTCTGACCTCTCAGCAGAAGCTTACGTATCAGTCTTCCAACAAAAAAGTTGCCACGGTTTCCTCAAAGGGAGTGATCCGGGCCAAGGGGGCTGGAACGGCAAAGATTACCGTGAAATCCGGCAGTAAAAAAGTTGTGGTGAAGGTGACGGTGCCAAAGACAAAGACTAAGAAAATCACCAATGTACCTTCCAAGCTTACTCTGAAAAAAGGAAAAACTAAAGTCCTGAAACCGAAACGTTCTCCTTCCGGCAGTGACGAGAAAATTACTTACAAGTCCTCAAACCGGAAGGTGGCGGTGGTTTCTTCCGGAGGGAAAATAACAGCTAAAAAGAAGGGAACGGCTGTTATTACTGTGACATCTGGAAGCATCTCTGTAAAGTGCAGGGTTACTGTAAAATAATTGAAAAATACGCTTCAGAGTTTTTTGCTCATTTTTGTTTTGGAATGAATAAAAAGCGGTGAAATGTACATATTACTCATATACCGGAAGAGTTCCAGAATATTCAGCCCATAAGGCGGATCACTGGCACACGGAATACAATGAAGCAAAAGGAGTGTACATGAAATGAAGCGTTGGAGAAAATACGTATTGGCGGCAGGCTGTGTCCTCTGTATGAGTATTCTGGCAGGGTGCGGCAACAATGACAAGGAAACTGAGCAGGCAAAAGAGACCACCCGGATGGAAGAGACAGATGAGACAGATGAGACAGTGGGAACGGATATGAATGATACGGAGAATGACAATCTCCCGGACAACGGAAATGATGTGACAGAAGGAGACGGACGGGACGGGTCAGTAAACGGAGTCACCGACAAAGATGCAGATAATAATAGAGATTCCTCCAATGTAGGAGATGCTGGCGATGAGCTGATCGATGGGGCTGGCAATGCGGGGAAAGACGTAATTGACGGCGTAGGCGATGCAGGAAAAGACATCATTGACGGTGTGGAGGATGCCGGCGACGCACTGACCGGGCAGGAGACGGAGAGAGAAACGGATCGCCCATAATAAACAGATTGCCCCAGGAAGCGTACCATGATAAAATGGCTGAAAACAGTGATTGTTTTCAGCTTTTTTATGATATAGGAAAGTTCTCACTTTCCTATATCATAAAAAGCGCTTCGCGCGGCGATGCGCACTCGCGTGAAAGGCAGATGTCAGCTAAAGCTGACCACGCTGCGGCGGATAAGATTCTTTTAACAAAACTTACATGCCTGCTGGCACAGGCACCACTACGCATAAAAGCCACGGATTGCTCCGCACTGCGTGCTCCCGCAATCCTACCCGTATTCGCAATCCGCACTACCGTGCTCCTTGCTCATACGGGTTAGCGTCTCAAATGTTCATGCAGCCTTGCGTGTCAGCACGCAGTCTGCCTGCCCATTGAGACTGGGCTTTCATAGTAAACTGACAGGAGGAGAAAAAATGCGTTTTCGGCCTTGTATTGATATACATAATGGGAAAGTGAAACAGATCGTAGGCGGAAGTCTCAGGGATGCGGGGGACGCAGCCAGGGAAAATTTTGTGTCTGAGCAGGATGCAGCCTTTTATGCGGATCTGTACAAAAAGAAAGGGTTAAAGGGGGGGCATATTATTCTTCTGAATCCTGTATCGTCCCCTTATTATCCGGAGACCAGGAGGCAGGCAATGATGGCTCTTGGGGAAGCGCCAGGGTTTTTCCAGGTGGGCGGAGGAATCAGCGGAGAAAATGCCGGGGAGTTTTTGGAAGCAGGTGCGTCTCATGTGATCGTGACCTCCTATGTCTTTTCGGGAGGAAGAATCCAGTATGAGCGTCTGGAGCAGCTTGTGGGAAAAGTGGGAAAAGAACGGCTGGTGCTGGATTTAAGCTGCCGGGAGAGGGACGGGAATTTCTATATTGTCACAGACCGCTGGCAGAAATTCACGGAGGTTCCTCTGAATCTTAAAACCATGGATCAGTTGTCAGGCTGGTGCTCCGAATTTTTGATTCATGCGGCGGATGTGGAAGGGAAGAGCCAGGGAGTACAAAAGCAGGTGGTCTCTCTTCTGGGAGAGTGGGGAAAGCTGCCGGTGACCTATGCAGGAGGCGTGGGAAGCTATGAGGATCTGAAGCTTATCAGAGAGCTTGGAAGAGAGTGCGTAGATGTGACGGTAGGCAGCGCTCTGGATTTATTTGGAGGATCCCTTTCCTTCGAAGAAATTTTAAAATTGTGCAAAAACGATGAAAAATAGATAAATTTTTTTAAAATATAGGCAGACAGCAGAATTTTATTGAAAAAATTCTGTAATATGATATAATATAAACAGTTACACATCCGGTGGGAAAGGGGTGTGCAGCTTAAATCCAGAGTAAAGGAGTTGGACAGTATGAGATTTACCATAAGTGGAAAAAATATTGAAGTGAGCGATGCGCTGCGGGCGGCCATCCGAGACAAGCTGGGAAAGCTTGAGAGATATTTTACTCCTGATACAGAGATTATCGTTACATTGAGTGTGGAAAAAGAACGTCAGAAGATTGAAGTGACCATACCTGTGAAAGGCAACATCATCCGTTCGGAGCAGGTCAGCAATGATATGTACGTATCGATTGACCTGGTGGAAGAGGTAATTGAGAGGCAGCTTCGCAAATATAAGGAGAAGATTATTGAGAAGCATAAGGACGGAGGAAATTTCAAGAAGGAATTTATAGAGAAGGATTCGGAGCCTTTAGATGAAGTGAAGATTATCCGCACCAAGCATTTCGGCATGAAGCCCATGTACCCTGAAGACGCATGTATTCAGATGGAGCTTTTGGGACATAATTTCTTCGTATTTTACAATGCCGAGACTGAAGAAGTCAATGTAGTTTATAAGAGAAAGGGAAATACTTACGGACTGATCGAACCGGAATATTAAACAGCCGGGAAAGGATCTGAAAGACAGAAAATGCCGGGGACCGCATAAATGCGGTTCCCGTTCTTATTTTGTTCATAAAAAATTTAATTGTTTTGCCAGTATGAAAGTGATACAATATGAAGAAGTGGCGTTACTGTGAGGAAACTGAACTGCCGCGAAATGATTTTTTGGAGATGGAGAAAAAGATGAATATTATAGAAAAGGTATTTGGAACCCACAGCCAGCGTGAGATAAAGATGATTATGCCTCTGGTGGAGAAGGTGGAAGCTCTCAAGCCGCAGATGATGGCTCTCTCAGATGAAGAGTTAAAAGCCAAGACCCAGGAGTATAAGGACAGATATGCCAAGGGGGAGACACTGGATTCCCTTCTCCCTGAAGCCTATGCGACAGTGCGGGAGGCAGCCAGGCGTGTGCTGAATATGGAGCACTTCCGGGTGCAGATTATCGGAGGTATCATTCTTCACCAGGGCCGTATCGCCGAGATGAAGACAGGTGAAGGTAAAACCCTGGTATCCACTCTGCCTGCTTACTTGAACGCCCTGACAGGGGAAGGCGTCCATATCGTTACGGTTAATGATTATCTGGCTCACCGTGATGCGGAATGGATGGGAAAGGTTCATGAATTCCTTGGACTGACCGTGGGATGCGTGCTGAATTCTATGGACAATGACGAGCGGCGCAAGCAGTATGCCTGCGATATCACGTATATTACCAACAATGAGCTTGGATTCGATTACCTGAGAGACAACATGGTAATCTATAAGGAACAGTTAGTACAGCGGGATTTAGTGTATGCCATCATTGACGAGGTGGACTCCGTACTCATCGACGAGGCCAGGACGCCTCTTATTATTTCAGGACAGAGCGGAAAATCCACGAAACTGTATGAGGTCTGTGATATCCTTGCCCGCCAGTTGGAGCGGGGCGAGGCCAGCGGTGAAGTCACGAAGATGACTGCCATCATGGGTGAAGAGATCACGGAGACAGGCGATTTTATCGTGAATGAAAAGGATAAGGTAGTCAATCTTACAGAGCAGGGCGTTCACAAGGTGGAGCAGTTTTTCCATATTGACAACTTTGCGGATGCCGAAAACCTCGAGATCCAGCACAACATTATTCTGGCCTTAAGAGCGCATTATCTGATGTTCCGGGATCAGGATTATGTGGTCAAGGACGACCAGGTGCTGATCGTGGACGAGTTCACCGGACGTATTATGCCCGGGCGAAGATATTCCGACGGTCTCCATCAGGCCATTGAGGCGAAAGAGCATGTGAAGGTTAAGAGGGAGAGCAAGACCCTGGCAACGATCACCTTCCAGAATTTTTTCAATAAATATAAAAAGAAAGCAGGTATGACCGGTACTGCCCTCACGGAGGAAAAAGAGTTCCGTGATATCTATGGCATGGACGTTATCGAGATTCCCACCAATAAGCCTATTGCCCGTGTGGATCGGGAAGATGCGGTTTACATGACCAAGAAGGAAAAATACCATGCTGTTGTGGAAGCTGTCAAGGAAGCTCACGAAAAGGGACAGCCGGTTCTGGTTGGTACCATTACCATCGAAGTTTCGGAATTGCTGAGCAATATG
Source organism: Candidatus Choladousia intestinigallinarum (assembly GCA_018712605.1). Lineage (GTDB taxonomy): Bacteria > Bacillota > Clostridia > Lachnospirales > Lachnospiraceae > Choladousia > Choladousia intestinigallinarum. The sequence goes on from DVGR01000208.1 coordinate 9,786, forward strand.
CTGCGCAGGGCAGGGATTCAGCATAAGGTGCTTAACGCCAAATTCCATGAGCTGGAGGCGGAGATCGTGGCTGACGCAGGTATTCACGGGGCCGTGACCATCGCCACCAATATGGCAGGCCGTGGTACGGATATTAAGCTGGATGAAGAGTCCAGGGCAGCAGGCGGCCTGAAGATTATCGGTACGGAACGCCATGAGTCCAGGCGTATTGATAATCAGCTCCGAGGCCGTTCAGGACGTCAGGGGGATCCCGGCGAGTCCAGGTTCTATATTTCCCTGGAGGACGACCTGATGCGTCTCTTCGGTTCGGAGAAGATGATGAAGGTATTTAAGTCCCTGGGAGTACAGGAGAATGAGCAGATCGAACACAAGATGCTCTCCAACGCCATTGAAAAGGCCCAGATGAAGATCGAGGGCAATAACTTTGGCATTCGTAAGAATCTTCTGGAATACGACCAGGTGAATAATGAACAGAGGGAAATCATTTATGCTGAGCGCCGCAGAGTTCTGGACGGCGAGAGCATGAGGGATTCCATCTTCAAGATGATTACCGATATTGTGGACAATACGGTGGATCTGTGCTTTGGCGAGAACACAGATAAAGAAGAGTGGGATCTCAGAGAGCTGAACTCCATTCTCCTTCCTATGATTCCTCTGAAGCCGGTGACACAGGAGAGTGTTGAGGGACTTAAGAGTAAAAATGAGCTGAAGCAGCTTCTGAAAGAGCAGGCCGTGAAGCTTTATGAGCTGAAAGAGGCAGAATTTCCGGAGCAGGAGCAGATCCGTGAGCTGGAGCGTGTGATCCTGTTGAAGGTGATTGACCGCAAGTGGATGGATCACATTGATGATATGGATCAGCTCAGGCAGGGAATCGGACTGCAGGCGTATGGACAGAGGGATCCGCTGGTAGAGTATAAGATGAGCGCCTATGAGATGTTCGATGCCATGACTGCCGCGATCCGTGAGGATACCGTGCGGCTTCTGTTCCACGTGAAGGTAGAGCAGAAGGTAGAGCGTGAGGAAGTAGCTAAGGTAACAGGTACCAATAAGGATGAGTCCGGTCCCAAAGCGCCCAAGAAGAGAGCTTCTGAGAAGATTTATCCAAATGATCCCTGTCCCTGCGGAAGCGGCAAGAAGTATAAGCAGTGCTGCGGACGCCGTGGGGCTTAAGAAAATTTCTCCGTAAGATTAAAAAATATAGAAAGAAGGTGAAGCTGTGGTTCAGCTGGACGAGTTTAAGAGCATTTTAAACAGTTATACGAAACCATTAGTGGAAGTGAGGGATTCACTTTGACCTGGTAAATAAAGAGCAGAGAATCCAGGAGCTGGAGAGAGAGATGGAGGCGCCGGATTTCTGGGATAATCCTGAGAGGTCCCAGGAATCTATGAAAACCTTAAAGTCCTTAAAGGATGATCTGGATA
>DVGR01000209.1 GCA_018712605.1 Candidatus Choladousia intestinigallinarum
CTCAGATACTGTTTTCTGATAACTTTCCTGTTTCTTTTCAGGCGGAGGATATGGCCGTGATGGGAGACGTAATCATAGGATTCCTGAAGGCTTTTGGGAAAGCGATTCTGTAAGAGAACAGTCAAGATATAATGAATGATAAAGACAGGAGGATCCCTGTTTTTATAGAGCTGTAAAAGAAAAAAGGAGGTAATACTTATGGGATTCAAAAGCGACATCGAAATTGCACAGGAGTGCGAAATGCAGCCGATTACCGAGATTGCGGCAAAAGCAGGTATTGATGACAAATATCTGGAGCAGTACGGAAAATATAAGGCAAAAATCGACTACAATCTTCTGAAGGAGACGGACAAAGAAGACGGCAAGCTGATTCTGGTTACCGCAATCAACCCCACGCCTGCAGGCGAGGGAAAGACCACTACAACGGTAGGTCTTGCTGATGGCATGCAGAAACTTGGAAAAAATGTAATGGTAGCTCTCCGTGAGCCCTCCCTTGGACCGGTATTCGGCGTAAAAGGCGGCGCAGCAGGCGGCGGATATGCGCAGGTGATTCCTATGGAGGACATCAACCTTCATTTCACCGGCGATTTCCATGCCATCGGAGCAGCCAACAATCTTCTTGCAGCGATGATTGACAACCATATCTTCCAGGGCAACGAGCTGAACATCGACCCGAGAAAGATCACCTGGAGAAGATGTGTGGACATGAACGACCGTCAGCTGAGAAATGTAGTGGACGGCCTGGGCGGAAGAACCAATGGAATGCCCCGCGAGGACGGCTACGACATCACCGTAGCTTCCGAGATCATGGCAGTTCTCTGCCTAGCAAGCGACATCAACGACCTGAAAGCAAGACTTGGACGCATCATCATCGGATACACCTACGGCAAAGTTTCCGAGCAGAAACCGATAACGGCCCATGACCTCCATGCAGAGGGCGCTATGACCGCACTTCTGAAGGATGCCCTGAAACCGAACCTGGTACAGACTCTGGAGCATGTTCCGGCAATCGTACACGGCGGACCATTTGCCAATATCGCACACGGCTGCAACTCTGTAACCGCCACAAAGATGGCTATGAAGCTGGCTGATTACACCATCACAGAGGCCGGTTTCGGCGCTGACCTGGGAGCGGAGAAATTCCTGGATATCAAATGCCGTATGGCGGGCCTGAAGCCGAACGCAGTTGTAGTGGTAGCTACCGTACGTGCCCTGAAATATAACGGCGGCGTTGCAAAGGCGGACCTGAACAACGAAAATCTGGAGGCCCTTGAAAAAGGTATGCCGAACCTTCTGAAACATGTAAGCAACATCAAAAATGTATACAAGCTTCCCTGCGTGGTAGCCATCAATGCATTCCCGACCGATACCAAGGCAGAGCTTGACCTGGTAGAAAAGAAATGCAAAGAGCTCGGCGTAAACGTAGCGCTTTCCGAAGTATGGGCAAAAGGCGGCGAAGGCGGCATCAAGCTGGCGGAGGAAGTCATCCGTCTGGTAGAAGAGCCCAACGACTTCACCTATGCTTACGAGCTGGACGGAACCATTGAGGACAAGCTGAACCAGATCGTACAGAAGATTTATGGAGGAAAGAGAGCAGTTCTTACAGCGAACGCCCAGAAACAGGCAAAACAGCTTGAAGATCTTGGCTTCGGCAACTGCCCGATCTGTGTGGCTAAGACACAGTACAGCCTGACAGACGACCAGACAAAACTGGGCGCGCCCACGGATTTCGAGGTAACTGTCCGCAACCTGAAGATTTCCGCAGGGGCAGGATTTATCGTAGCCCTTACCGGAGAGATCATGACTATGCCTGGTCTCCCGAAAGTTCCGGCTGCAGAGAAGATCGACGTAGACGAAACAGGAAAGATCACAGGATTGTTCTAAAAGGGGATTGAGGGGGAACCCTCTCACAGTTGCGAAGGCCGATGGTTCCCCCTCAAACTCCCCCTTCCTTGGCCACGCGGGTGGCGGAACGGGAGTGTTTGACTATATGGAGGAATCGTGAGAGCTTCAGGAACTTTTCTGAAAAATTCATATTCTTCGACCACGCTGTGGTACAAGGAAAATTTGAATCATCATTATGGAATTTATCTTTTGCAGGGATGTCCGGCTAAAGCCGGGCATCTCTGTTTTAGAATTAACATTTATTTTACAGAATAATGATTGCTGCGAAAGGTGCAGGAAGGTATCATGGTATTCACAAGAGAGGTGGATTCTATGATCAATAAACTTCAGAAACTGACTATGACGACAGGAGTTCTGGCTCTTGTTTTTATTCTGCCAATGGCGCTTTCCGCTGTTATCAGCAAAACTGCCGGCGGGAACGGGATTACGGAAAATTACTGCTCCCTTCCTTTCTGGATATGTATCTCGTTTTTTATCATATGTACCGCCGTCACGCTTCTTTATCTTTCTCTAAAGGAAAGACACGGAGGCTGGCAGCAAAAACTCGCTTTCCCGGTAATCGCGGCTGTCCTGGCAGGAATCTCCGTTTTCGTCCTATATGTACAGGTTGTCAATCCGCTGCGGGATATTCCTTATTTAAACAGTCCTGATACGGTTCTTCTGAACGACGTTTCCTTTTATTATAATAATATCAGCGACAGCCCTACCATTCAAATCAGCGGAATGGATGCTGACGGCCGGAGAAAAACCTTTTCCATTTCCCGGAAAGAATTTAAAGAAGGGAAAGAACTTCTTATGCAGACGCAGAATCTTGACGGCAGTCAGGCGCTGACGGCCGCCATTACATATCTCCCGTATTCAGAGACGATTCTGGATATTGATATGACAGTGACTGACAGACCGCAGCAATAGCATTATCCCGCTCCGCCTGTATCAATATAGAAAATGCCCACTTCCAGATAAACAGTTTTATTTTTTACTGTCTACCTAAAAGGGAGCATATCAATTTGCAGCCCTGAGAGGCTGTTTACATACTAAAATACCCGTGTACAGGATTTTTATCTCTCTTTCTGTACACGGGTATTTTTCGCGTCAGCGCACAAGGGGGGGGGCAGCGCACTCTTCTTGTACGCTGAGGCTGTCCCCCCTGTTCCGGGATTATTTTTCAAAAACATAATTGGGATTCTCTTTGAAGGCCTGCACCAGCTCTTCCCCAGCTTCTTCCTTGAAAACCTGTTTCCAGGATCTGAGAAGATTTTCAGGGGTTACGGAGATGGGCTCGATCCCTATGAAGGAAGGAACTCTTTCATTCAATATTGATTTTACCGAAGCAAGAGCGGTGGCCTGTCCCTGTTCGTAGGGACGCTGCGCGCTCAGCATTTTGATCATCCCGCCTTTCGCCATATTTAATGCCACCGCATGATCCAAATCTCCTGTGGAGATTACGATA
>DVGR01000210.1 GCA_018712605.1 Candidatus Choladousia intestinigallinarum
AAAGAAAGTGCCTTTAAGGCACTTTCTTTTTGCTGTAAAAGCTCATGAAAAATATTTCTTCCGGATCTCTTCCACAGGCATGTCAAGTCCAGTCCAGAAATGAAAGGCAGCTTCTCCCTGATATAAAAGCATGTACATTCCGTTTCCTGTAGGGCAGCCTCTCTGGGAGGCATCTTTTAAAAGCCGTGTCTGTCTGGGATTATATATGATATCCGAGACAAAAAGATCTGAGTGAAGCCAGGAAGGATTTTGAATTGGAGTCTGTTCCGTATCAGGAGCCATTCCCACTGAGGTGGCATTTGTGAGCAGACTGCTGTTGGCAAGACACTCCTGCAGGCGGTCTTCCTCATCGTAGGAGAGCACATCTGCTTTGCAGGCGGTTTGGTTATTGATGGTATTGGCCAGACGCAGGGCATTCTCCCAGGAACGGCCCTTTCTGTTTACGATATGAAGAACAGAGACTCCGTCCAGCGCCGCCTGTATGGCGATGGAGGAAGCAGCGCCGCCAGCGCCCAGGAGCGTCATTTCGATTCCCTGTACAGGGCGGTTAAAATCCTGTAAAGAACGGATGTAACCGACTCCGTCTGTATTGTGTCCGATAAGCCGTCCGTTTTCGTTTTTTACGGTATTGACTGCGCCGATCATCCGGGCAGCAGGTGTAAGGTCATCCAGAAATGGCAGGATACGTTCTTTATCGGGCATGGTCAAATTAAAGCCAAATACATTCATCTCCTTTAAGGATTGGACAAGTGTTCCAAGGTCTGCTTCCTTGGTGTCAAAGCAAAGATAGACTAGGTCTAAGCCCAGCAGGCGAAAGGTTTCATTATACATCATAGGGGAAATGCTGTGAGAAACGGGTGTTCCCAGCAGACAACCCAGCCGTGTGCGGCCCGTGATATTATATTCCATTCTTTATCCCTCCGTAATGTTAAAATCTCTGTATGTGATACGATACCATAAAGAGGAAAAGCAGGCAAGCCTTGCAATCCCCCTTTTGATGTGATACCCTTGGTCTGATTATGAAAGATTCAGGATAAGGAAAGGAAGAGAGTTTTGGATAAAAAGAACTATACGATAAGGGTCAGAGATCTGGTTTTAGGAGACGGGATTCCCAAAATATGCGTCCCGCTTACGGGAAGAAACCGGCAGGAGCTTGCAGAGCAGATCGAACAGGTCAGAGAGTGTCCTCATGATCTGGTTGAATGGAGAGCGGATTATTATGAGGGGGAAAGACAGGAGATCCTTCAGGAGCTGTCCCGGATCAGAGAGGCGCTGGGAAAAGATACGCCGATTATCTTTACCTTCCGCACCAAGGAAGAGGGAGGCGAGAGGGAGATTACACCTGAGGAATACCGGAAGCTGAATTTGGCGGCGGGAGCAGAGGGAAAGGCGGATCTCATTGATCTGGAATATAACCGGGGAGAGAAGATGATCCGGGAGATGATCCAGGGCGTAAAGGAAAAGGGAACCATGGCTCTTTGCTCTTATCACAATTTTAAAAGTACGCCCCAGGCAGAGAAGATGGTGAAGATTATGGAAAAAATGCAGCAGCTTGGAGCTGACGTGGTCAAGCTGGCTGTGATGCCTGAAAGCTCCAGAGACGTACTGGCACTGATGGAAGCTTCCCTGGAGATGTCCGAGAACAAAGGCAAGTGTCCTTTTATCACAATGTCTATGGCAAAGGCAGGGGTGATCACAAGGCTGGCAGGGGCTTTAACCGGATCTGCTGTCACCTTCGCCGCGGCGGCCCAGGCATCCGCCCCAGGCCAGGTATCTGCCTGGAAGATGCCGGAGATATTGGAGATTATGCAGTAAAAAAGATGCCGGCAGCTCATTATGCGCTGTTTTCGGGCCGGATTTATACAGTCGAAATCTGTCGATAAAAAATCACAAAACCATACATCAATTTGACAAAAACAACACCCTCCGTAGAGTATACTGTACGTATGCTGCATCTGCGGGGGTGTTTTGTGTTTCTGGAATTTTACATTGACCAGTTCTTTCTGGAGCAGTTTTTAACAGGATACCTCCTGCTGGCGCTTACGGCCCGTCTGGTACGTGCCCAGGTATCCAGGCTCCGCCTGGGGGCAGGCAGCCTGCTTAATGCGGCTGTCATGTGCTGTCTTGTGTGCAGCGGGCATCTGGACTTATATCCCCTCAGTATGGCGCTGATGGGGACTGCAGCTTTTTATCAGAGAAGCTGGAGAAAGTACCTGTTCCATATGATTTCGTTTGTTTTTGTGACTTTTTGTTTTGCCGGAGTATTTGAAGGGATCTTGGCAATTCTCAAACCATCTCTGACAGCGGGGATCGCATTGGCGGCTGTATCTCTCCGCTGGATGATGCGGTACCTGTGGAAGAAGAAACTGGAATGCAGCCAGATGGCCACTGTAAGGCTGCAATGGCAGCAGAACACGGCCACTCTCAAAGGCATGGTAGATACGGGCAATCATCTAAAAGAACCTCTGACCGGAAAGCCGGTCAGTATTATTGATGAAAAAAGCGCCAGAAAGCTTTTGGGGGAAAACTGGGAGGAAAGGAAAGGTTTCTTTTTGATTCCTTACCACAGTATAGGAACGGAGAAGGGATGGATGAAGGGAGTCACCATTGACCGAATGAGAATTGAATTTGCCTCGGACAGCCACGAAATTCTTCATCCGGTGTTTGCCATCAGCAGCAGCCCGGTGAATCTGGGAGGCGTATATCAGGTGATTCTTCATCCGGAGCATGCAGCAGCGGCGGGAGGATTGTAGAGAAAAGGAGAGAATGGCATGATTGTAAAGATAACGGTACCCCAGCGTTTTCAGCTAAAAATGGCGGCAGGTTTCGGGGACGTCTTATTTCGCAGGCCCAATGACGCCCACTATATCGGAGGGACAGAGGTGCTTCCACCGCCTTTGGAGCCGGAGCAGGAGAAAGAGCTGCTGGGTATGTTTGGGAAAGAGGGGGACGGGAAAGCCAGAAGTCTCCTGATTGAACATAATCTGCGCCTGGTGGTTTACATAGCAAAGAAATTTGACAACACAGGGGTGGGAGTGGAGGATTTGATTTCTATCGGAACCATCGGACTGATAAAAGCAATCAATACATTTAATCCTGATAAAAAGATTAAGCTGGCCACCTATGCTTCCAGATGCATTGAAAATGAAATTCTTATGTATCTCAGGAGAAACAGCAAAACAAAAATGGAGGTTTCTATAGATGAGCCTCTCAATGTGGACTGGGACGGCAATGAGCTTCTGCTCTCTGATGTGCTGGGTACCGATGAGGATGTGATCTACAAGGATATGGAGACGGAGGCAGAGCACAGCCTTCTTCAAAGAGCTATAGAGCGTCTTTCGGAACGGGAGAGGACGATTGTGCAGCTTCGCTTTGGAATCAATACTGCGGATGGGGAAGAGAAGACACAGAAGGAGGTGGCAGACCTTCTGGGGATCTCTCAGTCCTATATTTCCAGGCTGGAGAAACGGATTATAAAACGGCTGAGAAGGGAAATTGTAAGGTTTGAGTGAAATCGGCTTGACAAACCTTCTGCGGTTTCATAAAATGATTAAGATATTAAAAATTCAGGCATTGAAGGAGAATAGTAGTCCCCAGGCACTTTTCAGAGAGAAACCGGGAGGTGGAAGGTTTCAGGCAGCAGGGATGAACCCGCTTTGGAGCCTCCGCAGAAGATGCGGCGTATTCCGGCGTTAACGGACAAGAGTGAACAGGCAGCTGTTAATCAGGGTGGTACCGCCGGAATTCCGGTCCCTACGGGGAGCGGGGTTCCGGCTTTTTTGTTGTAGAGGAACGAAGTTTCTCTACAACAAAAAAACATAGAAAGCCCGTTAATGCGCAGCTCGCAGAGAGGAAAACACTTTGCCTATATAAAAAGGCGTCGCCTGTCAAGGAAGGAGATCAAAAATGGCAAAAGAAAAGAAATTGGTAGAATCCATCACGTCCATGGAGGAAGATTTCGCCCAGTGGTATACGGATGTGGTGAAAAAGGCAGAACTGATTGATTACACAAGCGTAAAAGGATGTATGGTAATTAAGCCGGCGGGATACGCTCTGTGGGAAAATATTCAGCATGAGCTGGACAAGCGGTTTAAAGAGACAGGAGTGGAGAACGTATACCTGCCTCTGTTTATTCCTGAGAGCCTGCTCCAGAAGGAAAAGGATCATGTGGAGGGATTTGCCCCGGAGGTTGCCTGGGTAACTCACGGAGGTCTTGAGCCGCTTCAGGAGCGTCTCTGCGTCCGCCCTACTTCGGAAACCCTTTTCTGTGACTTTTACGCAAATGATATACATTCATACAGGGATCTTCCTAAAGTGTACAATCAGTGGTGCTCAGTGGTGCGCTGGGAGAAGACTACCAGACCCTTCTTGAGATCCCGGGAGTTTTTATGGCAGGAGGGGCACACCGCCCACGCCACGGCCCAGGAGGCAGAAGAGCGCACCATCCAGATGCTGAATTTATATGCAGATTTCTGTGAGGAAGTGCTGGCTATACCGGTGATTCGGGGCAAGAAGACAGACAAGGAGAAATTCGCTGGAGCGGAGGCCACCTATACTATCGAGGCCTTAATGCACGACGGGAAGGCCCTGCAGAGCGGTACCAGCCATAATTTCGGCGATGGCTTTGCCAAGGCTTTTGAGATCCAGTATGCAGATAAAGACAACACCCTGAAGTATGTTCATCAGACTTCCTGGGGCATGAGCACCCGTATTATCGGAGGACTGATCATGGTACACGGCGATGACAGCGGTCTTGTCCTGCCCCCCAGAATCGCTCCGGTGCAGGCAGTGGTAATCCCCGTGCGCCAGAAAGCGGAGGGCGTGATGGAGAAGGCCCAGGAGATCCGCTCAGCCCTGATCCAGGCAGGCATCCGGGCAAAACTGGATGATACGGATAAGAGTCCGGGATGGAAATTCTCCGAACAGGAGATGAGGGGAATTCCGGTGCGGATCGAGATGGGGCCCAAGGATCTGGAAGCAGGACAGGCTGTGGTAGTCAGAAGAGACAACAGAGAGAAGACAGTGGTTCAGATTCAGGAGATCGCCGGGAAAGTCCAGGAGATTCTGGATACTATGCAGAAGGATATGCTGGAAAGGGCCAGAGCGCACAGGGACAGCCATACGTATACAGCGGTGACAAAAGAGGAATTCAAAAAGACGGCGGACGAAAAGCCTGGTTTTATCAAGGCTATGTGGTGCGGATGCCGGGAATGTGAAGAGGCAGTGAAGGAAGAGATCGGAGTGACCACAAGATGTATGCCCTTTAATCAGGAAAAACTTTCCGATACCTGTGTTTTCTGTGGAAAACCTGCAAAAACTCTTGTATATTGGGGAAAAGCTTATTGAGAATCTTACAAAATTCTTGACAAAACAGGAAGAAGTGAGTACTATTAACGGAAAGAGGAATGCTTATAAAAAAGCAGTTCCCCGAATAAAAATACAGGAGGGTGTTAATTATGAAAAAGTTTACGAAATTTGTCGCAACCGCATGTGTGGCAGCACTGGCACTTTCTGCGATCCCTGTATCCGCAGAAGAGACAGGAACTTTTAAGATCGGCGGCATCGGACCGATCACCGGAAGCACCGCTGTTTATGGACAGGCAGTTATGAACGCTGCACAGCTTGCAGTAGATGAGATCAATGCCGAGGGCGGCATTCAGTTTGAGCTGAACTTCCAGGACGACGAGAATGACCAGGAGACAGCAATTAACGCTTACAACACGCTGAAGGACTGGGGAATGCAGGTTCTGTTGGGAACCGTTACCTCCGCTCCCTGTATCGCAGTAGGCGCTGAGAGTGTAAACGACAATATTTTCCAGCTCACACCGTCAGGCTCCGCGGTAGAGTGTGTTCAGTATGAGAATGCATTCCGTGTATGCTTCTCTGACCCGAACCAGGGTACAGCATCCGCTCAGTATATCGGAGAGCACGAGCTGGCTACAAAGGTAGCTGTGATCTATGACAGCTCTGACGTATATTCATCAGGTATCTATGAGAATTTTGCAGCAGAGGCTCCCAATCAGGGGATTGAGATCGTGGCAGCAGAGGCCTTTACCGCAGACAGCAGAACAGACTTCTCCGTTCAGCTTCAGAAGGCAAAGGATTCCGGCGCAGAACTGATTTTCCTGCCGATCTACTATACAGAGGCATCTCTGATCCTGACCCAGGCGAGCAGCATGGGAATTGAAGCAAACTTCTTCGGATGTGACGGACTGGACGGAATCCTGGCAGTAGAAGGATTTGACACTGCCCTGGCAGAAGGCGTTATGCTTCTGACTCCTTTCGCAGCAGATGCTGAGGACGAGCAGACTCAGGCTTTCGTATCCGCTTATGAAGAAGCATACGGCGGTACGCCCAACCAGTTTGCGGCAGACGCATACGATGGAGTTTACGCTATTAAGGCAGCAATCGAGCAGGCCGGCGTGACAGCGGATATGTCCGCATCTGATATCTGCGACGCCCTGAAGGTTGCCATGACAGAGATCACCATCGACGGTCTTACCGGAGCAGGAATGACCTGGACGGCAGACGGCGAGCCGAACAAGGAGCCCAGAGCCGTACAGATCACAGACGGCGCTTATAAGGCAATGTAGTACTTACCCACAAAGGTGATGGGGCTGCTGCAAATCCCTGGCGGGATTTTGCAGCAGCTTTCTTTATTTAATGGGAAGCTTCGCTCCCTATTAAAACACAGAAATAAAGAAAGTTTTTTGGGCGGGAATCCCCATAATTGGGGATAAAAATGTTCTGCGGGATGATTTCTTTATCGGATACACAATAAAAAGGCCTGTTTTTTGCTAAGTTTCGTCATAATTTGGCTTGATAAAGCGTGAAAGGCTATGGTACTATAGTAAAGCAGGTTTTCAGGCCTATCTGGCTCTGAACCGTGATAGTTTATGAACGATGCGAGGTGTGTTATGAGTTTTTTATCTTACTTATTTAACGGCATCAGCCTTGGCAGCGTCTATGCCATTATAGCCTTAGGCTATACCATGGTATATGGAATTGCCAAAATGCTGAATTTTGCCCACGGAGATGTAATCATGATCGGGGCTTACGTAACGCTTACGGCTATGACATCTTTGACCATGCCTACGATCCCGGCTCTTCTTCTGGCCATCGTGGTATGTACGGTGCTGGGCGTGGTGATTGAGAGAGTGGCTTACCGTCCTCTGAGGAATGCGGCATCGCCTTTGGCAGTTCTGATTACGGCTATCGGCGTCAGCTACCTGCTTCAGAATATTGCCCTTCTTGTGTTTGGGGCAAACACAAAGTCATTCCCGTCGGTGGTACAGTTTCCGGCGCTGTCTCTGGCAGGAGGGAAGCTTGTGATTTCCTCTCTGACTCTGGTGACTATTTTTGCCTGCATCGTAATTATGATAGGGCTTACCCTGTTTATCAAAAAGACGAAGGCTGGCCAGGCAATGCTGGCTGTGTCAGAGGATAAAGGGGCGGCCCAGCTTATGGGAATCAATGTAAACGGAACTATTGCCCTGACCTTTGCCATCGGTTCAGCCCTGGCAGCTATCGCAGGCGTACTTCTGTGTTCCGCTTACCCTTCTCTGACTCCCTATACGGGATCTATGCCTGGCATCAAAGCTTTCGTGGCGGCTGTATTCGGAGGGATCGGTTCTATTCCGGGAGCCATGATCGGAGGAATTCTTCTGGGAGTGATAGAGATTTTCGGAAGAGCGTATATTTCTTCCCAGATGGCGGACGCTATCGTATTCGCAGTGCTGATTGTGGTACTGCTGGTGAAGCCTGCGGGACTTTTGGGAAAGAAGATTCAGGAGAAAGTGTAGGTGACGGAAAATGGAAAAGAAAAGATGGAATAAAACAGCGAGAAATAACGCCGTTACCTATGGAATTGTCATTGTTTTCTGGCTGGCGATGACTCTTTGGCGTCAGAGCGGGAATCTTTCCAGCCTGATGCAGGGTCTTTTGGTACCGGTATGTATCTATGCCATTATGGCTGTGTCCCTGAACCTTACAGTGGGGATTCTGGGCGAGCTGAGTCTGGGCCACGCCGGCTTTATGTGCGTGGGAGCCTTTGCCAGCGCATTTTTTACCCAGTGCATGACGGAAGCCATTCCTTTTGTGCCTCTGCGTTTTGCCTTGGCTATTATAATTGCCGCTGTCTTTGCCGCTATATTCGGTGTCCTCATCGGAATTCCCGTGCTTCGGCTTCAAGGGGATTATCTGGCCATCGTGACGCTGGCATTCGGCGAGATCATTAAGAACTTTGTGAATATTCTTTATATAGGAAAGGACAGCCGCGGACTTCACTTTTCTATAAAGGACACCATGTCTCTGGGACTTGAAGAGGGCGGAAAAGTAATTGTAAAGGGCCCCCAGGGGATCACTGGTACTTCCAGAGACGCTACCTTCACGATTGGAATTATCCTTCTGCTGATTACTCTGTTTATCATTCTCAGACTGGTTCAGTCTAGAGATGGGCGGGCTATTAAGGCGATCCGTGACAATCAGATTGCGGCGGAATCCGTAGGTATTAATATTACGAAATATAAACTGATGGCGTTTACCATCTCTGCGGCTTTGGCAGGGGTGGCAGGAGCTCTCTATTCCCATAATCTGTCTTCCCTGACAGCCACCTCACAGAATTTCGGCTACAATATGTCCATTATGATTTTGGTGTACGTAGTTCTGGGCGGCATCGGAAGCATCCGGGGTTCTATGATTGCGGCGGCTATTCTGACCGTTCTGCCGGAGCTGCTGCGGGGACTGAGCGATTACCGTATGCTGATCTATGCGGTGATTCTGATTGTGGCCATGCTGCTGAACTGGGCGCCGGCGGCTCTTGCTTTCCGGGAGAAGTATTCCCTCAGGCGGCTTTTGGGAAAGAATAAAGCAAAGGGGGTGGAGTGACCATGGCATTATTAGAGGTAAAGAATCTTGGGATCTCCTTTGGAGGCCTCCGGGCTGTAAATGGATTTGATATTATGATTGAGAAAGGTCAGCTCTACGGCCTCATCGGCCCCAACGGCGCTGGCAAGACTACTGTTTTTAACCTCCTTACAGGAGTATACAAGCCGGATACGGGAAGCGTTGTTCTGGACGGAAAAGAGATCACGGGAAAGAAGACCATTGAGATCAGCAAGGCGGGGATCGCCAGAACCTTTCAGAACATCCGTCTGTTTAAGGATATGTCCGTGCTGGACAACGTAAAAGCCGGACTGCACAATAAGCATTCCTACTCGTTTGTCTCTGGGCTTTTTCATCTGCCCTCCTACCATGCGGTGGAAAAGCAGATGACGGAGCAGGCTATGGAGCTTCTGAAGGTCTTTGAACTGGAGGAGGAGGCGGAGACTCTGGCAGCCAATCTTCCCTATGGAAAGCAGAGAAAGCTGGAGATCGCCAGGGCCATGGCTACAGAGCCCAAGCTTCTGCTTTTGGATGAACCGGCTGCGGGAATGAATCCCAATGAGACAAAAACCCTCATGGAGATGATAGAATTTGTCCGGGAACATTTTCAGATGACGATTCTTTTGATTGAACATGATATGAAGCTGGTTTCCGGTATCTGCGAAGCGCTGACGGTACTGAATTTTGGGGAGGTTCTCGCACAGGGCCAGACAGCTACAGTCCTGAACAATCCCCAGGTAATCACGGCATATCTTGGAGAATAGGAGGCAGAAACGGATGGCAATGCTTGAGATAAAAGACCTGGAGGTCTACTATGGTATGATCCAGGCGATCAAAGGAGTATCTTTCCAGGTAAATGAAGGGGAGATCATTGCGCTGATCGGGGCCAACGGCGCCGGCAAGACAACGATTCTGCATACCATTACCGGATTGATCTCTCCTAAAAAGGGAAGTGTGATCTTCCAGGGAAAGGATATCACAAAAGTACCAGCCCATAAAATCGTAAGCCTTGGAATGGCCCACGTTCCGGAGGGAAGAAGAGTTTTTGCTCAGCTCTCTGTATATCAGAATCTGAAGCTGGGCGCTTACACCCGCAGCGACAAGAGCGGAATCGAGGAGACGCTGAAGGAAGTTTATAAAAGATTTCCCCGTCTGGAGGAGCGCAAAAACCAGATCGCCGGTACCTTAAGCGGCGGCGAGCAGCAGATGCTGGCTATGGGCAGGGCCCTGATGTCCCGGCCAAAGATTATTCTTATGGATGAGCCTTCTATGGGGCTTTCTCCCATCCTCGTAAATGAGATTTTTGATATTATCCAGAGCGTGAGTGCGGCGGGAACCACAGTCCTTCTGGTAGAGCAGAACGCCAAGAAAGCTCTGTCCATTGCTGACCGAGCGTATGTACTGGAGACAGGAAACATCGTGATGTCCGGTGAGGCGGCGGTTCTCATGGACGACGACTCAATCAGAAAAGCTTATCTGGGCGAATAAACAGAGAGGGGTGCGGTGAGAAATGGAGAATGTTGTAATTACAATCGCCAGACATTTCGGAAGCGGCGGAAAGACCATTGGAGAGATGCTGGCCAAGGATCTGGGAATACACTGCTACAATCGTGAAATTATCCGTATGGCCTCAGAGGACAGCGGAATCAGCGAGATTCTTTTTAACCGGGCGGATGAGAGAGTGAAGAGATCCTTCCTCTTCGGCAAGGCTCATCCTGAGTACAAGGGCAAAGTGATTCCGCCTGAAAGCGACGGATTTGTCAGCGACAAGAATCTTTTTAATTATCAGGCGAAGATTATCCGGGAGCTGGCTGAGAGAGAATCCTGTGTGATCATCGGACGGGCGGCTGACTATGTGCTGAAGGATTACGATAATGTGGTGCGTGTCTACGTCCATGCTTCCAAAGAATACTGTATTCAGCAGACCATAGAGCGCAGGGCGTATGTGGGAAAGGACGTAGAACGGTTTATCGCCAAGACAGACAAATACCGCAGCGACTATTACCGGTATTACACCGGGCGGGAATGGACGGATGCAAGAAACTATGACCTCTGCCTGAACAGCGAGTGCCTGGGCTTCGACAAATGTGTGGAGGCTGTGAAGGCGTATATTAAAGTGCGTTTCGGCGGGCTGCCTCAGGGAGAGAAAGAATGAGTGAGAAAATCTCCGCAGACAAAAGAAAAATGTGAATATAAGACGGGGTGTCACATGGAATTTGTTTCATGCGGCACCCCGTTTTTTTACTTTAAAAGCCAGTCTCGGTGTGCAGACAGCACGGCGCACTTGTGCGACATGCTGTCTGGGCACCAGAGACGCTAACCCGTATGAGCAAGGAGCGCTAAGGTGCGGATTGCGAATACGGGTAGGATTGCGGGAGCGCCAAAGGCGCAGAGCAATCCGTGGCTTTTACTCAATATTTCTGTGGCGTTTTTCCATATCGCTGTGGGAGATATGGAGTTCTTTTTCCAGGATCATGATAATCAGATCAAAGAGAAGGAACAGATGCTGTTCAAAGAGGTTTCCCATAGGCTGAATGGAGGAAACCGCCCGGGGATCGGTGCCGTTAAAAACACTGGCCGGGACGAAGAGTACATGGTCCGCCAGGAGAGGCGTTTTTTCCTTGGGAGATCCGGTGACCACCGCCAGGGTGGCGCCGGTTTTTTTCGCTTCTTCCGCCACATAATGGATATGTCCGATTTTGCCTGATCCGTTGGTCGCGATGAAGAGGTCGCCCTTGTGCATACCAGGAGTGGTGTCGTCCCAGATCCAATGGGTTTCTTTTCCCAGGTGCATGAGGCGCATGGCAAAGGAGCGGGTGGCGATGCCCTCCCTTCCCACTCCCATAAGGAAGATGCGGTCTGCTTTTTTGACGACTTCTATGAAGGTGGAGAGTTCTTCGGTATCTTGGGCCTGAAAGACCTGGACGTGTTCTTTTATGATGGTTTCGTAAAGGCTGGTATAAAGTTCAAGATTCATAGCTGGTTTTCTCCTTTCATGCTTAAGCGGAGGGTTCGGCGGTTGGTATAAGTTTTGATTAAATGATTCAGGCCCAGGACGAGGATCAGCATAAAGCCCCAAATGAGCTTCTTGGTATAAGGCGACAGTGACATAATTGTAAAGGAGCTGGACATAATCTGCATTAAAAGAACGGCGATCAGGACGCCCCATACAGTTCCTCGGCCTCCGTTGGGGTCAATCCCGCCGATGACACACACAATCATGGTTTGAAGCAGGTAGGAATCCCCGTAGCCCACCTTTGCGGAATTGACACGGCTGAGGATGATTAATCCGGCAATGCCGGACAGCAGGCCAGTAAGGATAAAGGTCAAGGTACAGATCCTTTCGTTGGGAATGGCCGAAAAGCGGGAGGCGGTGGCATTCGTTCCGTACAGGTACAGCTTCCGTCCAAATCCGCTTTTGGACATAATAAAGCCCAGTAGCACAGTTACGATTAAAAAAATCCAGAAGATCACAGGCACGCCAAACCAGATGGCTTTTCCCACAGCGGCGAACTCAGGGATGATGCCTCCAACGCTGGAGCCGCCTGTCAAAGCCATTCCCAGGCCTTTAAAAAGGGTCATGGTTCCCAGGGTGGCGATCAGGGGCGGTGCGGAAGTCTTTGACACCAGAAAACCGTTAAAGAAACCAAAGAGGCAGCTGCAGACAATGGCCAGGGCCAGGGCCAGCAGGACTCTGGAAATGCCTTCG
Organism: Candidatus Choladousia intestinigallinarum; assembly: GCA_018712605.1. Lineage (GTDB taxonomy): Bacteria > Bacillota > Clostridia > Lachnospirales > Lachnospiraceae > Choladousia > Choladousia intestinigallinarum. Next base: position 12,593 of record DVGR01000210.1, read on the forward strand.
GTGCCGGCCGCCCACTGTCCGTTCAGAACATAGCTGGTAAAAATAGCCACCACATTGGCGTTTGCTATAATAGACAGGTCAATTCCTCCTATCATGTTTGACAGCATCATAGCCAGGGCCAGGAAGCCAAATTCGGGAATCTGAAAAGCCATGGACTGGAAATTGCGCATGGAAAACATAGAGGTTCCAAAGCTGACAGCCGACCAAAGAAGGACGACAGCAGTGATTCCTATGAGAATGCTCAGATTCAGGTCATGATTTATAAATTGTTTAAGCCTCTTCATAAGCGGAAGCCTCCTATTCTGTAAAGATTAAGTGATTTCGGTTTCTGACTCTCTCCTGATAGGAGGTGACTGCCACGGAAATAACCAGAATGGTACCCACGAACAAGTCGTTCCAGGAGGAGGAAAGTCCGATCATAATTAATGTAGTATTTAAGAGATAGATAATGGCAACCCCCAAAACGGCGCCCAGGATTTTTCCCATGCCTCCCGTTATCTTGGCCCCGCCGATTACCACGGCAGCCACTACAGTCAGTTCGTCCCCCACAAGCTTATTGGGGTAGAGAGCGTTAGTCTGGCAGACATAGAGCATTCCCATGATTCCAGCCAGGATGCCGGAGTAGGCATAGACAAAAAGACGGATGCGGAAGGGAGAGAACCCGGCTCTCCGGGCGGATTCCTCGTTGTTGCCGATTGCCACAATGCCCCGTCCTGTCATAGTTCTGTAAAGAATAAACCAGGTGAGGATTCCCACCAGAATCACAGGGATGACAGAGGCAGTAAGCTTGGAGCCTCCGATATTTAGAATAGATGACCGGCCGAATCCGCTGAGGCAGCGGGGCAGAACGCCCGCTCCAAAGGACTTGTCTCCGATGAAGGTGGTCATGACCCCATGAAAAAGATTTTGGGTTCCCAGGGTGATAATAAAGGGAGGCAGCTTCAGCCAGTTAATCAGCAGAGCGTTTATCAATCCCAGCACAGCACCGATGGCGGCTGATACACCAAAGGCAAAGAAAATATTATTAATACCGGCTGAAATCATAAGGTTGATGGCAGTATAGCTTCCAAACAGCGCAATGGACATAAAGGAGACATCAATTCCTCCGGAAAGCATTACCACCAGAAGGCCGATGGCCACGATCATAGTGGTGGAGGAAGTACGTATGATGTCAAAGAGAGTCGCTATCTGAAAAAAGGACGGATTTTTAATGGTCACAAAAATGCTGTATAATACGATGATTAAAATCAGAACCTTCTGAAATCGGTCAATCTGTAATTTTTTCACTGGGTCTCCTCCTTCCCGGCGCTGCTGTGGTGTCCAATGAGTTCAGAAAGAATCTGGGCGGCGTTTTCCTGGGCCAGGTCCTCTTCTTCCAGAATCTTCACACACTTCCCTTCGGACAGCACCATGACACGGTTGCAGTTGGCCAGAATCTCCTGTATCTCGTCAGAAATAAATAAGATAGACATGCCCCCGGATGCGAAGGCCTGTATCTGCTGATAAATCTCTGCCTTTGATCCGATATCAATTCCCACGGTAGGAGTGTCCATAATGAATAATTTAGGATGGGTGGCCAGCCATTTGCCAATTACCACTTTTTGCTGATTTCCTCCTGAGAGAGTACCTATGACTGTGTCTATGGAGGGGGTACGGACATTGAGCTGCTCCACAGAATCTTCTGCGATCTTTTTTTCTTCTTTTTTATCCAGAATCCCATGCTTCGTCAGATTGTCTATGAGGGACGACGTCAGATTTTCTTTGATATCCCGGTCCATAAACAATCCCTGAGTAAAGCGGTCTTCCGGGAGAAGGGCAATGCCATACTTCTTGGCCATGCCGGGGGAGGTTATGGAAACCTTCTTTTCCCCAATGGTCACAGAACCGCTCTGGGGCGGGTTGAGACCGAACAAGGACATGGCAAGCTCCGTGCGGCCAGAGCCCAGAAGGCCGGTGAGGCCAATAATATCTCCAGGGCGGACGGAAAAAGAGAGATTGCTGTATTGGCCGGCCTTTGTGAGATTGTCCACCTTTAAAACGGGCGTGTCGTTTTTAACTGTTCTGTAGTATCTGGGATACTCCACCTCACGTCCTGTCATATAGTAGGAAAGTTTTTTCTTGTCCAGTTGGGAGCTGGCAAAACTGCCGATTTTTTCACCGTTGCGGAAGATAGTGATGGTGTCCGCCACAGAGAATATTTCATCCAGCTTATGGCTGATAAAAATTACGGCCAAGCCCTTCTCTTTCAGATCGGTTATGATCTTCAGAAGCTGCGAGACCTCCTTATTTGTCAAGGCCGTTGTGGGCTCATCCATAAAGAGGATTTTCGCATCCTGGGCCAGAGCGCGGCAGATAGCGGTGATCTGCCGGTTGGCAATGGAGATTTCACCTACTGTCTGGTTGAGGTCAATGGTGACGCCTATCTTATCAAGCTGCTCCTGAGCGATTTTGTAAACCTGGCTCCAGTGGATAAAACGGTTTTTTTCAAATTTCAGCTTTGCCAGAGCGATGTTTTCTGCCACTGTCATATGCTGGAAGAGTGAGAGATCCTGGTAAATGACCTGTACGCCCTCCTGCATAGCCTGAACAGGAGTCAGACTGCGGTAAGAATGTCCGTTCAGAAGAATTTCCCCGGAATCCGGGGTATAGACGCCTGCGATATTTTTTACCAGGGTAGATTTCCCGCACCCGTTTTCTCCGGCCAGACAGTGAATTTCCCCCTGGCGGATGGACAGGCTTACGTCTTTTAAAGCCTTGACGCCGATGAAAGATTTACATAGATGTTTTACTTCAAGAATCGTATCCATATTGCAGTACCTTTCTGTATAAAAAGGCTGCCCGGCACAGAAAGATGGGCCGGGCAGCTTCTGGCTTTTACATCTTAGAAATTATAATCGGAAATATTGTCAGCAGTAAATTCCAGAGGAGCGTTGCCATAAGCGATGCCGCCTTCCACATTTACAGATTCATATCCTGTAACCTTAAGATCCGTTCCGGTTTCAACAGCCTGTCCCGATGCCAGAAGGTATGCGGCATAGCAGGTGGCATATCCGGCGTCTGCAGGCCTCCAGGCAAGGCCGGCTGACATGGAGCCATCCTCCAGGTAAACGGCTGACATGGAAGGAAGGGCCAGAGATACTACGGATACGCTGTCTGTCATGTCCTTTTCCATCAGGGCTTCACAGATGCCGCCGCCGTGAGCGGAGCAGTCAAAAAGTCCTTTGATATCGGGGTAAGCGTTTAAAAGCTCCAGAGTCTTGTCATGGGCTCCATCGATGCTGTTTCCATCTTCATAGGGTTCTTCGGTGACGCATTCCATATCGGGATAATTCTCTGATATGTAATCTACTGCGGCGGTATACCAGGCCATATGAGTCTCCATCGTAAGTCCGCCTACGAATCCGGCGTACTGTCCTTCACCGCCCATAGCGGTGGCCAGTTTTTCGCCGAAGAGCTTTCCGAATTCTTCATTTATGAAGGCCTCCACATCCAGATCCACGCTGTCCGCTATGCCGGGAGCTTCATGAGTCACTACCACAATTCCGGCGCCACGGGCCTTTTCAATGGTGGGAACGAGAGCTTCCGGATCATTGGGAACAACGCAGATGGCGTTCACGCCCTGGGCGATCAGATCCTCCATAATAGAAATCTGGCTGGCAGCGTCTCCTGTTTCCGGCACCTGTACGGACACATTTAAGCCAGTATCTTTCTTAAGCTGTTCCACGCCCGTCTCCATATCATCAAACCAGGAATCACTTTGCTTTACGACCATAACCACCTGGTAGTCAGCAGGATCTGCCGTAGCGCTCTCTTCAGCCTGTACAACTGCGGCGGCGGAAAAAACCATACTGGCTGACAGCAAGGGACATAACAGTTTCGCAAGTTTCTTTTTCATACTTAAGTCCTCCTTCGTATTGATATTGTGATGCCAGGGCCAAAATCCTGGCAGCTTTCAGTACGTTTATTATAAAAAGAATTTTATAAAAAGAATATAAAAAATCCCGGCTTCTTTTCTTTAAAATCCGACCTCTTTTTGGGTTTTGCGGTAATTTAATGGAAAGTGTGATAAAATTATGTAACAGTTATACACGATTAAAAGGAAAGTAATATGAGAAAATGGGCTAAAAATATAAAAAATTATTCCTTAAATAAAAAAATAACCTGTATTATCCTGGTAACTGTATTTTTGACGGTGTCTTTTTCAGCGGCTGGAATTTCTATGACTCTGTCATCCAGCAATGAACTCCTGTATGAGGCCTTGGCAGGCTCCCTGTCTTACAGTGCAGAAGACATTTCCAAGAAACTGTCTACCGTTGAGTCAATGACAAACATGATTGTCTCCAACTCAAATATAAGGAAAAATCTGATCACCATATCAGACGATACTTCTTACATACGCAGGAAAAATGCATACAGTATTCTGGAAAGCCTGCTGGCGGATTACCAGCAGACGTATAAAAACAATAATATCAGCTACATTGCCCTTTATACGGAAGGAGATACTGTCAGCAGCTATAAGCCGGGAAGCGCCCAGGTGGCTGAAGAAATCCACCAGGAGATTATTGAAGACACAAATAAGAATGCAGGCTATCCGGTGTGGAAAACAAATTACTGCAATTCCTATGGCTTATTTTTAGGAAGAGAATGCAGAAGAGTGGATCAGCTTTCTTTTGATACGCTGGGAACCGTGGTCGTATGTATTGACATGAAAAAGCTGGTCAGCAGCAGCACAAAGTCAATTCTCCATTCAGGGGAGGCCCAGTATGTTTTGTATGAGGAAGGGCAGGCTTTTTACCATTCTCCTGCACTGAAAGAGGAAC
>DVGR01000211.1 GCA_018712605.1 Candidatus Choladousia intestinigallinarum
GCCGCCATCTTCGTTCTCTTTATCATCGGCTTTCTTATCTTTCTGAAGGCTTCCGCCTCTCATACTTGAGGAAACGGTACTCTATATCAAAATAGGTCCGCTCCTCGCTGTCTGCTGTGATCACCCACTCCTGGTAGGAATCTAAATCCGGGCAGTACGTATCGGCCTGATATTTTTGAAAAATCTTGGTGATGTGGGCTGTATCACAGTATGGCAGCATCTGGCGGTAAACGCTCTCCCCGCCGGTTACGTAAATATCTTCTGAGGGATACTTCTGAAGCTCATCCAAAAGCTCTTCCACTGTGCAAAACACTTGAGCGCCTTTGATTTTTAAAAGAGGATTCCTGGACAGGACAAATGTAGTCCTTCCAGGCAGGGGTTTTCCCCCCGGAAGGCTCTCAAGAGTCTTCCTTCCCATTACCAGAATTTTTCCCATGGTTTCTTCACGGAAAAATTTCTGATCCGAGGGAATCTGAACCAAAAGGCGGTTGTTATATCCAATTCCCCAGTTCTCATCTACTGCGGCAATTAAATTCATAAAGCCATTCCTCCTTCAAAGCACATTTTTCTTTACAGAAGCAGCTTGGAAAAATTCACATCCTCCGCAAACCCGGAAGCATTGTACAAAAACATCAGATCTGTATAATTCCCTTCTTCTATCAACTGACTGAGATTTTGATTATAATAGCGGATATCTACCAGATCGATCTGGTCAAATTCAGTGACCAGGAAAGGTGCAAAACAATGAGCATAGGAGTCTTTTATAAGGAGAATCCTTCTCCCTGTATCCGCCTGGGTACGGATCTTCACCAGGGCATGGTTTCCTCCAAAATAGACATCGTATTTACTCTTGGTATTCAGAGCCTCCAGATCGTATACGCTGTAGCTCTCTTCACCTGTACCCGTATCCACAGTGTAAAAAGGATCTTCCTCATGCACATAAATCTGGATAGAATCCGGCTGAACCGAGATACCCAGCTTTGACTGAACGGTCCCCTCAAATTCCTCTGTGACCGTCTCCACACGGTAATCCTCCTCTGAAGGGATCTCAAATCCCTGTTCTTTCGCCCACTCCTGCCAGACATAGAAGGCTGCCTTCGTCTGCCAGTGATGATCTGTGCGGTAATAAATCTCTTCCTCCTTATGTTCTTTTAAAATGGAGGCTGTATCAAACCAGACCTCCTGGGGAAGGGCATTCTCCACCAAAGCCAGATACTCTTCCTGATCGTAGGGGGAGGCAAAAGGCGGCAGCTTGTCCCTTAAGATATCCACGGCATTGGGAACTACCATGGCTGTCAGATGCCCCTGATATTCCTCCTGATACTTTTCAAAGAAACCCGCAAGCAGGCGGATGTTCCCCTGGGCTGTATCAGTGGTAAAGCTTCCCGTATGCTTCTCGATTAGATAACCGTCTTTGGCGAAATAGATATCTTTACTCTCCTGCCTGAGCATAGCCCGCTCCGCATCGGTCTTTAGCCCAATCCACCCGTCCCTTCCCGGAAACTGATCTGAAAGATACTTTTCATAATCGCTTTCAAATTCACCGTTCAGCACCGTCTCCAGGGATGGCTGCGGGAACTGAGCCAAAGCTCTGTTCTCCGTATCAGAAAACTCCTTCGAGGGAGTCACCCATGTAGCTGCCGTAAATCCGAAGATCAGAATGCAAAACAGCAGGATAATATTCCATGATTGTCGTCTATTCATATTCCATCACCTCATCAGAACCGGAAATACAGGAAGGGATTGTAGGAAGCATCCACCAGCCAGGCCACGGACAGCACAAACACCGCCACATAAAAGATACTTCTCACCAAGACCGCAGGGCCATCCTTCCGCTCCAGCTTCGCACAGATCCAGTCACCTATCTTCTTGGGAAGCATGGTGCTTCCCAGGGCCAGAAAGATCAGCAGCACTGCGTTGTTGTAAAGCAGGTAGATGGTTCCGCTGTCCAAAAATCCCTGTCCATAAGCTCCGAACAGAGCTTTCATATACGAAACCACATCCCCCATTCCTTCAAACACAAAGATATTCCAGCCGATCATGACAAAGAAAATACAATACAGATGCCGTAACACGGCAGGCAGCTTCTCCAGATACTTTCCCAGGAAAAACTTCTCTACCAAAAGAAGAATTCCGTAGTAAACGCCCCAGAGGACAAAATTCCAACTGGAGCCGTGCCAGATACCAGTCAAAAGCCATACCACAAAAATATTTCTCACATGCTTTAAAGGTTTCACCCGGTTCCCCCCCAGGGGAATATACACGTAATCTCTGAACCAGGTGCTCAGAGAAATATGCCATCTTCTCCAGAATTCCGTAATACTCTTGGATATGTACGGATAATTAAAGTTTTCTAGAAAACGGAAGCCAAACATATGTCCCAGACCAATGGCCATATCTGAGTAAGCAGAGAAATCAAAGTAAAGCTGAAAGGAGTAGGCAGCCAGACCGATCCATGCAGTCAGCACCGGAACCTGGGAATATGTCATAGACTGCACAGAATCCCAGAGAGTTCCGGCATTGTTAGCCAGAAGCACTTTCTTCCCAAGACCGATCATAAAGCGGTTCACTCCCAGTGCAAACTGCTCCGCTGTCTCCTTCCTGGTCCGAAGCTGCTTGTCAATGGTCTTATACTGGACAATAGGCCCCGCTATAAGCTGTGGGAACATGGTAACGTAAGCGCCAAAGGATATAAAATTTCTCTGGACGCCAGCCTCTCCCCTGTATACATCTATGGTGTAGGACATAGTCTGAAAGGTATAAAATGAGATACCAATCGGCAGCGCTACCTGGAGAAGAGCTATACCGGCTCCCGTAAGAGAATTCACAGTGTCAATGGCGAAATCTGCGTACTTGAAGAATCCCAGCAGGGAAAGGCTCAGAACACAGGATACGGTCAGGGCAGCCCTGGCCTTTCCCATCTCTCCCGCACTTTTAAACCGGTCCACAAAAATACCGCCCAGATAGGAGATCAGGATCGACACAATCATAAGCACTACATAAACCGGCTCTCCCCATGCATAGAAAACCAAACTGAAGAGAAAGAGAATCAGATTCCTCATTCCCCTGGGTGCTATAAAATAACATACCAGAACCAGGGGCAGAAAACGGAATAAAAATAATAAACTGCTGAAAACCATAAAGAATCTCCTGTAATAATTTAAAATCTGCGTAAATCAGACATCATTATAGTATAGAATCTTCTGAGAATCAATTTAAAAATTCTTTAATAAAAATGGAAAATGTGAATTTATGGCAGGTTCTTAATTCTCCTTAATTCTGCCCAAGGCTATTGACTTTATGTCCCTTTCCTATATAATATAAAGTTGCGGTCTCATGTAATATTCCATCGAATTTATGGTTTTTTTGACACAGGAACCGCTCTGATTCTATAGAATACATATATGATAAAGGGACACGGGGAGAATATAGATGGCAACTAAAAAACGTAAGCGAAAAAAGAGGCGGGACTCTCTGGTCCTGAATCTTCTTATTATAGTAGTTCTGGTTTTGGTTTTGTTTGAAGGGCGTTTGATCGTGACACTGTTTACACACCGTTCTGCCGTGACCAGCTCCGCTGTTTCCGAAGGTGCGGATTCCTCTGAGAAGGAAGAAGAAATATCCGAAAACGATGCCTCCTTGGACGCATCAGCCGGAGCTTCAGCAGGAGGATCTTCTCCTGTTACCGCCCTGGCGGGACTTCCCGTCACTGCCGGTACCCCTCAGGCAAATCCGTCTGAGACGGATGCTCCCGCTCAGACAGAGGATACAGTCTCTGATCCTAACAGCCCGGCTATTGTCCCGGAAGCAGCCACGCCTGTGGACGATTCCTATTTCTCAGACGCCGTATTCATCGGTGACTCCAGAATGGAAGGTTTCCGCAATGCTTCCGGCATTACCCAGGGACAGTTTTTCACCAGCGTAGGGATGAATCTGTCTACCATGGCCAGCGACCCCATCATCTCCACAGTTGACGGCAATATCACAGTACCAGCTGCTGTGTCTGGCGGTACCTACAACAAAATTTATGTGATGCTTGGCACAAACGATCTTGGAGAATATGACTGGGAGGATTTCAGGACACGTTTTGTATCGGCTATGAACCGGCTGCTGGAACTGCAGCCTAATGCGATCCTGTATGTCTGCAGCGTAATCTATGTAGAGGAAGACAAAGTCGCCATGCAAAACTATGGCAGCTACGTCAATAACGAAAATGTGGATACCATTAATTCCATTCTTCTGCAGATCTGCGAAGAGCAGGGCTACTACTACATTGATTTTAATGAATTTTTGTCCAACGGCTACGGCGCTTTGATTGAAGGCGCCTCAGAAGACGGAATCCATATTTATGGAAAATACTGCGAACAGATGCTGAATTACCTGAAGACTCACTATGTAACCTCTTCCTCGGATCCGGAACCTGAAACGGAATCCGAAACAGAGTCCGAGACAGAACAGACTGCATAAAGTGCAGCAGAATAAAGTCTAAATTTTGAAAGGAGATCATTATGAAAAAGAAATTTGTGTACCTGGCCTGTGCGGCGGCAGCCGCCCTGACTCTCACTGCCTGCGGTGGCGGCAACAGCAAGGATGCAGAAAACGACGTTGTAGAAATCGACGTGGAGGCCCTGGCATCAGATCTTTTAAAGACAGTCACAGAAGACTCTTTAAGCCAGACCTCTTCCGATATGCTTCCTTCCATTTATTTCTATGAGGAAGATACGGTAGAGGAAGCTATCGCCTACACCAGCTCTGGTACAACCTCCTGCGAGATCGCCGTGGTGAAATCTAAGGATGCCGCTAATGCTTCTAAGATTGAAGAACTTTTCCAGACCAGGGTGGATAACCAAGCGGAACTGTACGCCTCCTATAACGCTCCGGAAGCAGAAAGGCTTGAGAATGACGCTATTATTGAAAGCGCCGGCGCTTACACTGTATTATGCGTCTGCGATGAAACGGATGAAGCAAAAGACGTTCTGAAAAAATACGGGTTTTAAATAGTTTTTAATGCAGTACCGCTGAGGAAAGTTTCCAAGAAACTTTCCTCTTTTTTTGCCCTATAACAGAACAAAAGTGTGCTTCGCACACTCTCACAGTTTTATGAATAAGAACAGCAGAAAATCCTTCAGGATTTTCTGCCGCATAAAAAGTGACTTATAAATATAGTCTGAATCGAATCAGCCCTTAACCGCACCAGAGGTCATACCTTCTACCAGATATCTGTTGAAGATCAGGTAAATAATCAGAATCGGAATGATACCAAACATGGAACCCGAAATCAACAGATTATAGTTGTTTCCATAAGGTGTAAGAAGAGTATTCAAACCAATAGGAAGCGTAAACTTATTTGTATCACGGAACACCAGCATAGGCCAGAGCATATTATTCCAGGAACCCATAGCACAGAGAATCGCCATGGAAGCGAAAGCCGGTTTCGTAATCGGCATCATAATCTTAACCGAAATACCATACTCTGTACACCCATCCACACGGGCCGCATCCAGCAGTTCCTTTGGCAAACTGGTCATGTACTGCTTAAAGAAGAATATAGTGGACGCCGCACATAGGCCGGGCAGGAATACACCCGGATTGCTGTTGATAAGCCCCAGAGTGTTAACCTCCTGGTACAGCGGAAGCATCAGGATTTCAAAAGGCACTGACATAGTAGCGATAACCATGAAGAACAGGAATCCCTGAAGCTTGAACTTATACATACTTAAACCGTATGCAATAAAGTAGCAGACAAGCAGTGTCAGGATAACCGTAGTAAGAGTCAGTACAAGACTGTTCTTATACCAGTTAAAATAGCTCCTGGAGTTTACGACTACTGAATCCTCAAACCCGCTGGGATTGAACATAGAGAAAAGCTCTTGGTAATTCTGGAGACTCACCGGTGAGGTAAGATCCAGGGACATACCTGTAGTGATAACCTTCTGGCCATCCCTGAAGGAGCCTAAGAGACCGCACACCAACGGGAAAGCGATCAGGGCCGAGAGAAGGGCAAAAAGCGCAGTGGCCAAAAAAGTCCCCACCTTATGGTTCGCCGCCATGGTTTTCTGTTTTGGAGTCTTTGCCATTTCCTAATCCTCCTTCCTTTTACCGATATGGAAGGTACCGGTAGCTACCAACTGAACAAAGTTGATAATCAAAGCGATTACCATCAGTACCACACCTACGGCGCAGGCATATCCCATCTCATTTCTCTCAATGCCTCGCTTATACAGATATCCCACGATGGTAAGACCGATATTCTTCGGTGAGTTGTTTCCTGCCCACAGCATGAAGCTTTCAAGGAACATGGAAAGTCCGGCGAATACGGAAATCGTGACAACGTAAACCGTAGTCGGCTTCAGCAGGGGAAGGGTAATGTAGCGGAACTTCTGCCATCCAGTGGCTCCATCGATATCTCCCGACTCATAGAGAGAGTTGTCGATGGATTTCAGACCAGATACGTAGTAGAGGACATTTACGCCTGTCCATCTCCACATACACAGAAGAAGCAGGGCTGTCCACGCAGTAACTCTGGATCTCAGCCAGGCAAAGCTGGACTGGCCAAACATATGCATGATTACATTCATCTGCCCATTCTCACCCTCGGAGAACATAAGACGGAACAGAAGACCGGAGATAACTACGGAGGTCAGGGCCGGTATGTACATAATCACCTTCCACACGCCTCTGGCTTTAGTAAGGCGGCTCTCCATCAGCACTGCCAGCAGCATGGGAATCGGCACCATCAGCAGCAGCGTCAGCGCCATGTAGGCTACACTGTTCATAACTGCCAATGAAAAAATACTGTCTTTAGCCAGTTTTTCATAATTGGCTGTTCCCACCCAGCTTGTAACACCGAAGGAAACCTCCTGGAAACTCATCACGATACCGGACACCAGGGGATACAGCCAGAAAATCAGCAGGCTGAGTACAAAGGGCAGTACAAATACGTACGGCGCAATCTTTTGGGAATACAGAAGCTTTTTCACTTTCATCTCTGTATTTCCTCCTTTCTCTTCTTTACAAATCAGCCGGAAAATAGAAAAGGAGGCCCGGGAATGCACTTCCCAAGCCTCCCCTCCTATTAATTTTCAACTGTTTGGTTATTCAACTCGCCTTGGGCCGATTACATCATCAGCTCCGTATCCAGATAATCCTGGCATTCCTGAAGAGCGCTCTCTACATCCATGCCATCAATAAGAATCTGATTCAGAGTATTGTTGTTAATATACTCATTCATAACCGGTGAATTTGCTGTGGTGTAAACAGTACCGATAGCATCTGCCTCTGCAAGCTGATTCAGAACTTCATACGGCTTCACGCGGAAGAACGTGTTGTAAGGATTAGCCTCATCGTATGCGAAGGCTTCGTCTGACCACAGAGCTGTGTTGCAGACATCAAATCCAAGGTCGTTCCAGATGTGAGCTTCGCCTTCCGGTGAGCACTTCGCCCATGCCAGCCACTCTGCAGCCAGAGCGGGATCTTCACACTCGTTGGTAACAACTGTACCGGTTCCGCCGATACCTACAGAACTCTTCTGTCCTTCTTCCCATACGGGGCATACAGTGATATCCCACTTGCCTTCTTCTTCAGACATATAGTCTTTGAAGCGGCTCATGTACCACATAGCCTTCGGGAAGGATGCGATCTTGCCTTCCAGGATGGTAGCACGGCATCCGTCAGTATCGGTATGTCCGTCAGTAGAGATCATAGCGATGCCATCGTTCAGCCACTGCTGCTGCATGGTGAGCATATCCTTCATGGAATCCAGCATTACGTTGGGTGTTCCATCGGGGCCGCCTGTGTAGTCTTCGCCGCGCTCTGCCATGGACAGCCACAGCCAGTCTGTTCCGCCTGTGTCTACAGAGGTCAGGTAAACTTCGCCGTTGGACGCTTCCTTAAGCTGCTCACCAAGTGCGGTATAGTCGTCCCAAGTCTTTACAGACTTGTAATCCAGTCCGTACTCTTCAAAGATCTCTGCGTTCCAGTACATTACCGTTGCGCCTACGTGAGTGGGAACACCGATTCTTGTACCGTCCGCTCTGGAGTAAACGTCCAGTCTGGCCTCTACCAGATCTTCTTCATAGGGAGCAAGAGCCTCACTCAGGTCGTACAGAGGACTGTTCTCGCCGCTGTAGTTGGGGAACTGTCCGATCTCAATGTCGCAGATGTCAGGAGCACCCTGGCCTGCCTGAAGGGACATCATCAGCTTGTTGTGCATATCCTGATACGGATATGTACTGAAGGTAATCTGGATCTGACGGTCCGGATTCTGCTCATTCCACTCGTTTACCATGTTTCCATAGAAGGTGTTGTGCAGATCCACGAAAGACCACAGTTCGAAATGAGTACCCTCGTCAGGACCTACCGTAGTAACATCGGTGGGTTCCCCCGCTTCCGACTCCTCCTCAGCAAAAGCAACTGTTCCCATTGAGAGAACCATTGATCCTGCCAGCAACATTGCCAACCATTTCTTCATGTTTTTTCCTCCTTTTACTAGATTCTTTCGGCATTACAAAAAATCATGTGCGATATCTTACACGTACCCTTGCATTCGTCATATTGCA
>DVGR01000212.1 GCA_018712605.1 Candidatus Choladousia intestinigallinarum
TTCTCTGGAACTGCAGAAAGCCGGTTATGTGAACCGTGATTATCTGGTGGGGGAAGGTAAAGCCTCCAACTCTGTGTATACAGATAATTCTGTGGGGGGCATCAGTTCAAACCTCAGATGTGACATGGACAGTATGATTTTTTCTACGAGCAGTCTCTCTTTCTTGATTCCAGAGTCCTGGGGACAGGGAATTACTTACAACTATTATGAGGATAGGATAGAATTCTACTGCACGGCAGTCTATAATGCTTCAGGCCTGGAAGATGGTTTCTTGTGCTCGATTTGCCGCAGCAGTTACGGGATCGATGAGCCGGGGGCGTCTCTGGTTGGAAGTGAAGGCGGGTATTACTACTATATAAAGACGCCTACCGACCTGCGGGTGAACCCCAATGATACAGTCAACTATGAAATATATCAGGATATGTCTTCCGGCGTATCAAAGGTAAAAAGCAGCCTTGTGATCTTGGGATAAAGGGAATCCTGCTCCTGCCTCTGACGACAGATTTTTCTTGACACTTAAGAAAAGGAAAGGTATGATAATTCCATTTGAGGATTTTAATGGTTCAAGATTGGCAGGGGAAGGAGAACAAGAAATGGCGGATTTTTTGGTCAGACATTTTGTAAAGAATTATAATTCTACGCAGAAGACAGAGGTTAGGACTGCTTATGGAGTTTTGGCCAGTATAGTTGGGATTGTCTGCAATATCTTTCTGTTTCTTGTGAAATTTCTGGTAGGATTTTTTATGAACAGTATTTCCGTTACGGCGGACGCCTTTAACAACCTGTCGGATGCGGCCTCTTCCGTCATCAGCTTTGTTGGCGTAAAGATGGCGGGAAAGCCAGCGGACCAGGAACATCCTTTCGGCCATGGAAGGATTGAGTACATAGCGGCCCTGATCGTTTCCTTTTTGGTTTTGGAAGTGGGATTTACTTTTTTGAAGGATTCCTTGGCTAAGATACGTACGCCCCAGGAACTGAATTTCAGGATTATTTCCGTGGTGATTCTTTTGCTTTCCATCGGCGTGAAGCTGTGGCTGGGAGTTTTTAACCGGCGGCTGGGAAAAAGGATTGACTCTAAGGTTATGATGGCTGTATTTACAGATTCCATGGGAGATGTGATCACGACGGCCGCCACGGTGCTGTCTCTGGTTTTTTATGGAGCCACAGGAGTAAATATTGATGGATTCGTGGGAGCGGGCGTGGCCCTGGTGGTAATGTGGGCAGGCATCGGAATTGCGAAAGATACCCTGGAGCCTCTGATTGGAGAGGCCATTGATCCTGAGACCTGCAGGGAAGTGAAAGAGTTTGTGGAAAGCTATCCGGGGATCAGTGGGAGCCATGATCTCATTGTCCACAATTACGGACCGAACCGTAGTATGGCGTCGATTCACGCCGAGGTGCCGAATGATGCGGATATTGAGGAGGCCCATGAACTGATTGACCGCATTGAGAGGGATGCGGCGAAAAAATTGGATCTCTTTCTGGTAATCCATATGGATCCGGTAGAGGTGAAAAATGAAGAAGTGGTGGCTTTGAAAGAAGAAACTCAAAAGATTCTGCAGGGGATCGATCCAGGATGCAGCATTCATGATTTCCGTATGGTAAAAGGGATGGAACAGATTAATCTGATCTTTGATATGGTAGTTCCCT
This sequence comes from Candidatus Choladousia intestinigallinarum, assembly GCA_018712605.1. GTDB lineage: Bacteria > Bacillota > Clostridia > Lachnospirales > Lachnospiraceae > Choladousia > Choladousia intestinigallinarum. Next base: position 1,651 of record DVGR01000212.1, read on the forward strand.
TCGGCTATCAGGAAGAGAAGAAAAAAGAGATCCAGCAGATGCTTCTGGATGAGCTGCGGAAGCTGGATCAGAGATATCACTGCGTTATAACCGTGGAACATGACTATATGGCAAAATGAGAGGGCTTGTAAAAGCCTTCTTTTTTTAAATATAAAAAGGTTGATGGTTTAATAAAAAGGGATTATACTGTAAAAAATATTATTGCTGAATTTTAGTTCGGAGACTTGTACGGGCAGAAAGGAGAATCTATGCATGAGGTAAAAAAACCGAAAAAACCGATGATTTTTTACTATTTAATTGTAATCGGCGTTTTGCTTCTGCTGAATACTTTTTTATTTCCAAGGCTCCTGCAGCAGGAGGTAACGGAGGTAGACTACGGCACGTTTTTAGGTATGCTGGACGACAAAGAGATAAAGGTTGCCCAGGTGGAGCAGGATTATATTTATTTCACATCGGACAAGCCGGAGGAAGGCAGTCTGTATCGGACGGCTACTTTCAATGACCCTTCGCTGGTAGACCGTCTCTATGATTCGGGCTGCGAGTTTGGAGAAGTACATGAGGCGGAGATGAATCCCATCCTCAGTATGCTGATAACTTTGATCTTTCCCATTGTGATTTTTGTTGTTCTGGGACAGCTTCTCTCCAGATATATGATGAAAAAAATGGGCGGAGGTCTTGGGAATGCCATGCAGTTTGGCAAGAGTAATGCCAAGGTATACGTGGCCAGCGAGACGGGAATCAAATTTTCTGATGTCGCGGGGGAAGATGAGGCCAAGGAGGCTCTGGTGGAAATCGTGGATTTTCTCCATTCTCCGGGGAAATATCAGGAGATCGGCGCTCAGATGCCAAAAGGCGCCCTTTTGGTGGGCCCTCCGGGTACAGGGAAGACGCTGTTGGCAAAAGCGGTGGCTGGCGAGGCGGAAGTGCCGTTCTTTTCTATTTCCGGTTCAGAATTCGTGGAGATGTTTGTGGGAATGGGAGCTGCCAAAGTCAGAGATCTTTTTAAACAGGCAGGAGAGAAGGCGCCCTGTATTGTATTTATTGATGAGATTGATACTATAGGAAAGAAAAGAGATACACAGGGTTTTGCCGGAAACGATGAGAGAGAGCAGACGCTCAACCAGCTTCTGACAGAGATGGACGGTTTTGACGGTTCCAAGGGCGTGGTGATCCTGGCGGCCACCAATCGCCCAGAGACTTTGGACCCGGCGCTTCTTCGCCCGGGAAGATTTGACCGGAGAATCCCTGTGGAGCTGCCGGATCTGGCAGGCAGGGAAGCGATTTTGAAGGTTCACTCCAAAAAGATTAAATTGGGAGACGATATTGATTTCAATGCCATAGCAAGAGCGGCCTCCGGGGCTTCAGGGGCAGAGCTGGCCAATATGATCAATGAGGCGGCTCTGCGGGCTGTGCGGAACGGCCGGAAATATGTGACCCAGGCGGATCTGGAGGAAAGTATTGAGGTGGTAGCGGCCGGATATCAGAAAAAGAATAAAGTGCTTTCGGAGAAAGAGCGTCTGATTGTGTCCTATCATGAGATCGGCCATGCGCTGGTGGCAGCCCTGCAGACGAATTCAGCTCCAGTGACAAAGATTACGATTATACCCAGGACATCTGGTGCGCTGGGGTATACCATGCAGGTGGACCAGACAGAGAGAAATCTTCTCAGCAAAGAGGAACTGGAGAACAAAATAGCGACTCTGACAGGAGGAAGAGCGGCGGAGGAGCTGGTTTTCCATTCTATTACCACAGGAGCTTCCAACGATATTGAGCAGGCGACGAAGCTGGCTAGGGCTATGATTACCCGTTTCGGCATGAGCGACAGCTTTGGGATGGTGGCCCTGGAGGCCGTGCACGGCCAGTATATGGGAGGAGATACCTCCCTGGCCTGTGCGGAAGACACGGCTGCGGACATTGATAAAATGGTGGTGGATCTGGTGAAGAAACAGTATGACAGGGCGGAAGAGCTTCTGTCCTCTCACATGGAAAAGCTGCATGAGCTTGCCAAGTTTCTTTTTGAGAAGGAAACCATTACCGGAGATGAGTTTATGGAGATCCTGGAAAAATAGAACGGATTTAAAAAAATTTATATTTATTTATTTCTTAAGAAATTATTTGGAAATAAATCCTTAAAAAAGGCACTGCTTTTATGAAAAAAAGAAGGTTAGTCAATAGAAACCCCGTCAATTTCACAGAAACTGACGGGGTTTTTGGTTCAATCTTTGTTATTCTATATAACAAAACTTGTACTAAATAAGGATTGAAAAAAATTTACAATTATTTTATTATTATAAACATAGGAAAACCTGGGCCCGGGATTTCTAAAAAAGAAAGAGGTGACATGGATGCTGAAGGATCTGGTAAGTGAAAAGCTTATTAAGCTGCAGATCGAAGCAAGCGATTGGGAAGATGCTGTGCGCAAGGCAGCCCAGCCGCTGGTGGATGAAGGTAAGGTAAAGACATCTTATGTGGACGATATCATTAAAGGTGTTAAAGAAATGGGACCTTACATTGTACTTACGAAGCATGTGGCCCTGCCTCATGCGCGTCCTGAGTCAGGCGCTCTTGAAAGCGCTATTGGCATTGCCACGCTGAAGACTCCTGTTGAGTTCGGCAACGAAGACAATGATCCGGTGAAATATCTGTTCAGCTTAAGTGCCAAGGACAGTTCGGAGCATTTAGGCGCCCTGGCGGATCTGGCGGTTCTGTTTGAGGATAAGGCTTTTTTTGAACTCCTTGACCGTACGACAGACCCCAAAGAAATCATGGATTACATCAATAAATAGAAAGGAAGAGCGAACTATGTATAAGGCATTAGTATGCTGCCGTGCTGGTATGGGTTCCAGTATGCTGCTGAAAATCAAAGCAGATCAGGTGATCAGTGAGAATAATTTCCCGATCAAGACGGAACATGGAAATCTGGATTCCCTGATGGGATTTAACGGCGATCTTGTTATCACCATGGAAGATCTTTCCGCAGAGCTGAAAGACAAAGTTCCTTATGCCCTTGGTGTACGCAACATCATGGATAAGGTTGAGATGAAGGCTAAGATGGAAGAATTCCTTGCTTCCAAAGAAAAGTAAATAATTCAAAAAAACTAAAAGTATACAAGGAGTGAAAACATAATGTTAGATGCTATAATGGCCCAGTGCCGAAATACTTCTCTGATCATGGGTGTCATCGCCCTGGTAGGTCTTCTTCTCCAGAAGAAGTCAGCGACAGATGTAATGAGCGGAACGATGAAGACTGTGATTGGATTCATGGTATTCAACATTGGTTCCAATGCGATGTCAGCATGTGTAACTACATTTACAGAGCTGTTTAATACAGCTTTCGGTATCGAGGGTGTAACCACTCAGGTAGAGGTTGCAACAGGTCTTGCCCTTGATACATACGGAACAGAAGTGGCTTTGGTTATGGTTCTTGGTTTTGTGGTGAACCTGATCGTTGCTAAGTTCACACCTTTCAAGGCGATCTTCCTTACAGGACAGCATTTCCTGTATTTCGCATGCGTTATCGCCCTGATCTTTATTGCAAACGATGCACCTATGGTTCTTACAGTAATCCTTGGCGGTATCCTTCTTGGATTCTTCGGTGCGGCTCTGCCCACACTGTGCCAGCCTTTCATGGTTAAGATTACAGGGGCTGACAACCTGTCAATGGGTCACTTTAACTGTATCGGTTATGCGTTCTCTGGTTATGTTGGAAAACTCTTCGGCAAACTGGGCGGAGAGAAAAACGTATCTGACTCCAGCAACGTTAAGCTTCCGAAATTCTTCGAATTGTTCAGAGATTTCATTTTCTCTGTAGCGCTGTTCATGGTAGTTCTGTTCTACATCGCCGTAATCGCATGTGTAGCAACAGGAAAGATGGAGACAGTCCTTTCATATGCAGGAAACGATATCTGGTTCATCTACCCGATCCTTCAGGGACTTCAGTTCGCAGCAGGTATGAGCGTTCTGATCTATGGTGTTCGTCAGTTCATCGCAGAGATCACAGCAGCATTCGTTGCTATTTCTGAGAAGTACATTCCGAATTCCAAGCCTGCAGTTGATTGTCCTGCAATCTTCCCCTTTGCTCCTACCGCAGTTCTGGTTGGTTTCATTGGTGCCTTCCTGGGCGGTCTGGCAGCTATGGCTTTGATGGTTATCTTCAAGAGCGATACAATCATGATCCCTGCAGCAGGTATCTGCTTCTTCTCAGGCGGTACTTGCGGTGTGTTCGGTAATGCATACGGCGGATGGAAGGGCGCTCTGGTTGGATCCTTCATCGTTGGTATGGCCCTGACTGGTCTGCCTCTGATCCTGTATCCGGCATTTGCAGAACTTGGTATTGCCGGCGCATCCTTCCCGAACGTTGACTACAACATCATCGGTGCAATTATGCACGGAATTATGGGAATTTTCCACTAATTTATAAGCGGAAAGGTTCTTTGAAAAAGAAATGGCAAGGAATGAAAATTCCTTGTCATTCTTTATAGGAAGCGGTTTGTGCTGACTATGCAGATTCATAGAGAGGTGGAAGTGTATGAGCTTGAAAGATATAATGCGGGAGCGCAAGGCTGGAGGGGTACTGATAAAAATCGTGGGCCATCCGGCAGCAGTTCTGATTGCGAAAAACGTAGGCATGGATTTTGTCTTTTATGACTGCGAACATGGTTCTTTGTCCTATGAGAAGCTTCATGATCTTATGGTTTTGGGAAATCAAATTGGACTGCCATCGGTTGTCCGGGTGCCTCAGTTGGCCAGAGGGGACGTGTCCAAGATTCTGGATTACGGCGCTCAGGGTGTCATGGTTCCTATGATTGAGTCAGCAGAGGATGCAAGGAAACTGGTAGAGTGGAGCAAGTATCCTCCCGTAGGGAAGCGGAGCTATTCCGGGGGCGCAAACACCAATTACGGTCCCAGCGGCGGCCACGCTGCCAATATGCTTAATATGAATCAGAGAACCTTAACCATAGCCCAGATCGAGACTGCGGAGGGCGTAAACTGTGCAGATGAGATTCTCAGTGTAGAGGGGATTGATGCGGCTATAGTTGGTCCCTGCGATCTGGGGATTTCCATGGGGATTCCAGATAATGTGATGGATGTCCGGGAACTTTCTGCGATTGAGAAAGTGGCGGAAGCGTGCAGGCGTCACGGAAAATTTTTCGGCATTATCGGATCTATGGAACTTATGAAATACTTTAAAAAAGATCTTGACATAATAATTACGGCGATTGATACAAATCTTCTGCGGGCGGGTATGGCCGCCAGTGCGGAGGAATGCCGAAGACTGAATGAGAAATAAGGAGCGGTAAAATGAAAACAGCGAAAGAACAGGTAAGAGAGTTCCTGGACATTGAGTTTGAAGAACTGAAAAAATTTGCGGACAGTATAGATGACCAGGCTCTGGAATCAGCGAAAAATCTGATTCTTGAAACAGAGAAGAATCATGGCCGGGTTCATGTGACGGGAATCGGCAAGCCGGGCCATGTGGCGGGTTATGTGGCATCTCTTCTTTCATCCACAGGCACACCCACTTATGAGCTTCACGGAACGGAGTGCGTACATGGAAGCGCAGGCCAGGTAATGCCGGGAGACGTGGTGATCGCTATTTCCAACAGCGGTGAGACTGCGGAGCTGAAAGCTACAGTGGAAACACTGAAAAATAATGGAGCTAAAATTATTTCTGTGACCGGTAAGCCGGAATCTTGGCTGGCCAAGAAAGGCGATGTAGCCCTGATTGCCGGAGTGGAGCAGGAAGGCGATTCTATGAACAAGCCCCCAAGAGCGTCTATTCTGGTAGAAATCATTGTGCTTCAGAGCTTGAGCATTCTCCTTCAGAATGAGAGAAACCTGACTCCCCAGCAGTATGTGAAGTGGCATCCGGGCGGAAGTCTCGGGAAGAGTATCAGAGATACGGAGGGAAAATAAAATGAAGATAGAAGGTATTATTACTCCTATTGTGACGCCTTTTTATGATGATGCGGATCAGAACATTAATTATGAGGCTACGGAAGCTTTGATTAATCACCTGATTGACCACGGCGTAAAAGGTATTTTTATCCTTGGAAGCAATGGTGAGTTCCATGTGATTGATGAGGATGAGAAGATTGCCTTTGCAAAAAAAGTAATTGAGATCGTAAATAAGCGTGTGCCGGTTTATGTGGGAACAGGTGCCTGCTCCACAAAAGCCACGGTGCGCCTTTCGAAGAAGATGGAGGAGATCGGAGCGGATGCTCTTTCCGTTATCACACCGTATTTCCTGAAGCCTACCAATGAAAATCTCTATGCCCATTATAAAGAGGTGGCAGAGAGCGTATCTCTTCCGATTATCCTCTATAATATTCCAAAGGCCACAGGCTGCCCGCTGGATCCCGAGCTGGTTGACCGTCTTGCGGACATTCCCAATATTGCGGGCATCAAGGACAGCAGCGGAAATGTGGATACTTTGAACGCTTACGCTAAGATTGCTAAGGAAAAGGATTTTGAACTGCTGGTAGGTTCAGATTCTAAGATTTCCTATGCATATGGAATCGGAGCTGTGGCTGCAGTGGCAGGCACCAGCAACGTGATTGTGGATGTTTTGGTAGGACTCGACAAGGCTCTCCATGACGGAGACACAGAGACGGCTGAAAAACTTCAGAAAGATATCGATGTGCTGCGGGGCGTTCTGGGACTTGGCACAGTTCCAAGCGTTATGAAGCGTGCCACGGAGCTGGCTGGTATTGCCCAGGTAGGGCCGGCAAGAAAACCGGTTCAGAAACTGAGCCAGGAAGACGATGAGAAGATTAAAACCATGCTGAAATACTATCATTTATATGAGTAGGAGAGGAAACAGTCTATGAAGGAATACGTCATACCGGAAGATAAAGGGAGGCTTTTATTTTATACAGGGCTGAATCTTGTCTTAATGATCCTTCTGATGGCGGCTTCTATTTTCTCTTATGCGGTGTCCTGGTATTTAGTTACCTTTTTATGTATTACAGGATTATGGTTTGTGATCAAGACCATGTTCAAGTATGGCAAAAAGCTTCTGAAAAATGTACCGGTTTGTGAGCTGAAGAGAAATGAAATCATCATTCATTCTCTGCCGGGCAAAGCCAGAACACTGACTTATAAGCAGATAAAAGAAGTAAAGCTGCTGAGAGGGCGGGCCTCTTTGAAATTCTTCTTTTCCGGAAAGGGTGTGGATCATCCCTCAGGATGGTATTACGTGGGTGTTGTATATCCATTTCAGAAGGGACGCCTGGATGAGGTGGAGAAAAATGTAACGGAATGTCTCAGGAAACACGGCATTTCCATAAATGTGGTTACGAAAAAATAGACAAGACATCATTATTTCAGAGGAGGAAGTATCATGCAGAAAGCCGATATAACAAAAAGAATAGCAGATACAGGCGCAATGGCTATCGTACGTGTTGAGACGATTGAGAGAGGCTATGAGATCGCTCAGGGATGCCTGGACGGAGGCGTTGACTGCCTGGAGATCAGCTTTACAAATTCCAATGCGGCTGAAGTAATCAGCGCTCTGCGGGCAAAGTTTAAAGATCAGATCTGCGTAGGAGCAGGGACGGTTCTTGATTCAGAGACTGCGAGAGTGGCCATTCTGGCAGGAGCTCAGTTTGTGATCGCTCCCAATCTTGATGAGGGAGTTGCGCGGACCTGCAACCGTTATCAGATTCCCTACGCTCCGGGATGCACCTCTGTGACAGAGGCGGTAAAAGGTTTGGAGTACGGTGCGGCCTTTATTAAAGCGTTCCCGATCTCTGATTTCTACGGTCCCAAGCTGGTTTCTGTATTCAAGACACCCATTCCCTTCATGCCGATCCTGGCATCAGGCGGAATCACGCTGGATAATCTCAGCACCTATGTGAAAAATGGGGTTGACTGCTGTGGCTTCGGCGGACTGCTCACCAAGGGAAGTTCTGCTGATATTGCGGAAAATGCAAAGAAAATCAAGAGCATTATTGACGAGACGCGTGCAGCTATGAAGAAATAGTGACCGAAAGAAAAAGGAGACTGCCGCAGCAGTCTCCTTTATATTACAGATGCTTTCGGATATAATCCATAACCTCCTGAGAGGAATGAGCCGTATCCAGCAGACGATAAAAATTTTCATCGTTAAACAACTGGATCAGCTCAGCCATAGCGCTCAAGTGGGAAGAATTATTTACGGCGCTCAGGGCAAAAATATATTTGACCGGGTCATTTTCAGGAATGCCAAAGGGCAGAGGCGTCTTCAGGACTCCAATACCGAGACCGCAGGTTATGGCGCCTGCTTCTGGTTTTGCATGGGGAAGAGCCACATGTTTTGTGATTACCATGTAGCGGGTAGTCATCTTAAGTGTTTCTTCCACATAACCAGGCAGTACGCAGTGCTGGCGTACCATGGGCTCATAAGTCTTGCGGATCGCTTCCTGGGGGGTGGCAGCTTCCAGATTCAGGCTGATAATCTCGGGCCAGATCATATCGGTCAGGTGCAGTTTAATATCCTCCGGGGCCTCAGGAAATTGCGTTTCATAAAAATGAGCGGTCAACTCCCCGTACAGGCTGTCTTTTTCACGGATGTCAGCGTATTTTGCAATGATATCCATGACCACGTCCACGTCCGGCTGGCCCTGGGCTGAAATTCCCAGCCACTGGTATACCTGGCGGGTAATTTTTCTCCGTTCATTTACGGACATTACAGGGTTGACACGGATGACAGGGACAGAGGGTTCTGCCTCCAAAGGCGTATAGTTGGTGGTAAAGATGATGTCGGCTTCCAGGCTGCCATCTTTTGCATGGGCGGAATCCAGGGGCGGAAGAAACTCCAACTCCGGGAAGAGGCGGATCAGTTCATTGTAGAGAATTGTGGAACTTCCCACTCCGTTGGAGCAGATAACCAAAGCCTTCCGGCGGCGGATCTCCTCCGAAGTTTTCTTTTCGGCAAAAGCCGCTGCAAAATGCATGGTCAGGTAGGCGATTTCATCCTCAGGAATCTCTCTGTTAAACAGTACGGCTATAGGCTTCATGGTTTCCACCATCAGTTGGAACAGCTCCCAGTATTCATTCTTAACCGTCTCGCAGATCGGATTAAAAATAGGCAGGTGAAAAATAAGCCGGTAATAGGCTGGACGAAGGTGGGCGTAAAGCTGTACGAACATCTTGTCATTGTCTGACAGGTGAACGCCGCTGATGGCTTCAAAGCGCTGCATGATATTTTTGGCAATGCCGGAAATCAGCGCATTGTCTTTTGTATCTTCGTTAATGCTTCCGTAGGAAATACCAAGAATCCAGGATGTGATGTATTTTACATCAGGCTCTGTAATCTGGTCTGTATCCGGGTACTTGCTCAGAAGATCTTTTGTAAAGGCGTATTCCTTTAAAGTGGGAATGACATCCGTTTCAATCATGGGAGGAAGAGAAAGCTCAGCTTTTACGCCGCTCTGCATCCGGGCCTTCAGGAAGATAAAGATATAGATAAATTCCAGAAGTCGGGCCTCCACCAGCCGGATCTTCCACTGTGCCGCCAGTTCCGTAATGACCTGACGGGAGTAATCGAAAATATTAAGGCCGAAATCATTATTAAAAGAATCAAAAATCTTTCCGCTTTGTTTATCGGACAGAGTGCAGATTACTTCCCGGATCATAAAACGACGGATCTCAATTTCGGAGCCCACCAGATAATATCCACGGGTTCGGTTGTTGCAAAGCTCGATGCCGTTTTTCTCCAGTATCTGTTTCAGCTCCTTGAGATCTGAGAGAACCGTGGAACGGCTGCACTTCAGAGAGCCGATAAAGTGATTTAAGGACACATAGTCCAGATTGATAAAAAGAAGCAGATACATGTAGATAAGCCGGTCTTTTTTGCTGAAATAGTATGCGTGATTCATACTGGATTCTTCCAGAAGCCGTTTTATGGCAGCCAGGGTTTCCTCTGAGATTAGAATTTCCCTGGGAGGAAGAGGGCTTACGGAGAGAACTGGAATATTTTCCGTTTTCAGCAGTTTATTCAGCTTCTCTATGCGGTACATGGTCTGGCGCCGTGTAGCGTTGGTTGCAGTCTCGATATCCTTCAGCGTTGAGAAGGAATTTGTGGATAATATCTGCATCAGAGAAATAAGATCATGATCCATAAAGTCACCTCCCTGAGCATTGGATCGCTGTGTATTTTTTACTAAATTTTAAGAGAATAATCATATATTATTATTGTAAACGATTTTAACAATGTGTCAACTGAAAAGCGGCTGAAGAGGGAGAAAAACACCGGTTTTTCATTGCATTTGTTAAAAAAACATGGTATAGTGGTGTAAATGTTGTTAAAATATAACACATTGAGAAAATAGGAAAAGAGAGGACACGATAATGGTAAAAGGAACAATTACAGTAAACAATAAGTCAGGACTTCATTTAAGACCGGCCTCAGAGCTTGCGAAAATTGCCGGGAAGCTTACTTCAGAGATTACGATTGTTGCAGGAGAAAAGAAAGTAAATCCAAAGAGTGTTCTGATTCTTATGAGCGCTGGAATTAAGAAAGGAACTACCATCGACATTATCTGCGAGGGCGAGAATGAAGAAGCAGATCTTAAGACTATGCTGGATGCCATCGCAGGCGGACTTGGTGAAGGAACAGAGTAAGGAGGAAGCCGTTCATGAAAAAGTGGGAAGTTAAAAAGACCGCTTCAAAAGGGTATGCCATCGGCCCTGCTTACGTTGTGAAGAAGCAGGAAGTCACCGTGGATACGGCTTCTATCAGTGCGGATCAGGTGGATGCGGAAGTCAGCCGTTTTGAAGCAGCCGTGGAGAAGGCGCAGGCGGATTTAGCAGAGCTTGCTCAGGAGAATGCTATTTTTGCTGGACATTTTGCACTGGCAGGAGATATTGCCATTCATGACGGAGTCGTAGGAAAGATTAAAGATGAGCTGATGAATGCCGAGGCAGCTCTCATGCAGGTAAAAGACGAGTACGTGGTGATTTTTGAGAGCATGGACGATGAGTATATGAGGGAGCGGGCTTCAGATATGAAGGATGTTTCCAAGCGTTTGCTCTTTGCGCTGAAAGGGATTGACGATAATCCTTTTGCGGCCATGAAGGAGAAGAGTGTCATCGTGGCTCAGGATCTGACGCCCTCTGACACGGCAAAGATGAATATGGATCTGGTTCTGGGATTTGCCACAGAGGAAGGCGGCGTGACCAGCCATGTTTCCATTATTGCCAAGAACATGGCTATTCCCTGTCTGGTAGGCGTGGGATCTATGCTGGAGGACGTTAAGACGGGAATGAGCATGATTCTGGATGCAGGCAAAGGCGAGATTTTCCTGGATCCTGATGAGGCTATGGTAGCTGTATATAAAGAGAAGGCTGAGAAATTTGAAGCCTTCCAGAAGGAACTGGAATCCCTCTCTTCTCTGCCCTCAGAGACAAAAGACGGACATGGCTTCAGCCTTTGCGCCAATGTGGGAAATATTGAGGATATTAAGTATGCGACTCAGTTCCAGATTGAAGGAGTGGGCCTGTTCAGAAGTGAATTCCTCTATATGGAAAGCGATCACTTCCCTACGGAAGAAGAGCAGTTTGAAGCTTACAAGGAGGCGGCTCAGCTTCTGGGAGGAAAAGAGCTTACCATCCGTACGCTGGACATTGGCGGCGACAAGGAGCTGGATTATTACGAATTCCCCAAGGAAGAGAATCCTTTCCTGGGCTATCGTGCTATCCGTATGTGTCTGGATCAGACGGATGTCTTTAAGACACAGCTTCGGGCAATTTTAAGAGCCAGCGCATTTGGATATATCCGTATTATGTATCCCATGATGATTTCCATGGACGAGCTGACCGCAGCGAACCACCTGCTGGAGGTGTGCAAGGCAGAGCTGAAGCAGGAGCATGTTGCTTTTGATGAGAAGATTCAGGTCGGCATGATGATCGAGACTCCGGCTGCCGTGATGATGGCCGAGGAGTTTGCCCAGAAAGTGGATTTCTTCAGTATCGGGACCAACGATCTCACTCAGTATTTCCTGGCTGTGGATCGGGGCAATCAGAAGATCGCCAACCTTTATAATTCCTTTAACCCGGCGGTTCTCCGTGCGATTTATCATACGATTCAGGCTGGACACCGTCACAATACCAAGGTTGGTATGTGCGGCGAATTTGCCAGTGATGAGAAGGCATCCAAGCTTCTTCTCGGAATGGGGCTGGATGAGTTCAGTATGTCAGCCGGTGAGGTAGCCAGAGTGAAATACCAGCTTCGCGGATGTACCTTCGAGGTGGCGGAGAAATTGGCAGATGCGGCTTTGAAGCTTGATACGGCGGAGAAGGTTCTGGAGCTGCTGGAAAACAGTTGATTGAGTAATATAAAGAGATAAAACACAGGAGGATGTGACCGTTATTGGCCGCATCTTCCTTTTTTACTTTAAAAGCCAGTCTCGGTGTGCAGCCAGCAGGGCGCACTTGTGCGACATGCTGGCTGGGCACCAGAGACGCTAACCCGTATGAACATGGAGGGCGATAGCCCAGAATGCGAATACGGGTAGGGCGCTGCGTGCCAGTGGCACGCGTTTAGCGCCGACCGAAGCGGAGCGGAGACTTGCGGGAGCGCCAAAGGCGCGGAGCAATCCGAGATAGAAAAGACCTTGTCTTATGAAATGGTTTTGAGTAAAAAGTGAAAAAAGGGTTGACATACTATATTTTGCATACTATATTATACATAACATGTAAAACCCAGTATTTGAAGGGGAAAGTTTGAAGCTCTGTTTCAAATAAGAACCTGCGGGCTTTATGAGGATTCCCAGAGAATTGAAAAGGAGGATATGCCGTGGATACACAGAGAAAAAAAGGAATGCTGGATGTTTGTGTGCTGGCGGTTTTAAAAGAGGGACCTTCCTACGGATATATGATTATGAAAAGCATAGGAAATTCCATAGGGATCTCTGAATCAACCCTTTATCCTATTTTAAAGCGGCTGGAACAGAATGGCAGTCTCAAAACGTATCGCCAGGAATACAATGGAAGAATGCGGAAGTATTATCAGCTTACGCCTTCTGGGCAGAAAAAGATCGATGATTTTTTGGAAGAATGGGAAGAGCTGAGACAAATGTATGAATTTGTGAAGAGAGAGAATGAGAAGCAGCCATGGGAGCCTGGACAAGAGGATATTCAGCCCCAGGAGTGCGGTGAAAATACTGAGAAGGGGGAGAGCTATTTATGAAAAAGGAAGAATAT
>DVGR01000213.1 GCA_018712605.1 Candidatus Choladousia intestinigallinarum
CCTGTTTTGAGGAGGCTGCAGAAAATCTCCGCTCCAGAGGGATTGAGGTGATTGTTCATACAATACTGGGACTGCCGGGAGAAAGTCGGGAAGATATCTGCGCGACGATGGAATATCTGAATGAAAAGGACATTCAGGGAGTGAAACTGCAGCTGCTTCATGTTCTGAAAGGAACAGATCTTGCATATGATTATGCTGCGGGGAAATTTCGCGTTTTTGAGAGAGAAGAATATCTGGATGTTCTGATTGCGTGTCTGGAGCGCTTAAGACCGGAAATTGTGATCCACAGGATAACGGGAGACGGGCCGAAGGAGCTTTTGCTGGCGCCTCTTTGGGCCAGCAGGAAAAGAGAAGTCCTGAATCTGCTCCACCACCGGATGAAAGAACTCGGAAGCTACCAGGGAAAGCAGTATATTTCTCTGCATAAGTGAGAAAGAGGTGATAAAATGTCAGAACCATTTACCCTGTATAAACTGATTGTCTTATATATGGCCCAGCAGTCCGGAGGGGAACTTACCAATTCCCGGATTTCGGAATTTATTCTTGACAGAGACTACACGGACTATCTGCATCTTCAGCAGGTGCTGTCGGAACTTGTTGAGACGGGACTGATGAAAAAGCGCACGGTGGAGAACAGTTCTCATTATGAAATTACCGAGGAGGGGAAAAAGACTCTCTATTATTTTGAGAAGGATCTGTCTGGTGAGATAAAAAAAGAAATTGTGGATTTTCTGGAAGACTGCGGGCGGAAGATTGAGAAGAGAATCCAGATGCCTGCCGATTATTTTACAACGCCGCAGGGCGGATATGCGGTGCGGTGCCAGTATATTGAAAAAGATGTTACAGTACTGGATCTGACCCTGAATGCCCCGAACCTGGAGGCAGCCAGGGCCATATGCAGAAACTGGCCAAGAAAGAGTTCTGACATCTATGCAGCTGTTATGGGAGAATTGATTTAAGATTCTCCCTTTATTTTTTTCAGATTTTCTTTGAGAATTTTTTCATATCCCATGTCGCTGAGCTCATAGAAATGTTCCCCCAGGATTTCTGTGGGCAGATATTGCTGCTCTACATAATGATTCGGATAATTGTGGGCGTATTTGTAGCCGATGCCGCGCCCCAGTTTTTCATGTCCGCCGTAATGCGCATCCTGAAGATGGGAGGGCACGGTTGTTTTTGTACGTTTTACAGACTCCATGGCTGCGGAAATGGCATTCACCGCCGAGTTGCTTTTGGGGGCGCAGGCCATGTAAGAGGCAGCCTGGGAGAGGATAATCTGTGATTCCGGCATGCCTACCCGTTCCACAGCCTGAGCGGCTGCGGCAGCCACGCAGATGGCCTGGGGATCCGCATTCCCGATATCTTCTGATGCCAGTATCATTATGCGTCTGGCGATAAATTTAACGTCTTCCCCGGCGTACAGCATTTTCGCGAGATAGTAAACAGCCGCATCCGGATCTGAGCCCCGCATACTTTTAATAAAGGCGGAAATGATGTCGTAATGGTTGTCCCCGTCTTTATCGTAGTGGACAACACGTTTCTGGATACATTCAGAAGCCACTTCCAGGGTCAGATGGATATAACCGTCGCTTCCGCGGGGGGTGGTGAGAATTCCAAGCTCAACAGCGTTGAGAGCATTCCGGGCGTCACCTCCGGCCATGTCGGCGAGAAATTCCAGGGCGTCTTCCTGGATAACCGCGCGGTAATCGCCCATTCCTTTTTCGCAGTCGTTTACGGCCCGGAGAATCAGTTCGCGGATATTTTCTTTGCTGAGGGGCTTCAGTTCGAAAATAATGGATCGTGACAAAAGCGCGCTGTTGACTTCAAAATATGGATTTTCGGTGGTTGCCCCAATGAGAATGACGGTTCCGTCCTCCACAAAGGGAAGAAGATAATCCTGCTGGCTTTTGTTGAAACGATGAATCTCGTCGATAAAGAGAATTGTTTTTCTGCCGTACATTCCCAGGCTGTCCTGGGCTTCTTTCACTACATTCTCCATGTCTTTTTTGCCTGCGGAGGTGGCGTTGATCTGTGTGAAATTCGCGCTGGTGGTGCTTGCGATTACCTTTGCCAATGTTGTTTTACCTGTGCCGGGAGGCCCGTAAAAGATAACAGAGGTCAGTTTATCCGCCTGAATTGCACGATAAAGAAGCTTGTCCCTGCCTACGATATGCTCCTGCCCGACTACTTCATCCAGTGTGGCGGGACGCATGCGGGAGGCCAGAGGAGATTCTCTGTCCAGAGTTTTTGATTTTGCGTATTCAAATAGATCCATGATTCATGCTCCGTTCTGAAATATAATCGTACATTTGTTCTTTATATGCTTCCAGTATACTTTATTCATGAAATTATTTCAACAGCAAAAAAAACTTGCTTATCACGTGTTAAAGTGTTAAAATGTGAGAAGCGATATTTTTAGGAAAAGAACTAAAGGAGCTGACACTATGGGTAAGAAAATCAGAACTGAAGAGGTGGATCACCTATTTGAAGCGATTCTTTGTCTGAGGAATAAGGAGGAATGTTATACATTCTTTGAAGACGTGTGCACGATCAATGAACTCCTTTCCCTGTCTCAGCGTTTTGAAGTGGCGAAGATGCTTACTGACAAACGTACATATCTTGATATTTCGGAAAAGACAGGTGCTTCTACAGCCACAATCAGCAGAGTTAACCGTTCGCTGAATTATGGAAATGACGGTTATGAGATGGTTTTTTCCAGACTTAAGGAGAAAGAAGAAGCAAAAAAGGAATCTGAGAAAAACGAATAATATATGAAAAAAGAGCAGTGAAGCGGTATTGTGCACCGCGCACTGCTCTTTTTGCTGTTTTATTCACCGGAAACACTGTCTGAGAGGCGCCCGGAGGTCATGTATTCATAGACGGCGGAAGAGATCCCGGCTATGGAAGACTGCGCGGAAGCAGCGTCACTTACCTGACCGGACAGTATGCAGATGACATAGGGATGAGCGCTGTCCAACACAAGGGCGGCGTCATTTTCGATGCTGCCGGAGGCTTCCGTACTTTTTACCTCTCCTGTTTTGTTCGGGGTTTCGATGCCCTCAGGTATTCCGGCGCAAATCAGATTTTTGGCTGTCTGCTGTTTCAGAAGATCCAGCATTTCCCGGGAGGCCGTCTCATTTACCAGAGTTTCATGATAAATTTCTGACAGGATCCGGCAGCAGTCAGAGGCGCTTGTTGTATTGGAAGAAGGATCCTGCTCCGGAAACTCGCTGGTAAGCTGCGTAGAGGTATACCCGTGATCTCTGCAGAACTGGCTGACCAGAGAGGCACCTGCAGAAAAATCCCCTTCGCCGAGAAGCCGTACAAGCTCATTGGCGGCATCGGCGCTGTCGGCAGTGATCAGCTGTGTCAGCAGGGGCTTTAAAGTGCTTTCGTATTCGGGGGAAGCTGTTTCGTCAGAACTGTTATATACCAGATGTTCATATACACTTCCCATAACAAAAAGCTTGATCATGCCGGCTGCCGCCATGGACTGATCTGCGTGTATCGTACTGTAATCTTCGGTGTTCAGATCCATAACCGCTGCCGCCCAGGATTCTCCCGCTGCTTCCAGTCCGTCCAGATACTGTGACTCCAGAGAGGCCGTCAGCTCTTCCAGATGCTGTCCGAGACCGGTATTCTGCGGCGCCACAATGCTGAAGTATTCGTCAATTCCATCCGCAATGCTTCTTGCCATAATTTCATGATTTGCAGTGTTGGTAATGTAGAGATCATCGTTTTGATTGCTCATAAAGCCCATTTCAAGAATCGCTACAGGAACAGTGCTCCAGTTGGTGCCTGTCATATTGTCCGCAGAAATAACGCCCAGGTTGCCCAGACCAGTGGAAGCGCAGTAGTGATTAATGATGCAGGAGGCGAGGGTGCCGCTTTTTTCTATTATATTCTGATCCAGGTAGGCATTGGCGGAAGTGGGCGCCATGGTGAGGGCTCCGGAGGCCGAGGAACTGCTGTCGCCATTGGCGTGGATCCGTACGGTGATATCGGCGCCTTCCCTGGTGGCGAGTTCGGCCCGCTCTTTGTTGCTGATTGCGGTATCGTTGTCTGTTCTGGTCATCACTACCCGGTATCCTCTCGCGGCAAGCTCATTCTGGAGAGCAAGGGAAACCTGGAGATTCACCTCGTATTCCGGAACACCGGAGTATGCGCCCTGAGTTCCTGTGGTAGCTTTCGGCTTGGTTTCTGATGAGCCGGGAGCCATGGGTTCCGGCTCGCTCATATCCACCCAGGATCCCTGATGCCCGGGATCAATGACGACTGTAAAACTGCTGCCGTCTGCAGAAGACGGGGAGGACGCGGTGTTTGCGGCTGCCCAGTCCATGCCGTTTGCGGCATCCGCAGCACTGCTGTCCTCTTGGGTTTGGGCCTGGGAAGCTGCCGGGGGACCTATGGTTGCCTGTCCCTCCTCGCTTTCGTAGGAAGGCGTTTCATCGGCGGCAGATACCAAAAAAGGAAATGACAAAAGCAAAGCTGCGGACAAAAATGATGCTAAAAAAATTCTCATTTGATTCCTCCTTAAAACAACGGCAGAAAGCCGTGCTGTAAAAGTAAAAAGATTTCTGCTTCCAGAAAATACGCTTTGCGGGATTCTGGATCTTACAAAAAAATATCCCTTATATGATAATCTAAAATAAATAATTTGAAAAGTATTTCTTATTTCTTAATGCGTCCGGCTGA
>DVGR01000214.1 GCA_018712605.1 Candidatus Choladousia intestinigallinarum
GCTCTGCTTTATAAAGAAATCTACCAGGATCTGTACCGTTTCGCCCTCTACACCCTTGGACACCCCCAGGATGCGGAGGATGCCGTAAGTGAGGCAGTTACGGACGCTTTCTCGCAGATCCGCTCTTTAAAGGAAGCGGCAGCTTTTAAGTCATGGATGTTTCGGATTCTCACTGCCAAATGCCGCCGAAAACTGAAACTGTACGTCAATAGAACTGCCCAGCTCGAGGATATCATCCCCACGGAGGAACGGGACTGGAACGAGGATCTGGATGTCCGTAAGGCTTTCTTTTCTCTTTCTGAAGAGGAAAGGCTGATCCTCTCTATGAATCTCTTTGCCGGGTATACCAGCCAGGAGATCGGGAATCTGCTTAAGCTTCCTCCCGGCACTGTGCGCTCTAAGCAGAGCCGCGCTCTGCGCAAAATGGCACAGCAGCTTTCTTAATTCTTGTTTTGTCAAAGAAAGGAGACAACTTATGGACGAAAAGAAACTGAAATTTTTTGAACATAAAAACGAAAATCATGAAGAAAGGGAAAAAGAGCTCTTAGACCGGATTCAAAATTCCGCTGCGGAAGTTTTTCCTCCTGATTCCCTGCAGCCGGAAGAAATCGAAAAGTCGCTTTCAAAAACCAATGGACAAAAAAAGGAGACCCCCAAAAAACGGCTGTACCGCCGCCTTTACAAACCGGCAGCCGCCGCTGCCGTCCTTATTTTCGCTATGACTGCTCTGTGGCAGGTGAACAGATTTTCAAAAGAATCAAGGGTTCCAGACGGCGCACCGGCAGAAACGCTGGTGCAGACGGAAACCGAACTAACCGCCCTTGCTTCCCAGGCTGAAACTGAACCGACTGCCTCTGCCTCTCAGACAGAAACCGAAGCCCCGCCAAAATCCACTCTGGAATTCGTTTCTGATTATCAGGAGGTATACGACGCCGTATATCGTTCTTTTTATAAGGATGCCGGAATCTCCTCCGGTCTGGCGAAGGGTACCGATTACGCCCTGGCGGAAATGGCTGTGGAAGACAGCAGCTCCGCCCGTTCCTTCGGTTCCTCCGATGCAGGAAATGATTATTCCACCACCAACATTCAGGAACAGGGAGTGGATGAGGCAGACCTGGTAAAGACAGACGGCACATGGATCTATATTCTCCGCATGGATGGAACTTTGGCTATTGTCAATGTCGACGGCCCGGCTCCTGTCCTTGAGAGCATCATATCCCTGGAGGGAATCTCCAGTCCCCAAGTTCATGAATTTTATCTGGACGGAGATACGCTTTCCATAATCGCCAGCACCCAAAATGCCTCTCTCTCGGAAGAAGAAGGCGTATACCAGGTGACATCCCGGAACGAGACCTGCCTTTTTACCTATGATATCTCCGACCGGAGCCAGCCAGACCTTACGGGGAGCGTCACCCAGGACGGCTCTTATGAGACTTCCAGAAAGACAGGAGACTATATTTATCTTTTTACCTCCTATGCGCCGCAGATCGCAGATACGTACGAGACCAGTGTGCTGGCTCCCCGAACAAACGGAAAAGCTCTGGATGCCAGCTCCATTTATCTGCCCGACAATCTCACCACCCAATATTATCTGGTGATTTCATCTGTAGATGTCAACAGCCCGGCAGAGATCATTGACTCCAAAGCCCTTGTTTCCGGTACCTCTAATTTTTACGTAAGTACAGAAAACATTTATATTGCCAATGAAGTTTGGAATACGGATACCACTTCCACAGAGCTGGTAAAATTTCACTACAAGGACGGCGTCATCACAGGAACCGCCGCCAGCATTGTAAAAGGATATCTGAACAACTCCTTCTCCATGAACGAGTACGAAGGCTTTCTTCGGCTGGTGTCCACCTACTACGATGAAGAGTGGAACGAGTACAACGCCCTGTATATCCTGGACGATAGCCTTACACTTACAGGATCCATTGAAAATCTGGCCTCAGGGGAAACCATCCGCTCCGCACGCTTTCTGGGAAATACAGGCTACTTCGTAACCTTCAGGCAGACGGATCCTTTGTTTTCTGTAGATCTCACCGATCCTGCCAATCCCGTGATTCTGGGGGAACTGAAGGTGACAGGCTTTTCCTCCTACCTGCACTTTTACGGAGAAGATACTCTGCTGGGACTTGGATATGAGGCGGACGAAGAGACAGGCATCACTACGGGCCTGAAGCTGTCCATGTTCGATATCTCCGACCCTGAAAATGTAACTGAAGAAAACAGGCTGATCCTCTCCGGCGTCACCTGGTGCTCTTCCATCAATAACTATAAATCCATCCTCATAGATCCCGAGAAAAACATCTTCGGATTCTTCTGCGACAGCCGTTATCTTGTATTTTCCTACGACGAAGAAGAAGGATTCAAGACAGAATTGATCTATGATTTTTATCAAGACAGGATTCTTTCCCAAAACAGCTCCCAGGAGACCATTATGGACGAATCCAATTCCAGAGGACTTTATATCGGCGACACCCTGTATCTGGCGGGCCCGTCCTGCGTGATCGCTTTTGATATGGAAAATGGGTACAAAGAAACAGGAAGGCTGTGGCTGAACGAAGCAACATAAACATGAGGCCGTTGCATTAAAACAAATTTGATGTTTCCTGGTATCCGCATTTACTTAGTCCTGACCACACCTGTTCGTATCAAGGGGATAAATCCCCTCTATACGGAACAGTTGTTTCGGACATATGTATGCTGGATACACAGGAAACAATCGCAAGA
>DVGR01000215.1 GCA_018712605.1 Candidatus Choladousia intestinigallinarum
CATACATTTTGTGGTTGATATGGTACGTGCAGAATTTTTTGAGGACGTAGAAATTACAGAAGATATTGCCGCACTGGTTATTCTTTTAGACAAAAGCAACGTGATAAAAACTTACTTTTCTGAATATGAACGCAAAGAGATTAAAAAGAAATTAAAAGAGGCTGCAAATTCCGAAACCGGGAAATTGATAGAAAGCATGATCGAATATATAGAAAACATGATTTCTATCATGACTGTCCTGCACGTTTTTTACAGCTAACTGAGAGAATCGTATGTCCAGACAAAGAAGTATGGAAGTAATAAAAAATTCGGAATATGTAACCATCGGTGAATTAGTTAGGCTTACAGATGTGAGGTACAGTACACTAAAATTCTATACTGAAGAAGGTATGCTGCCTTTTGAGCAGGCGGAAGAAAATCTGACTAGGCGGTATAAAAGGATAGAAAGTATAGAACGGATTTCTTATATCAAAGAATTACGCAGCCAAAAGAAAACTATACCGGAAATTAAATCTATATTGAAAGAACTTAAATAAAAGAATTGCTTAAGCGGTTAGTCTAAATAATTAACCGCTTTTTTTCAACACTTTCCTGCTCCCAACCGTCTTATTATATGTAAGAGGCATCCGGATGTATTTCCCCTTACCAGAAAGGAGACAAACCGTGATAGAAGAACTGTATACCAACTTCTATAAAGAGCTGACTGCATGGTGCCAGAGAAAAACTCATGATGCTGCTCTTTCGGAAGATCTGGTGCAGGAGACAGAAACCGTGACAATCCAGGTAATTCCTTCAGATTATGCTTATGTGGAGGGCGATGTCAGGCTTAGCGAGGCTCTGCTGGAGAGGTATGGAGACAAACTGTATGTGGGCGGCAGCTTATTCCTAAACGAAGCCAGCCCCGCTCTTCTTTCCAGGCTGAAAGCCGTCAGAACATCCGGCGACATTTTTTTGACTCCCCAGCAGCAGAAATTCACAAAGGATCTGGATATTTCCTGCCGCAGCCTAGTTCTTACCAGGGAAAAAATCCTTGAGAATCTGCCTCAGATTACCGTGGACAGCGAAATGCTGACTCAATGCCCTGGAGGCATCGAAATCAGAAACACCGCCTATATCAAAGTTCTGGACAACGTTGCCCCGGAACTGATTGCGGAAAAGCTCTCTATCAAAAACTGTGCCTGCGTAAGCTGCAGCCCCCGTCAAACTTCAGCTATACAGATAGCTGGGAAAAATATAGCCGCCATCCAGGACGGCACGGAGGAATCTGACCAGAAGGCCGGCAGCCGGTTTTTGGAAATCCTGAAAAAATTGGAATCTTCAAAAATGGTCAATGCCGAACATTATGAGCTATAATCCAAATCCTCTTTCACAGAGGTTTCCTTCTGCATCCCGGTACGATTCTATATCCTCGGAGCAGTCCTCACAGGACTGCTCCACGGTCTCCATATCCGCAGGCATGATAAAACATCGTTCATGAGAAGCCTGAGATGGCACTGTGTCGGCGAGAGCGCCTCAGCCCTTTTCTACCGTTCGGAAGAAATTCTTTGTACCCACTCCGTCACTTCTCCCGTATAATCTGCCCGGCCATGGCCTTCATCCCATACAATCTCATAGTCCGTGCAAACCTTTCCAGTCTCCATCAGCTTCAAAGCCAAAATCATAGTCATCATCAGGGAAGTATCCGCATCCCTGGAGCCTACCCGGATTCTGAAGAAGGGCGCCAGGTCCGTCTTCTCCCCGGTTCCAATAAAATTCAGGGGATTAATCCTGTATTTTCTGTCTGCAAGCTCCTTATCCCCGCAGATATCCTGATACCCCTTTAGATACTGCCGGCTCTCCTCTGGATACTCCAAGACAAGCTCTTCCATTATGGCTGCCAAATCCGTATTAAAATGCATCTTATCCTGATCCGGTGTCCCGAATTCCTGATTCTCCGCCTGGATCAAATCCAGATCATCAAAGGCGGGGCACTTCTTCAGTCTCAGATGGTAGGATTTCAGCATCTCATCCAGAGAAGATATCCTGGCTTTTCCTTCCTCCCAGGAAAGCCAGCTCCTTTTGTCGATTCCCGGAACTGAGACGAAGGTCTTCTTTTGGTGATCAAACTTTTCCTCCTGATAATTTCCCTGCAGATAATCTCTGACATATCCTTGCCCTTTTTCTTCTTCTAATCTGGAGAGATACTTTGCCGCAGATTCTTCCAGCTTTTCCACAAGATATCCGCAGGCAGATCCTTCACGGCCAGATCCGATCTGCAGCTCCTGCCCCGTGCCAGGGCGGCGCAGCCCCAGGCTGTTAAAATAAGCCGGGTAGGTGGCGGCCATTTTCTGGGACAGAGTCTTAGTGTAAGGCGTCAGCTCTCCCTCTCCGAACCCTACGAAGGGCATTCCCGTATAATGGGTTTTCCCCTGGAACATCCACTCATAGGCCAGATCCGCATGATCCAAGTCTATAATGGGACAGTAGCACTGGGCTGCGAAGATATGGTCTGTCTCCGTCAGAATTGCCCCCATACGCTCCAGCTCTTTGTCGTACAGAGGGCTGTTCCCTGTAACGCCCAGCAGGCTGCTCATAGCGCCGCCTGCGCTGATCCCCACAGAGATAATTTTTCCCATGTCTCCCGGGATCACTCCTGAAAGATGCTTCAGGAAACGTACGCCTGCTTTTAAATCCGCCAGTGACAGCGGCGACTTTCCGCATCGCACCCCTTCCTGGTTCAGAGAGCTCCTGCCCCGGCAGCCGCAGGATACGTATACGAATCCCGCTTCCAGAAACGTCTTGGCTGCGCTTCTGTGATCCTCAATGTCAAAAGGCTCCGCCTCCTGGTAGCCGGCCAGGCCGTTTTCAAAAATAACCGGAACCGTGGCCGCCGTGAAGCCGTTCTCATAACTTCTGCCGCCTACGCTTCCATCCTCATTTAAGTAGATCTCCGGCACAAAAATATTCATGCACTGTTCCTTCGGCGCCTCAGGCCTAAGGCAGTAGGCCACACGTTCCAGGAGGCAGCAGTGGTATTCCTCCAGGTATTTCCAATTTTTTTTCTGCTGAAAAAGACTCAGTGATTCGTACATGGCATCCCCTTCTTTTCTTTTTTTCTGTCTGTATTGTGTATTTTTTCCAAAATCTGGTTTTTTAATTCCTCCGCCGCTTCCTGTACCCTGCAAATCTGCTCCCCGGTGATTCCGTCTATGTGAAACCCTCCAGTACACACCACAGTTCTTAGGGTTTGGCGGCACACTTCTTCCGATATAGCACGGCACAGCGCTTCATCCTTGTGGCCTGTCACATTTATCACAGATGAGGTGCAGCTTCCTCTTTCTTTTTCTTCCATAGATGGCCGTGGAACAGAAAGAACCGTGCATCCGATATGGGGCTTTTCACCTCCCCACAGCAGAATCTGGATATCCTCCCCCACAAACTGCACCTGAGCAATTACCTTGGCAAAAGAAAGGTCTTTCCAAACCTGAAAACTCCGGCCTGTCTCTCCTTTATTCCAGTCAATCGAACTCATAGCTTTTTCCCCCTTCCCATGGATGGAAGTGTTCACAGGGAATCCCAAAAGGCATAAGCACCTTGCCCACAATATGCCAGATCTGATCTTCCACAGTTCCGGCTCCATGATAGAAGGTCAGCATAGGAGGCACCAGCATACAGCCAAGCTCCGCCGCCTCCTTCATATTCCTGAGATGAATTCTGCTAAGAGGCGTTTCCCTGGGCACCAGCACCACCCTCCGTCCCTCTTTGAGACAGACATCCGCACTTCGCAAAATAAGATTTTCCCCATATCCAGTCACGATGCCCGCAAGGGTTTTCATACTGCAGGGCATCACGATCATTCCATCCGTACAAAAGGAGCCGCTGGCAATGGGAGCTGTCATCTCTTCCTCCGCATATACATGATCCGCCAGCTCGAAAAGTTCCTCTAAAGGCCGGCTGCCCTCCTGCTTCCAGGTAAGCGCCGCCGCCCGGCTTACGATCAGATATGTCTGACATTTCGCTGCTCTTAAGGACTGCAGCAAATAAAAGCTCATTTCCACGCCAGTGGCTCCCGTTACTGCCACGATTATCTTCATTCTATGCCTCCAAGATTCCTCTCTCGCCTCGACCGATTTAATGCGTCCGGTTTTCTGCTATTATACCCTGAAGACAAAGTCCCTTCAATTCTCCTTCCCGTCCATATTATTCCAATCAGGAATAGTTCTTGCATTACAGCCTGACACGTAATTCCAGAAGGCCTCCAGGGCCCTGGTATGCCGCTTTTTCTTTTTCCGTTCAAAGACCAGCATGCTTTGGACGGTGTTTTCCAAAGGAATCTTTCGTATACCGGGAATTCTTTCCTCCGACACGGTTTTTTCCATCAGCACAGCCACTCCCATTTTGCTGGCGGCCATGCCAAGAATGGTCTCAATCCGGTTTCCCTTATATGCGATTTCCGGCTCAAATCCAGCGCTGCGGCACATTTCCAGCACTTTCTGCAAAAGCCCTGTCTGTTCGTCCAGCAGCAGAAAGGACTCCCCCTTTAATTCCTCCAACGAAATCCTTGCCTTTCCGCTCAGGGGATGATCTTTTGGGAGCACCACCGCAAAGCTGTCATACTCAAGAAAAATGTTCTCGTACTCATCTTCCTTATCCTCTTCAAAATTTCTGGTATAAATCACATCACAGCTTCCCTCATCCAGACTGCCGCACAGTGATTTTTTCTCCGCCTCCGCCAACTGTACCAGAATACCGGGATATTCTTTTTTAAACCCCGCCAAAAGCTCTGTCACCCGATACTGGGACATTACGGGAATCGCATAGATCTTCAGCATGGATTTTTCACGATTCAAAAAAGCCAGCAGTCCTTTCTCCATCTGCTTTTCATTTTCTACAATCGTCCTGGCATAGGGCAGAATCTGCTCTCCAGCCGCCGTCAATCTGATTCTCCTGTGAGAACGGTCAAAAAGCTGCGTGTCCAGCTCCTTC
Source organism: Candidatus Choladousia intestinigallinarum (assembly GCA_018712605.1). Classification (GTDB taxonomy): domain Bacteria; phylum Bacillota; class Clostridia; order Lachnospirales; family Lachnospiraceae; genus Choladousia; species Choladousia intestinigallinarum. The sequence continues at coordinate 4,966 of DVGR01000215.1, forward strand.
TCCAGGGCCCTGATCTGTTTTGACACATTGCCCTGCGTTGTATACATCCGTTCCGCTGTCTCTGAATAATTTTTCGTCTCCACCAGATCCAGAAAAAATTCCAGTCTTCTCGTCTCCATCCTGCTACCTCTCTGCCTTTTTCTAACCATTCCATTTCAGAATACTATATCATAAAACTCGAATTGATTGTGGGAAAGTTTTTTTCTAAGATCAAAGAAAACCGGAGGTATCATATGGAAAAAATCGAAGTAAACGATCTTCGCTCCGCTTTGGAGCTTTTGAAATCACTGCCGGACCAGCTCATAGAGACAGAGGTGGAAGCAGATCCCATGGGAGAGCTGGCCGGCATATACCGCCATGTAGGGGCAGGGGGGACGGTAGCCCGCCCCACAAAAGAAGGTCCCGCCATGCTTTTTCATACGATCAAGGGGCATCCGGGAGCACAGGTCCTGATCGGTCTTTTGGCCAGCCGCAGGCGCGTAGGCTATCTGCTGGACTGTGACCCGGCACGTCTTGGCTTCCTGCTGAAGGAATCAGTGTCCCACCCTCTTCCCCCTGTGGTAATCCCAAGGGAACAGGCCAAATGCCAGGAAGTGGTTCATCTTGCCTCAGATCCTGGCTTCGACCTGAAGACTCTGCTGCCGGCTCCCACCAATACCCCTGAGGACGCAGGCCCATACATTACCATGGGAATGTGCTATGCCTCAAATCCTGAAAACGGGGATTCTGACATTACCATCCACAGGCTTTGTATTCAGTCCCGGGATGAGCTTTCCATCTTTCTGCAGCCAGGCGCCCGCCACATTGGCTATTTCCGGGAAGCAGCGGAAAAAGCCGGAAAGCCTCTTCCCATTTCTATCAGCATCGGGGTTGATCCCGCCATAGAAATCGCTTCCTGCTTTGAGCCCCCCACCACTCCCCTGGGCTATAATGAGCTTCAGGCGGCCGGCGCCTTAAGAGGCCGCCCTGTAGAACTGACTGACTGCCTGACCATTCCTGAACGTGCCATCGCCCATGCAGAGTATGTCATTGAAGGAGAAATTCTTCCCTACGTCAGGGTTAGGGAGGATCAAAACTCCGGCACCGGAAAGGCTATGCCTGAATTTCCAGGCTACTGCGGCCCTGCCAATCCTTCCCTTCCAGTCATTAAAGTGAAAGCCGTCACCACCCGGAAGGATCCTATTATGCAGACCTGCATCGGTCCCAGCGAGGAACACGTTTCCATGGCCGGTCTCCCCACGGAGGCCAGCATTTTGTCAATGCTGGAAAAGGCCTATCCGGGAAAAATTAAAAATGTTTACTGCGCCTCCCCAGGCGGCGGAAAATACATAGCCGTGATCCAGTTTTTAAAAACGGTTCCCTCAGACGAAGGGCGCCAGAGACAGGCCGCCCTGCTGGCTTTCTCCGCTTTCCCTGAATTAAAGCATGTTTTTCTGGTAGATGAAGATGTAGACTGTTTTGACCTGAAGGACGTTATGTGGGCCATGACCACCCGCTTCCAGGCGGATGTGGATCTGATTCCGATCCCCGGCGTACAGTGCCATCCCCTGGATCCTTCCAACCATCCTGACTATTCTCCCCTGATACGGGCAGACGGCGTGGCCTGCAAAGCCATCTTTGACTGCACCGTGCCTTTCGACCAGAAAGACAGGTTTGAACGGGCAAAATTTATGGAAGTGGATCCCACTCCCTGGCTTCCAAATCCTGGAGGTTCGTTGTATAATAAGGAATAGGGGTATTTTCATATGCCCCTATGAAAGGAGCTCAGATATGGAAAGACCAAACGTTTATTTTACAGATTTTCACACAGAACCTTTTGGAGACAGTCTCCCAGCAAAGCTTAAAAAACTGCTGAAGAAGGCTGGGATCGAAACCATTGGTATGGAGAAAAAATTCGTAGCTGTTAAAATGCATTTCGGAGAGCTGGGGAACGTCAGCTTCCTCCGCCCTAATTACGCCAGAGCCGTGGTGGACGTGGTGAAGGAGCTGGGCGGCCTGCCCTATCTCACGGACTGCAACACCCTGTACCCCGGCAGCCGTAAAAATGCCCTGGAACATCTGTACTGTGCCTGGGAGAACGGCTTTACCCCCCTTACCGTTGGATGTCCCATACTCATCGGCGACGGTCTGAAGGGAACGGACGATGTATGCGTGCCTGTGGCCGGAGGCGAATACATAAAGGAAGCCAAAATCGGCCGGGCCATTATGGATGCGGACATCGTCATCAGCTTGACTCATTTTAAAGGCCATGAGATGACTGGTTTTGGCGGAACCATGAAAAATCTGGGAATGGGCTGCGGCTCCAGAGCAGGAAAGAAAGAACAGCACAGCAACGGCAAGCCCCGCATCAATCCTGACAAATGCCGCGGCTGCCGCCGCTGTCAGAAAGAGTGCGCAAACCAGGGGCTGGATTTTGACAAAGAAGCGCGCAAGATGACGGTAAACGAAGGAAACTGCGTAGGATGCGGCAGATGCTTAGGCGCCTGCAGCTTTGACGCCATTTCCTTTTCAAACGACGCCGCCGTCTCTGAACTGAACTGCCGGATGGCCGAATATGCCAAAGCTGTAGTGGACGGACGTCCCAATTTCCACATCTCTCTGATCGTGGACGTGTCCCCCAACTGCGACTGCCACGGTGAAAACGATGTCCCCATCCTTCCCAATATCGGTATGATGGCATCCTTCGATCCCGTGGCTCTGGATCAGGCCTGCGCAGACGCCTGTCTTGCTGCCTCTCCCCTTCCCGGCAGCCAGCTTGCCAAAAATATGGCGGATCCTCATTTTGTGGATCATCACGACCATTTCGTCAACTCCGCACCGGAGTCCGAGTGGGAAAGCTGTCTGGCCCATGCGGAAAAGATCGGCCTTGGAAGCCGGAAATATAATCTCATCACGGTCTGAGACATCAAAATATTAAAAAACAAAAGAAAGGCTGCCCCTGGCCGGCCGATGCCATTGGCATCTGGCCCGCCAGATTGGCAGCCCTAATTTCCCATCTGATACAGCTCTTCCTGCTGTTCCCCCAGATATTCTGTCCATTTATCCATCTCTTTCTCCACCTGATCCAGATAAATCCCCATCTTTTCTTCCACAGCCTTCCGGCTGGTCTCCCAGCTCATGTTCTCTGTGGTGAAGGACTGAAACTGATCCAGCAGCGTCTCCTGAATATAAGGCAGCGTGTCTTCCTCCCATTCCGCAAACCAGTAATTTACCGTACACCCGTAGTATTCCCGATCCAGCTTTTGGACAGCGTCCTGTCTTTCCCAGACAAATTCCAGTTCTTCCCGCATAGGATACGCTCCCTGCTCCGCCTCCAGGTAGTATTCCAGGGTCTTCATGTCCTGAATGTACCCGATCACCTCGCTGTATCTCATCTGTGCGTTGATTTCATACTCTTCCGGAAAAATCCCGTACTCTTCCAGCAGACCTGCGAATTCCTCTTCCATAACGTATGTTTCCCCGCTATCCGCCAGCTCTTCAAAAGCCTCCCGGGTGCTGCCGGAAAGCTCCATAGCCTTCTGAAGATTATCCTCCCCGGAGTCCTCCAGATAGGTGCTGACAGCTTCTAAAACCTGATCCACCATGGCGCTGTCCTGATCCATGGCCAGCATAATTTCCGCATAATCATCTACGATTTCTTTATATCCGTCTTCCTGAGCCCTTAAAGCCCATGCTGGAAGAAGGGCCGCCGCCAGGCTGACTAAAAAAACTTTCCGAATTCTAATCCCCTGCATCTTCGTCTGCCTCCCGTCTTTTCTTATATTCTTATGTCCTCTCTGCATCAGGCCTGCATCATACCTCATAATTCTGCATTCGCATCTCTCCTGCTGCCTGCTTCAGCACCTGTTGGGCTGAATCCAAAAGCTGCTCCAGTTCCTCTGCCGTCTCGCCCCTGAGGCTCCCATCCAAATGCAGCTTTGAAAATACCTGAGTGGAGGCAATGGCTTCATATCCTTCCTGCCGGTTTTCCGGATCCATTTCCATTAAGATTCTGGAAAGCTCCAAATAACACACCTTTGCGTATGCATCCAGATATTCCCGGTAAGTCTGGGCCAGAGGCTCCCTCTGCTCTGCGGTTTTATAGGGGGAATCCTCCTTGCACAAGCCCTCTTCCAGATGCGTAAGGGCAGCTTCAAGGAAGTCCCCCATCTGTGCAGGACGCAGATACAAGCTGCGCAGAGTGTCCAGGGGAACGCTGCTCTCCGCCTGTGCCAGATCCTCCATCCAGTCCGTATTCTCTCCCACCATGGTCTGATACCTGACCAGAGCTTCCTTCTTCTGGAGGATCAAGTCTTCCAGCAGAAGGGTGTCGATGGGATTCTTTTCCAGAACCCCCTGCGACTGTGCGTCCTCCAGCACCTCATACTGACTCTCCAGCATAATATCCAGATTGGCCAGATTGATGATAAGCCGCTGGATAGCTCCTTGGTTGGCCCTGATCTGTTCTTGGGTGTATTCCTCTCCGCCAAACTTTGAAAGGACGTATCCTCCCGCTGCCAAAAGCAGGACTGCTGCCGCCAGGAAAGCCGCCGCCTTCCTTCTGAAAGCACGTTTTCTGTAGGGAAGCTCCCGCTCCCTGTTCTTCCTGAAGGTCCAGGCCAGGGGATCCATATATTTTTCATGAACCAGCCTGTAATTTCCCTTTTCTGTTTTTACAAGGAGATTCAGGCCCGCTGCCAACTGCTCCGTCACACTGTAGTCAAACCATTCCTGAGGGCTGTCAATATCCTGCAGCATACTCCTGGATCTGCCAAGATACTCATGGTTGGCCAGCCCAAAGGTTTTCCGGTGCAAAGCCTGGTAATTCCGTGACGCCACCTGCAGAAGTTCCTCCAAAGACAGGAGAATTTTTCTCTTTTTCTGCATCTCCCAGGCAATCTCAGGAAGCAGAAAGGAGATCACGTATTTCCGCCGAAGCTGTTCCGGCATGTCCCCGGAGCAGCTCTTCAGTTCCTGCCTGCAGATATCCTTCAGATAACTTTGTATCAGCTCCTTTTCCGTAAGCCGGCCTGCATCACTTTTTTCTCCTTCCAGGCGGCAGTACAGGGAAAGCATCATCGGATTTCCCAGAAGAGCCAGGCTCTTCTCGTCCTCTGGCACAGGAATCCCTTTTTCCCTCAGACATACCCTCACCTGGGCCGGTGGAAAGGGAGACAGCTCCAGAACCTGAAAGTCCGACGCTGCGTATTCTTTTACTTCCCTGGTACGGTCTGTCAGGAGAATCCCCACTCCCGGCTTCTTGCCCAGCTCCTCGATCTCTCGGAGCAGGCTGCTTCTGTCTCCCCCTGCCTCATTGAGCCCGTCCAGGAGAAGAATCACTCTCGTTCCCTTTTCCCCGGACCAGATTCTGTCCAGGGCCAGGAGTCCATCCTCCCTAGAAAGAGGTTCCTCTCCCATATTGATCTGAGCCAGAAGGCTGTCTTTTATATAATCCGCTTCTCCGGCGGCTGTCTGATAATCCGCCAGGGTCACACAGCAGGTCACCGGAGCCTTAGGATCGTACTTCTCTATCCCCTGCCTCCAGATTTCCCGCAGGAAACGGCTTTTTCCCATGCCTCCCGAACCGGTCAGCAGAAAACAGCTTCCCTTTTCCAGCTCTCTTATCAGGCTGTCTCTTCTGGTCTCCCCCGCCTCTTTGAGGATGTTCTGGGGAATCCAGGGGAATTCGTCTGCCTGGGCATGTCCCCCTCCCAAACCGGCTCCTGCCGTCAGCCACGCCCTTTTGCTCCCCTCCCAAAGGGAACTCTCCGTGACTCCTGAAAATCTAATTCTGCGTATCAGCTCCTGCACGGCCCCTGCCATCTCTTCCGTGCTGCGGTATCTTTTCCTGGCCAGGCCCTGCAGGCTTTTTCTTATGATCTCCCATGTCTTGTATACTGCCGTATGGGCCTCTCCCCGGAAAATTTCCAGCTCCGGCGGCAGAGCCTTCCGCAGGCCCTTTCCGGCGCTTTCTTCCTCTGTCAGCCTTCTGCCCGTCAGTATCCTGAAAAACACAGCTCCCACTGAATACAGGTCAGAAGCAGGCCCTACCTCCGCTTCCTGCCTTAAGCGGACTTCCGGTGAAGAATAGCCCTCCTTCATACTGAAAAGCACAGTCTCTCCTGGCTCCCGCTCCACGGGCCAAACGCTGCTGTAATCAATCAGAAGCACCTGATGTTCAAGAACCAGAATATTGTCCGGACTGATATCAAGATGCAGAATTCCGTTCTTGTGAAAGCAGCCGAGGGTTTCCAGAATCCTGCATGTCATCTTTGCCGCTTCCTCAAGGGTGCGGATCTTTTTCCCTTCACAGAGCAGCTCTTCCAGTGTTTTCCCCCCATGGAGGGTAAGCACCGAGTAAAAGGTTCCATATGCCTCATAGGAATTCAGATTTCCCGAAATCTGTCCCGGGCTTTCCTTTAAAAGATCCAGGTTTACCTGGTTGCCTCTGTAAAAGTTTCTTTTGTGATCCCTAAAAAATTCTTCCCCTTCCGGCGCACAGACCACGGTTCCGTCCGGCGTCCTGCCGAGCCATCCTCTGGGATCTCTGGGATACAATTCCTTTATCAGCACCTGGTGGATTCCTCCCCGGTTCAGGGCATCCTCATAAAAAGCCCGGTAGACTACGGCGCTGTTTCCATAACCTTCCACATACTCAATCTGATATTCCGTTCCTCCCAAAGTCATTCGCTGACCCGGCTTCCAAAAGATCCGTTCCCGTCCCATCCGGCTTCTCTCCTATCTGGCAAACGCCTTTTCTGAAAACATATCTATATCTGTCTTCAGGATATCAGAACTGTCCTGGGGATCCTCTAACTTTCTTCCGGATCCTCATGTCGCAAAACTTCTGCCTGAAGGAGTTATTTTTCCGAACCAGGTTCAAACAAAAGCCCTATCACCTGCTCCATCTTCTCACTGGCAATCTCATCCTCATTCTCCGCCTTCATAGCGTAAAGTACCACATAGTCAAAGGGATTGCAGGGATCCAGCAAATTCATCCCGCAGCCATCCAGGAGAAGGTTCATCCGCAAAAACCGCTCTTCCAGAATGGTATCAGGATCCTCCCCTTCCTCCAGCCAAA
>DVGR01000216.1 GCA_018712605.1 Candidatus Choladousia intestinigallinarum
CGGACCTGTAATAAATGGTTTAAGTCCTGCTCCTGGGCTTTCTTCTGTTCTGCCACTTCGTACACTCTCCTTCTATATATGATCAAACGTTTCTTTCAATTTCCAGAATTTTGTATTCCATAACTCCTGAAGGCATCTCAACGGAAACAGTATCCCCCTTCTTCGCTCCGATCAGAGCCTTTCCAACTGGAGATTCATTGGAAATCTTGCCCTCCAGGCTGTTGGCCTCTGTGGAACCAACCAGTCTGAATTCCATTTCCTCATCAAACTCCACATCATATACCTTTACTTTACAGCCAACGCTGACCTTGTCCAGGTCAACCTCGTCTTCAACAACGACTTCTGCGTTTTTCAGGATCTTTTCAATCTCTTCAATCCTGGCTTCTATATCTCTCTGCTCATCCTTTGCGGCATCATATTCCGCATTTTCAGATAAGTCTCCCTGCTCTCTGGCCTCTTTGATCTTATCTGCCACTTCTTTTCTCTTATTTACCTTCAGATCATGAAGTTCATCTTCCAGTTTTGTCAATCCGGCATAGGTAAGCAGTGTTTTCTTTTCTTCCATTTTTTGTACACCCTTTCTTATATTCTGATATATGGACTTTTGCCCCTATAAACGCTTCTTAACAGTCATAATATTATAAATAATACCCCTCTAGATGTCAAGTGAAATGTTTGATTTCCAAAGCATCTCTCTCCTTTAAAGTTCCCTTATCAGTTCTTCCAGCTCCTCCCAGGTCTCCACCTCATTAACCTTTCTCCGCACTGCCGCAGAGTGAGGCATTCCTGAGGTATACCAGGCGATATGTTTGCGCATTTCCCGGATTCCTGTATAGGCCCCTTTGTATTCTAGCTGGAGCCTGCCGTGGCGGAGCATCATATTTTTGATCTCTTCCTTATCCGGCGGGGGAAGTAGTTCTCCCGTCTCCTGGTAATGGAGAATCCTGGAAAACAGCCAGGGATTTCCCTGGACACCCCGGCCGATCATAATGCCGTCACAGCCTGTTTCCCGGGCCATAGCCTCTGCCTTCTGGGGAGAATCCACATCTCCGTTTCCTATAACCGGAATGGAGACGGCTTCCTTAACCTGCCGTATAATATCCCAGTCTGCCTGTCCGGAATAATACTGTTCTCTGGTTCTTCCATGGACAGCGATGGCTGCGGCCCCGGCGTCTTGGGCGATCTTGGCGATCTCCACTGCATTTACACTGTCTTCCGTAAATCCTTTCCGGATCTTTACAGTCAGAGGTTTTTTAATGGCTCTTGACACCTTATAGATGATTTCATGGACCAATCGTGGATTTTTCATCAGGGCAGAACCTTCGCCGTTATTTACCACCTTAGGAACCGGACACCCCATATTTATATCCAGAATATCAAAATTTCTTTCTTCGATCTGCCTGGCAATCTCTGCCATCAGATCCGGCTCAGAACCAAAAAGCTGAAGAGATACCGGCCTTTCCCTCTCATCAATGGCCATAAGGCTTTCTGTATTTTTATTCTTATAATAAATAGCCTTGGCGCTTACCATCTCCGTACAGATCAGCCCTGCTCCCTGCTCCTTGCACAGCAGCCGGAAAGGAAGGTCTGTCACCCCGGCCATAGGCGCCAGGACCAGATTGTTCTCCAGAGTTACATTTCCGATTTTAAGCTTCATTTCTGCCCTCTGCCTCTTTATTCTTCTCATAAATGATCCGCAGACCTTCCAGTGTCAGCCGCTGGTCATAGACGTCGATGGCTTCTGTCTCCCGGGCCAGCACCTTTCCGAGGCCCCCGGTAGCCACTACCTTCAGATCCTTCAGCCCCGATTCTTCCTTAACCTTTTTCACAATGTACTCTACCTGGCCGATATAGCCATAGACCAATCCTGCCTGCATACTGGTAATGGTATCCTTTGCCAGTATGGATTCCGGTTTTTCAATGGCAAATTTGGGGAGTTTCGCCGCCTGCTGCCAGAGGGCTCTGGCACTGATCTCCAGTCCCGGAGAAGTGATCTCCGCGATAAACTCTCCTTTTTCATTTACCAGATCATAGGTGGTCGCCGTACCAAAATCAGCGATCAGCACCGGACCGCCGTAGAGCTCATAGGCTGCGGCAGCATCTACGATCCGGTCCGCCCCCAGAGCCTTGGGATTTGCCGTCTTCACCGTGATCCCTGTAAAGCTGTCCCACCTTACATGGTAAGGCGTTATATGGAAATATTTTATGATACCGCTGGTAAGAGAATGCATAAGATCCGGCACAACAGAACTGATAATGGCAGCATCCACCAGATCTTTATTAATCCCCCGGTATTCCAGCATATTGCAGATAAAAATTCCGTACTCATCAGAGGTACGGCTGTATCCCGTAGTCATACGGAAAGTTCCCTTTAATTCTTTATCTTCAAAAACCCCCAGGGTAATGTGGGTGTTTCCTACATCGACAACCAGCAGCATAACCTATTCCTCCATGCCTTCCCCCAGGAAGAATACCCGGTAGTATAATTCCAGGGACTCCAGAAGTTCTTTCTTGGTCTTTTGAAGTTCCTTGATCCTCAGCACACTGCCGATATC
>DVGR01000217.1 GCA_018712605.1 Candidatus Choladousia intestinigallinarum
ATGAATACAGGCATATCAGCCCGGAAGAGGAAAGTAAAATTTTATGCTATAAGGACGGAAAAATCCTGGTGAAAAACCGGGAGAATGAAATTTCATTTCTGTCGTTTCAGGAAGTAAAAAAAGAATACCCCGGTATGAAGGGAGAATACCGGTATGCTTTTTCGATTGATGGGACTGGATATTTTCTGCAGCCTGCCCTGGCAAAAGAGAAGTTTGGGAATATCGGGGAAGAGCATGGGGAGGCGGAGCCTGTCTGGGCGGGAATAGATTTTTTGCGGAAAGCAGGGCCTTGTGAGGAAGCCTTTGCCGGTGTGACAGGATTTCAGCTTTGGGGATGGTATCAGAGCCGCAGATTTTGTCCTGCCTGCGGCCAAAAAATGCGTCATTCAGAAGAAGAGCGGATGATGTACTGTCCGGTCTGCGGACAGAGGGAGTATCCCAAAATTAACCCGGCTGTGATCGTGGCCGTGACAGAGGGAGACAAGCTCCTTCTGACGAAATATGCGGGAAGGGCTTACACAAGGTATGCCCTGATCGCAGGATATACAGAGATTGGGGAGACCGTTGAGGAAACGGTGCAGAGAGAAGTCATGGAAGAGGTAGGACTGAAGGTAAAAAATATCCGCTATTATAAAAGCCAGCCCTGGTCCTTCACAGATACCCTCCTTATGGGCTTCTTTGCGGAGGTTGACGGGGACGACACGATCCGTCTTGATGAGAATGAACTGCAGGTGGCAAAATGGTGTCCCAGAGAAGAGATTCCCCAGAACGATGGTATCAGCCTGACCCGGGAGATGATGGAGGTCTTTAAAACCGGGAGAGCGTAAGCGGCTGAAGGGGAAAATTTCCTTGAGTTCAAAAGACAAGTATACTATAATGGAAGAAAACGACGTAGGGAGGTTTTTGCCATGGATATTATTTGCATGGGTGAGATGCTGATTGACTTTACCCCTGGAACCCAGGAGCGCAGCTACATCTGTAATCCGGGCGGGGCGCCGGCCAATGCCTGCATCGCCATAGCCAGAAACGGACTGGAGACAGGCTTTTTGGGGAAGTTGGGAAATGATGATTTCGGGAAGCTGCTCAAAAAGACTCTGGAGGATAATAAAGTAGCGGTGCTGTGTCCTGAGCTTACGGACGAGGCGGTGACGACGCTTGCTTTTGTGACCCTGTATGAAGGGGGAGAGAGATCTTTTACATTTGTCAGAAAACCGGGGGCGGATATTCTTCTTGACAAGAATGATGTGAAGGAAGAAGAGATCCGAAATACGAAAATCCTTCACGCAGGCTCCATGGGAATGTCTGCCCAGCCCAGCCAGGAAGCGCATTTTTATGCCATGGAACTGGCAAAGAAATACGGAAAACTGGTAAGCTATGATGTGAATTACAGAAATATGGTTTGGAGCTTTGAGGATGCCAAGAAGGTAGTGGATCAGGTTCTGCCGAAGGTAGATCTTCTGAAGGTATCGGATGAAGAGCTTGACTTTGTGGGCGGAGAGGATAATATTCCTGCTTTGATGAAGGAGCATCAGATTTCTGTGGTGATTGAGACCCTGGGGTCAAAGGGAGCCAAATATTTCTTCGATGGAAAGCAGGGAACGGTTTCCGGCCACAAAGTTAAGGCAGTGGATGCCACTGGCGCAGGTGATGCTTTCTGGGGAGGTTTCCTTTCTAAACTTTTGATGAGCGGAGTGGAGAAGACAGAAGATCTCACGGAAGAGATTATCCGCAGCGCCCTGGAATATGGAAATGCGTCCGGCGGTATTTGTGTACAGAAGATGGGAGGAATCCCGGCCCTTCCAGTGAGACAGGAGATTGAGGAATTTTTGGCGGGAAAATAAACAGCAGCCCGGAGGAGCAGGATGTATAAAGAAAAGATAGATGCTTATATTGACAGCAAAAGAGACGAGATTTTAGGAGACCTGATGACGCTGGTACGCATCAACAGCCAGCGGGGAGAACCTAAGGAAGGGATGCCTTATGGGGAAGGCCCGGCCCTGGCTTTAAGAGCTGCCCGGGAAATGATGGACCGGTACGGTCTGATTACGAAAAACTATGATAATTATGTGGTAACAGGAGATCTCTCAGAGTCACCAAAAGAGCTGGATATTCTGGCTCACCTGGACGTAGTGCCGGCCAGTGCGGAGTGGACGGTTACAAAGCCCTTTGAGCCCAGGATTCTCGACGGGAGAATTTACGGCAGGGGTACTATAGATGATAAAGGTCCTGCTGTGGCGGCGCTGTACGCAATACGGGCGGTGAAAGAGCTGAATATTCCGCTGAAAAAAAGTGTGCGTTTAATTCTGGGTTCGGATGAAGAGTGCGGTTCCAGCGACCTTGTCCATTATTACGCCAAGGAAGAGGAAGCGCCCTGTACCTTTACGCCGGATGCGGAGTTCCCTGTGATCAATATTGAGAAGGGAAGAATGGCGCCTGAATTTTACGGAGAGTTTTCCCAGGAGGAAGCCCTCCCCAAAGTCGTATGGTTTAAAAGCGGGGATAAAGTAAATGTGGTTCCCCAGAAGGCAGAGGCCCTGGTTTGCGGCCTGGAGATGAAAACGCTGGAGGAAAAGGGCCGGGAGACCACACTCTCCACGGGAGTTTCCTTCCTTTTTGAAGCACAGGAGCAGGGGATTTTGATTACTGCCAGAGGAAGAGCTGCCCATGCCTCCACGCCGGAAGAAGGGCAGAATGCACTGACTGCTCTTTTGCGGCTGATTTCCAGTCTGCCCCTGGCAGATACCCAGGGCAGCCAGATCCTTTGGGGACTGGACAAGATTTTTCCCTATGAGGATACCCGGGGGAAGAACCTGGGGATTTTCCGGCAAGAGGAAAATTCCGGCAGTGTAACCGTGTGCTTCAGTATCTTAGAATATGTTTCCGGGAAAGTAAGAGGGCAGTTTGACAGCCGTCTTCCCATAGGATGCACGGAGGAAAATACGGAGAAAAAAGCGGCCGCACAGCTTGAGAATCTGGGACTTAAGATGGAGGAACACAGCCTGAAGGCTCCCCACTGCGTTCCGGGCGATTCAGAGTTTGTGAAAACGCTTCTCTCCAGTTATGAGAGATACACGGGAATAAAAGCAGAACCTATCTCCACGGGAGGCGGCACGTATGTCCATGACCTCAAACGGGGAGTCGCCTTTGGATGTGGAATGGAAGGCGTAGACAATCATATGCATGGTGACGATGAATTTATAGAGATTGACACATTGCTGATGAGCGCCAAGATTTTTGCAGATGCAATTGTCAAGCTCTGCGGCTGACGCAGGATAGCCGTTGGATTCGGTCTGGCGTTTACGCCCCGGACCGTATGAAAACGCAGCGTTAACCGGCATCTGGCCTGGAATTCTCTTGCCCCAGGCCGGATGCCCGCAGCAGATGCATCGTCTGAACTGCTGCGGTGCAGAAAAAGTGAAAATTGTGTCTGAACCCTTGGCCGGCATGTGATTCAATCCGACTATCAAGGAGGAAAGAAATTGGATTACAGAACGGTAGGAAAAAGCTATACCGAGGCTTCCGAGGTGGCGCCTTTTTTGGGACTGACCGGGGAAGAGACACAGCAGCTAGAGAAAATCAGCAGTAAATACCCCATGCTGGTGACAGATTACTATCTCTCTCTGATAGACAGAGAGGATCCAGAGGATCCCATCAGAAAGATGTGTATTCCATCTCTGAAGGAATCCAGCATGGAAGGAGATTTTGATACAAGCGGCGAAGCGGGAAATACGGTTATGACTGGCCTGCAGCATAAATACAAAGAGACAGTCCTCATCCTTTCCACAAACCGCTGCGCCATGTACTGTAGGCACTGTTTCCGCAAGCGGATGGTAGGACTCAGTGACTCAGAGATAGCCAGAAATTTTGAAGAGATGATGGAATATATACGGGAACACAGAGAGGTTTCCAATGTCTTGGTATCCGGGGGAGACGCTTTCCTGATGCCGGATTCTCTTATCCGCAGATATCTTCAGAGCTTGTCAGAGATGGAACATATCGACCTGATCCGCTTTGGCACCAGAACGCCGGTGGTATATCCTCAGAGAATCCTGCAGGATCAGGAGCTTCAGGAGCTTTTCAGAGAATACGCAAAGAAAAAGCAGATCTATATCGTGACTCAGTTTAATCATCCCAGAGAACTTACACAGGAATCCAGGGCGGTGATTCGCCTGTTTGCAGAGATGGGGATTATCGTAAAGAACCAGACGGTCCTTCTTCGGGGAATCAATGATAAACCAGAGATTTTAGGAAAGTTGTTGAAAGATTTAACTGCGGCCGGGGTGGTTCCTTATTATATTTTCCAATGCCGTCCAGTTCGGGGAGTAGGTACCCAGTTTCAGGTTCCTTTGGAGGAAGGCGTGAAAATTGTGGACGGGGCGAAAAATATGCAGAACGGGCAGGGGAAATGTATTCGTTACTGTATGTCCAACCCTCTGGGAAAGGTAGAGATTCTGGGTAAGATGCCTGGGGGAGAGATGGCCTTTAAATTTCATCAGGCCAAGGATCCCAAGAATGCCGCCAGGATTTTTACCAGAGTTCTGGAACCAGGGCAGACTTGGATTGATAGCTGAATCAAAAAGTAAAAACAGGGCCCGCAAGCGCAGTTTACAGCACTTGCGGGCCTTTGCCGCTGTTTTAAAGAAAACTGGTTAAGAGGAAACCATCTGGATTCCAGAAATATCCGGCTCAATCATCATGGAGTAATTCGTATAGTACACTACAAATCCGGG
>DVGR01000218.1 GCA_018712605.1 Candidatus Choladousia intestinigallinarum
TTGTCAATTTTTTCAATTCCCGCCTGAGACTGCAGCCTGCTCAGAAGTTTATCATCGCAGGGCGCTCTCCCAAGCTCCAGTTCAAAGTGACCGTCTTTGCGGATCTGATCCTCAAGCTCTTTCATATTTCCGCAGGCTATCAGCTTACCTTCTACAAAGATGCCTACCCGGTCGCATACCTGCTGGATTTGGTGAAGCTGGTGGGAGGAAATCAAAAGCGTTCTCCCATCCTGCTCTGACAATTCCCGCATCAGGCTTAAAAGCTCCCGCATTCCTTCCGGGTCAATCCCCAGAGTCGGTTCATCCATTATGATTACCTCAGGATCTTTGATCAGCACATCGGCAATGCCGAGACGCTGTCTCATACCTTTTGAATAGGTGGAGGTTCTCTTATCCGCCGCCTGGGTCATGCCTACTCTCTCAAGAAGCGTATCAATCCTTTTTTCCAGCTCTTCTCCTCCCAGTCCGTTCAGCCTTCCTGTGAATCGGAGGTTCTGGCGTCCAGTCATGTCCCCGTAAAATCCTACGTTGTCGGGAAGGTAGCCTACCACGGATTTTACTGCCAGGGGATCCTTGGTACAGTCTTTGCCGTTGATGGACGCTTTGCCTGCGCTTGGCTCTGTAAGCCCCAGAAGCATAAGGATCGTAGTGGTCTTCCCGGCTCCGTTAGGCCCCAGAAGCCCGAAGGCTTCACCCCTTCGCAGAGTAAGATTCAGATCATTGACTGCCACTTTAGCTCCATAGCGCTTAGTCAGATGTTCTGTGACGATCACTGCGTCATTTTTCTGTACCATACTTATCGTCTCCCATATTTCTTAAAGATATATGCCAGAGCAGCCGCCAGAACTACAATAATGCAGACTGCCACGATCCCCCATGTGGTAGAAGTCTGTACGGAAACTCTGAACTCAGCCGAATCAGATACCTCGTCATTGCTGATGGAAAGGGAGGTCACATAATCTCCCGTAATGGCATTTTCCGCAGGGGTTATATAAGCGGTAATTTCCTTTGTAGCGCCTGCCTCCAGAGTATCAATGGTAGATTCGTCAAAGCGAACTTCCCAATCCGTGGGAGCAGAGGAAGTCAGGTTCAGGTTGGCAAGATCTACATTTCCTGTGTTCGTAACACTTAAGGTCACGGCCTTTTCTTTATTTGCCTCAGCATCCAGGCTCAGATTTCCGGTAGGAGTGGAAAGATCCACGCCGTACGTTCCCGTAATAGTCACCTGCAGATCCGCTGACAGAGAATCATCTGCTGAGATAGCGGAACATGGAATCGTATAATCTCCTGTCTCCACATTCTCCGGCGGTGTAATGGTGACCGTCATACCCTGGCTGGTTCCTGCCTCTACGTTCAGGCTTGCCACGTTCGTAGACTCTCCTGAGGGAGTAAAGGTGGCCTGCCATCCTGAAGGCGTCTCCGCCGAGAGACTGTAGGACTGATCCGTGCTTCTGTTATTAACAATGGTCATGTCAAAAGTAAAGGTTGTGCCCGTAGCTCCCTGCTGCTCTGGGTATTCAGAAGTAAAGGTGCTCTGTCCTACTTCCACCTGGCCCACCGTAATCTCCAGGGCCAAAGAAGACTCATTTCCGTTCCCCGCATCGGCGCTCAGTTCGATGTCATAGGAGCCTTCCTCCGCATCCTCTGGAAGTGTCAGCGAGAACTCCGCCAGGGCAGATTCCTCTAATGCAGACTGCCCGTCAATATGTACCCTGCTGATCTGGCTGTCGCCGCCCTGAAAATAACCTTCCCAGCCTTCCGGAATGGAGACTACAGACAAATCCGCATCGTATGCGTTTCCATCCAGGCTGGCAAAATCCAGTTCAAAGGCAATGGTTTCCCCCGCCAGGGCCGTAATGCCTGGGTACGCAGTGCTCATGGAAATCCCTTCCCCGGAAGACTGCGTCTCTGCACGCACTGTCTCTTCGGATTCCTCCTCTGCCGCAAAGGCTGTAAAAGATGCGGACAACACAGATGCTGCCAGGAAAGAAGCTGCCATAAGTCCCATGCCCGTCCTTCTTCCCATTTTTCTTACACGATTCATACTAGTGTACTCCTTTCTCAGCCGCTCATTTCTACAGTCTGCGGGACTGTATCCCGGGAACTTATAAGCGGTTAATTATTATACTGGAGTATCTTAGAAGATTTTTGTGTTTCTCTATTGAAATTCTTATGATTTTCTTATGAAAGTTCTGTGAAAATCCTGTGTCCTGGTTTCCTGCAGAGCAGAAAAAAGCTGCCTTTTGGATCTCTCCGCAAAGCAGCTTTCCCTTTGTTTTTCTTATTCTATTATACGGATCTTCTGAATGACCGGCATGACAAGCGGCCGGTTCCAGGTCTCCTGGCCGCTGGTTGGAACTGCGGCGATGGCGTCCAGCACCGCAAAACCCTCTTCCATTTCTCCGAAGGCCGCATACCGTCCATCCAGCTTCGGCGCATCTTTATGAACCACGAAGAACTGTGTCCCCGCCGTGTCAAAACCCTCGTCCCTGGCCATGGAAAGGGCGCCCCGGATATGCTTCAGCGGATTTTCCACTCCGTTTTCCGCAAACTCTCCTTTAATATGCCAGTCACTGTCTGTTATAATGTCGTTGTCCGGGGAGCCGGCCTGGATCACATAATCCTTCACAATCCGGCACCAGGCCAGCCCGTCATAAAAACCGGACTGGACCGTTTCCGCAAAATTTTTCACCGTGACAGGCGCATGCTCCGGAAACAGCTTAAAAACCATATCTCCGAAGCCCGCCGTGGAAATGATACAGCGCATACTTCCTCTTAGTGAGCCAGTACAGAGGCATTCTTGAAATAGATATTAGAGGAAGACGTCATGTACACGCCCTGCACGTAATCCTTCAGCAGATAATTGTTGGACTTGTAGTAGAGGGGAAGCACCGGATATTCCGCAGAAGCGATGGCATCGGCTTCCATAACAAGCTCCGCAAATTTTGCAGAATCCTTCTCTACCTTAATCTGATCTACAACGGCATCGTAGTCCGCATTGCTGTAGAATGCATTGTTGGTCACATCGTCTGTGTAAAGAAGCGGAAGGAAGCTCATGGGATTTACGTAGTCTGCGCTCCAGCCCATAGCCGCCACTTCATAATCGCCGCTCTGTACGGACTCATAGAAGACAGCCCAATCGGCGGAAGTCACTTCAACATCAAGGCCAAGGTTAGTCTCCCACATCTCCGCAATAGCCTCTGCGATCTTCTTTACATTGTCGTCTGAGTAGAAGGAAAGCTGAACCGTGGGGAATCCTTCTCCATCGGGATATCCTGCCTCTGCCAGGGCAGCCTTTGCTCCTTCTACGTCCGCTGTAGCGGAAAGGCCGTATTCCGAACGTCCCTCTGTGATATCTGTGCCATCCACCACATAACCAGGCGCCAGGAAGCTGTAAGCCGGCTCTCCTTCTACCTGGGCTACGTTGCTGATGAGAGATTCGCGGTCAATGGCCAGGCAGAGAGCCTTGCGCACCAGAAGATTGTCATAGGGCTCTGCGGCACAGTTAAAGTTGTAATATACAGTTCCATAGCTGGGGCTGATCTGTACGCCTGCGTTTTCTGCCTTCAGACGGGCATAGTCGCTGGAAGGAATGGATCTTACGCCGTCTACCTCACCATTTTCATATGCGGTCAGGGCTGTGGAAGTGTCCAGAATATAACGGTAATTGATCTTATTCAAAGTCACGTTCTCAGCATCCCAGTAATTCTCGTTCTTCTCCAGGATCATGCTCTCGCCCATGTTCATCTCTGTAATCTTGAAAGGCCCATTGCCCACGTAAGCTTCCGCAGAAGCCGTCCACTTATCGCCGTTTGCCTCGATGGTGGCTTCCTGAACCGGGAAATATACCCACATGCTCACCAGATCCACAAAATAGGGGCAGGGAGCTTTCAGAGTGTACTCCAGGGTATTGTCGTCCAGCGCCTTAATACCCACCTCTTCAGCAGATACTGTTCCGTCATAATACTCCTGGGCATTCACCACATAATCTGAAATCATGTTTACATACTGAGAGGTGGTCTCAGGGGTCAGTACCCGGAGCGCTGAGTATACGTAATCGTTTGCCGTATGGTCACTTCCATCGCTCCATTTCAGTCCTTCTCTCAGATGGAAGGTGTAGACGGTAAGGTCGTCATTTACTTCCCAGGATTCGGCTTCTCCCGGAACTACTTCTCCGGCTTCATTATAGGTTACAAGACCCTCAAAGCAGTTGATTAAGAAAGGTGTGGCAAAGGAGTTGTTGGTCACATTGGGGTCAATGCCGTCCGGCTCATTGTTCAGCACAAAGGTGATCTCCTGATTCTCAGCCAGTTCTCCCCCCGCTGATTCCTCTCCTGCAGCCGCCTGCTCCAGATCGTCGATGGTGGTGGCGCCTGCCATACCCGGCACTGCCGCTGCAGCAAGCATACTGAGAGCCAGCAGCAAGCTTAATCTTTTCTTCATGTTTTTCTCCTCCTTAATATAAATATTTCAGCCTCAGGGCGGACCGGGCCTCCCTGCTGTCTCTATGTTCCAGGTTCGGAGATTTTCCGAACCATAAAACCTTAAACAAAAACGGTATGCCTGATTAATACAGATGGCAGGCTACCCGGTGCCCTCCCCCCACATCCTTCAGCTCAGGCTTGCTCTGTGCGCACTCCGGCTTGGCATAGGGGCATCTGGTATGGAATCTGCAGCCTGAGGGCGGATCAATGGGACTGGGGATATCTCCCTCGATACTGCTTTTGACCTTCAGCCTTGCCAGCTTGGGATTCGCTATGGGTATACTGCCCAGAAGCCCTCTCGTATAAGGATGCAGCGGTTTTTTATAGATTTCATCCGCCTCGCTGATCTCCACAAGCTGTCCCAGATACATCACCCCCACATCGTCCGACACATAGCGGACCATAGAGAGATCGTGGGCGATGAAGAGATAGGACACCCCCTTCTCTTCCTGGTAATCCTTCAGAAGATTGATCACCTGGGCCTGAATGGAGACATCCAGAGCCGATATGGGCTCGTCACAGATCACCAGCTCCGGCTTCAGAACCAAAGCTCTGGCTATCCCCACTCTCTGGCGCTGTCCCCCGGAAAATTCATGGGCGTAACGGCCCGCATGTTCCCTAGTAAGGCCCACCCGCTCCAGCATGGGATAGACCAGATCGTTGGCCTCATTTTTATTCTTCACAAGACCATGGGCTACCAGAGGTTCCGCAATAATGTCCCTTACGGTCATCCTGGCATTCAGGGAAGCGTAGGGATCCTGGAAAATCATCTGCATGTTCTTCCGAAAGGGTTTCAGTTCCTGCTGTTTCATCTTGGTGATGTCGGTGCCGTCCAGAAGGATCTGTCCTGCCGTCACGTCATACATGCGGATGACCGTTCTGGCGCAGGTGGATTTCCCACAGCCGGATTCCCCCACCAGTCCCAGAGTTTTCCCCCTGCCGATGGAAAAGCTTACATCGTCCACCGCATGGACAATCTGTTTTTTAGGCCCTTTAAAGTGTTTCGTGAGGTTTTTTACCTCTAATATATTTTCACTGCTCATAGATTACTCCTCACCGCCCGCCGCCCTGGCATTCCCGGCGATTTTCTCTCTTTTTCCCGCAAAGGGATTGTGGCTGTCCCTGGGAGCGTCTTCATACTGAAGGAAGCACCTGGATCTGTGCCTATTCCCTACCTCCACAAAATCAGGAAGCTCCTGACCGCAGACTCTCCTGGCATAGGGACATCTGGGCGCAAAGGGACATCCCTTGGGCGGATTCGTCATGTCCGGCGGGGAACCGGGAATAGGTTGCAGCCTGACGCTTTTATCCTGCTCCAAATCCGGGATCGAAGCCAGGAGGCCCATAGTATAGGGATGAGCCGGAGACTCAAAGAGATCGTCAATCAGCGCCTCCTCCATAATCAGCCCCCCATACATCACCACCACCCGGTCGCACAGCTCCGCCACCACTCCCAGGTCATGGGTGATAAAAATAATACTGGTTCCATATTCTTCTTCCAGCTCCCGGAGCTGCCTAAGGATCTGATCCTGTATGGTCACATCTAGGGCCGTGGTGGGTTCATCCGCAATGAGAAGCTCCGGTTTGTTGGCCAGAGCCATGGCAATCATAACCCTCTGGCGCATTCCCCCGGAAAATTCATGGGGATAACTGTTGTACCTCTTTTCCGGTTCCGGGATCCGCACCTTTCTTAAAAGCTCCAGCGCCTCTTTTTTAATATCCGCCTTGCTTCTGTCCGGGTGATGCTCCTGGATCATCTCCGCCACCTGTTTCCCCACGGGAATCAGGGGATTGATGGAGGACATGGGATCCTGGAAAATCATGGAAATCTTTTCTCCCCGGATTTTCCGGAGCTGCTTTTTGGGAATCTGAATCAGATTCTGCCCTGCAAACTGAATCTTAGAATCCTTATGAATCACTGCCGTATCTGCCAGCAGCCGCAGGATCGACATAGAGGTAACGCTTTTCCCGCTGCCGGACTCCCCGACGATTCCCAGGATCTCTCCCTTCTCCACGGAAAAACTCACGCCTCTGACGGCCTGTACCTCTTCGCTGCTGGTCATAAAGGATGTTTTTAAATTTTCTACCTGCAATACCGGTTCCATACATAGCCTCCTACTTCTTCAGCTTGGGATCCAGAGCGTCCCGAAGCCCGTCTCCAATGAAATTAAAGCCAAACATAATCAGACAGATCACGGCTGCCGGAATAAAGAGCTGGTAGGGACAGGTCCGCAGGTTCTCCGTGGCATCGTTGCACATGGTGCCAAGGCTGGCCAGCGGCGGCTGAAGCCCGATGCCAAGGTAGCTCAGAAAGGCTTCCATGAAAATCGCAGAGGGAATCAGCATGGTAACCGTTACCAGAATGGAGCCCATGGCGTTGGGAATCAGGTGCTCCAGAAGAATGGTCTTCGTGGAGGAACCGATGGTTCTGGCCGCCATGACAAACTCCTGATTTTTGAGACTCAGCACCTGCCCTCTCACCACCCGTGCCATATCTACCCAGTAAGTGGTTCCCAGGGCAATGATAATACTCTGAATCCCCGCCCCCATGAGTACCATAATCAGAATCACGTACAAGGTCAGAGGGATCGTACTGATGATATCCACGATACGCATCATCACCGTATCCACCATACCTCCGGCGTACCCTGAGATCCCGCCGAATACAATGCCGATAACCAGATTCACGGCCACAGCCACGAAGGCTACCAGAAGGGAAACTCGGGTGCCGTACATCAGACGGGTCAAAATATCCCGGCCAAGGCTGTCCGTTCCCAATATGTAAGATTTATTCCAGACGGTCTCTGTCTCATAGATCACCCTGGTCTCGGGATCCGCAATCAGATAGGGGGTGATTCCATAGTACAATCCCACCTCTTCTCCGTTGCAGTCAAAAATAATCATAGAAGAGTCCGCTTCCTCCCGAAGCCTTGGAAGCTGCTCTCCCAGGGTTCCGTCCCGGTTCACCCAAAGCACCTTCAGGGACTGGGTTATGTACAGATATCCAGATTCGTCCTTTGTGACATACACTGTCATCCTGGGAGGTATATTTACCACATCCAGATTCTGGTTGGAATAGCTGTATTTCGTAAAATAGGGACCGATAAAAGCAAAGGCCAGCAGCGCCACGATCAGAACCAGGCCCGCTATGGCAGTGGGTTTATGCCGGAACCGAAACCAAACATCCCCTGCAAAGGTCCTGTTCTTTCTCCATATCTTCTCCCTCTCCTCGTTGGAGGATTCCAAAAGCTCCCATTTATTTTCCATCTCTTCTCATCCTTACTCATATTTAATTCTTGGGTCAATTAAGCAGTAGAAAATATCTACGATGAATACCATGGCCATCAGGAAAGTGGCATAAAAAATGGTAACACCCATGATGGTGGTGTAATCCCTCTGGGAAACACTGTTCACAAAGTGAACGCCTAGTCCCGGAATAGCAAAAATCTGTTCCACCACAAAGCTCCCCGTAAGCAGGTTGGCTATGGTCGGGCCAATGACTGTTATGACAGGGATCAGGGCGTTTCTCAGAGCGTGTTTAAAAATCACTTTTGTCTCAGAAAGGCCCTTTGCTCTGGCGGTCCGTATGTAATCCTGCCCCATGACCTCCAGGAGGCTGGAACGCATCTGCCTCGCCAGGTAACTGACGGAATAACCGCCCAGTGTCACCACCGGAAGGATATAGCCGGTCCAATCGTCCAGGCCAAAGGTCGGCAGCCAGTTCAGTTGGAAGGAAAACACATAGATTAAAATCGAAGCAATGACAAAGGAAGGAATGGTCACTCCTATGGTGGCTACCGCCATAATCAGCATATCCTGCCATTTTCCATTCTTTACAGCAGCAAGGATTCCCATAGGAATTGAGGCCAGAATCACAAAGATAATGGTAATTCCCCCAAGCCTTGCGGATACGGGAAAGCCGTTGCTGATAAAGTCCATGACATCTTTTCCCGTATACTTATAAGAAGGTCCAAAATCTCCCCGGAGAATTCCTCCCAGATAATCCAGGAACTGCTTCGGAAGCGGGTCGTCCAGATGGTACTTGGCGTTCAGCGCCGCCTCCACCTCCTCCGACACCTTCCGGTCGCTGGTAAAGGGTCCTCCTGGGATCGAATGCTCAATCACAAAGGTCAGGAGAATAATCATAAATAGAGCCACAAGCATCATGCCGAGACGCTTGGCAAAATATCGGATCATAGTTTTCACACTCCCTGTATCTTTTCTCTTTCACTGCGGCACACACCGTTTTACCATTTTAGCACTTTAACTTGTCAGCGTCAAGTGATATGCAGCGCTAACAATGGACAACAGCGGCAAAGAATAATCGCAGACCGGTTCTATGAAGAACAGGAGCAGAAAGAATTACAAGCAAACTAAATATTTAAGCACTATGTTTAAGAAAGGAACTATATAACCCGCAAATAGGCTCGTCAAAGTTTCATTACAATATCAAGAAACAACTCGGAGCCGCTCTTTCGAGCGGCTCCTTAGCCAAATCTGTCTGTATCTGTGATTACTCTTTATGCTTCTCCGTCAAGATTCTCTATAAAATCATCCAGAGACGATGTATCTACCGTATAGGTAGGAAGCTCCGCATTGGGATCCGGCGCCGTTACTGCATAGTATACAGAGGCTCCAATCCAGGCCACAAGAGCCAGCGCCACCACTGACATGCCGGCCTTCACCGCCAGCCACTGTCTTTTCTCTTTCTTCATGATCTTCTCACGGTTGCGCTTCTCTTCTTTATAGCGGTCTACCTTCTCCTGACTCATTCGTACTCACTCCTTTTACCAAATACTCACGGCTGTTCCCTGCTTCTGAAAGTCAAATGCCTGTGCGGACGACTTCTCCCAGGGACACCACATGTTATTAAGTATACACGAATTCAGGAATTATTCAAGAATTTTCTTTCTCAAACTCAGATCACCACTACCACGCCGCCGTCATTGGCATACATGGTGGTGATTCCCGCAGAATCTACCAGGATGACGTCCTTGACCTTAATCCGCTCCAAAATGGCGTCACGCACCATGGCGGCCCGATCCGGGCAGTTGCAGTGTGAGAGAGCCAGAACTTTCTCTTCCGGGTTCTCCACATCCTCCACCAGGTAATTTACCAGCTTCACCAGGGCTTTATTGATCCCCCTGGCCTGATCCAACTGCGCAATGGTACCCTCTGGGGTAGCTTTCATCACTGGTTTGATTTTCAGTGCGGAAGCCACAAAGGCTTTCAGATTGCTGAGGCGCCCGTTTTTCCTCAAAGTCTCCAGATTCTCCAGCACGAAATACGTGTTCTGCCCGTCTATATAAGCCTCCACGGTCTCCACCACTTCTTCAAATTCCATGCCTGCTTCTTCACATTCCTGTATCTTTCTAGTAATCAAGGTTTGTCCTATGGAAGCGGATCTGGAATTAAATACGTGAATCTTCATCTCCGGCTTCTCCTCCAGAAGAAGCTTTCTGGCCAGCATAGCGCTGTTGTACGAACCGCTGAGCTCCGCAGAGAGAGTCACCGCATAGGCTCTCTCTGTTCCCTGATCAAAAGCTTCTTTATAATAATCCGGCGAGGGACAGGCAGACTTAGGGCAGTTCGGGCTGGCCGCAATCTTCTTAAGAAAATCCGCCTGGTCAAATGTATCGTCATCCACAAAGGAATATTCATCCAACTGCATCGTCAGGGGAGCTGAGATAATCCTTTTATCCTTCCGCATTTCTTCGGTGCGCTCACCGCAGCTGTCCATTACGATTGTATAGCTCATATAAACCTCCTGAAGCTTAGTTCTAAAACACACAGCCAGAAAATCATGTTCTGAAAATCTGATTATGTAGTAATAAATACTAGATAATCATAACATATGGATTTTATTTTGAAAAGGGGAAATTTTTATTTCTGTTTACAATCCTTTTTTATTGCATTATACTACTGAAAGAGAAACTGCCCCAGGGGCTGAAAGCCCCCGCTGCGGGGAAAAAGGAGGCTTACCCTTGCGTCTTTTTCAAATCCAGGATACCAGAGATTTTATGAAAAAACTTCTGGTCACAGACACCTTTGACACCTTCCTGCTGTGGGAAGCGTCTGTGACCACTTTCTGCACTTTTCACATTGACGGCGCTTACCATCCAGAGTTCTTCAGTACCGATGCGGACAGCTCATCTCCGTATCCTTACGCTTCCTGGGAAAAAGTCCGTCCCCTTTTCTGGTCCCTCATCAAGGGCAAAAACACTCCTTTGAATTTTCGGATTATCTTCCGCCTGGCCCCCCACAATGTGGAGCAGCTTTTGAAGCAGTCAGGAGTCGCCATGGCCCCTCAGGATATTGACGGACTCTTTTTAAATCTTAACTATGAGAAGGACAGTCTCACATGCACCAGCGGCACCTCGGTAAAATTCTTTACCCTGGACAAATCCCTGGATCATGCCTGGGAAGAAAATCTGGAAAAATTCTTCCGCCAAAAACAAATCCCTTTTTGTTAGCACTCGCCAAAAATGAGTGCTAATTTTTTCTTGACTTTTTCTTCCCTGGGTATTAAGATAGGAACAAGCTGAAACAGCATATTCACATTGTATATAAAGGAGTGGGTTTAGATGAGCAAAAAGACTGGAAGTCTTTCTATTAACAGTGAAAATATTTTTCCTATTATCAAAAAATGGCTGTATTCTGACCATGATATCTTTGTCCGGGAGATGATCTCCAACGGCTGCGACGCCATCACCAAGCTGGGCAAGCTTGAGGTTATGGGAGAATACTCCTATCCGGATGATTATAAGAAGAAAATTGATGTCATTGTAAATCCTGAAGAGAAGACCTTGAAATTTATCGACAACGGTCTTGGAATGACGGCGGAGGAAGTGGAGGAATACATTACACAGATCGCTTTTTCCGGCGCTACAGACTTTTTAAGCAAGTATAAGGACAAGACCACGGAAGATGAGATTATCGGCCACTTTGGTCTTGGCTTCTACTCCGCTTTCATGGTAGCCGACGAAGTACACATCGACACCCTGTCTTACAAAGAGGGGGCTGCCCCGGTACACTGGGAATGTGACGGCGGCACGGAATATACGCTGGAAGAAGGCACGAAACAGACGGTAGGAACAGAGATCACCCTTTTCCTGGGTGAAGACAGCCTGGAGTTCTCCAATGAATACCGGATGCGGGAGGTCATTGAAAAATACTGTTCCTTTATGCCAGTGGATATCTTCCTCTCCAAGGCAAACGCTCCCCAGGAATATGAGACCATCGATGAAGATGAGCTGCGTGAGGATGATGTCATCGTAGAGCGGATCCATGAGGATGCGAAGACAGAAGAAAAAGAGAATGAGAATGGCGAGAAGGAAGTTGTGGAGGTATCTCCTGCCAGAGACCGGGTAAAGATCCATAAACGTCCTGTGTCCCTAAGCGACACCCATCCTCTTTGGACAAAACATCCCAACGACTGCACGGAAGAAGAATACCGGAATTTCTACAGAAAGGTCTTCCTGGATTACAAAGAGCCTCTGTTCTGGATCCATCTGAACATGGACTATCCCTTTAACCTGAAGGGAATCCTGTACTTCCCCAAGATCAATACGGAGTACGATTCCATTGAGGGCACCATTAAGCTCTACAATAACCAGGTTTTCATCGCTGATAATATTAAAGAAGTGATCCCGGAATTTCTGATGCTCCTGAAGGGCGTCATTGACTGCCCGGATCTTCCTCTGAACGTATCCAGAAGCGCTCTTCAGAACGATGGCTTCGTGAAGAAAATTTCGGATTATATTACAAAGAAGGTAGCTGACAAGCTGACCGGCATGTGCAAGACCGACCGTGAGAATTACGAAAAATACTGGGACGATATCAGCCCCTTCATTAAGTTCGGCTGCATCAAGGATCACAAATTCGGGGAGCGCATGATCGACTGCATTCTCTACAAAAACCTGGAAGGAAAGTATCTGACCATCAAGGATCTTGTGAAAGAAGAAGAGACCAAGGATGAGGGTCAGGAGACGGAGGCAAAGACCGAAGATGGTCAGGCTGAAAATGCCGGGGATGACTCAGAAGAGCAGAAAGAAAAAGAAAAGACTGTAGTTTACTACGTGACGGACGAGGTACAGCAGAGCCAGTACATCAACCTCTTCAAAGAAGCCGGCATGGATGCGGTGATCCTCCGCCACAATATTGACAGCGCCTTTATCTCCCATATGGAGCAGATTCGTGACAATGTAAAGTTCCAGCGGATTGACGCTGATGTAAATGATTCTATCCGTGAAGAGACGGACGCAGAATCTCTCAAGGAGACCACAGACACTCTTACAGAGCTGTTCCGCAAGGCTTTAAATAAGGAAAACCTGGAGGTGAAGGTGGAGAAACTGAAAAATCCTAAGGTTTCATCCGTTATCACTCTCTCCGAAGAGAGCCGCCGTATGCAGGAGATGATGAAGATGTACAATATGTACGGCATGGATCCCTCCATGTTCGGCGGAAAAGAAACCCTGGTGCTGAATGCCAACAACGATTTGGTTCAGTACATCGCCGCCCACAAAGATTCCGACAAGGTTTCTATGATCTGCCAGCAGCTCTATGACCTGGCCATGATCTCTCACAAGCCTTTGGCTCCTGAGGAAATGACCCAGTTTATCACACGGAGCAATGAGATTCTTATGCTTCTGGCCAAGGAAAAATAAACCTTTTATACCAGCAGGACAGGCTTCGCTTTTGCGGATCCTGCCCTGTTTTTTCTTGACAAATCTTCTGAAAATGTTTATTCTTTTTATGCTTATTTCGCAAACCATCCTTTTGTCAGGAGGTAATCTATGGAACAAAAAAAATTTGGCATTTCAGGCAGCACTTTAAAGCTGATCGCCGTCATCTCCATGCTGATAGACCATACTGCAGCTACCGTGATACGCTCCATGCTTATAAGCCCTGCCTTTTCATCCCCAGACACCCAGCAGACGCTGCGGATGATTTATTCTGTCTCCAGGGACATCGGCAGGCTGGCGTTCCCTATCTTCTGTTTTCTTCTGGCGGAGGGCTTCCTGCACACAAGAAACCCCAAAAAATATGCCGGCCGCCTCTTTCTCTTTGCTCTGATCTCAGAGATTCCCTTTGATCTGGCGCTGCAGAACGGATGGTTCGATCCCGACAAACAGAATGTATACTTTACTCTGCTGATTGGGCTTCTGGTACTTATGGGCCTTTCCTATTTCAGGGAAAAGCCCTGGATGCAGCTGCCCATTATGGCCGCCGGCATGGTCATTTCCTGGTTGATAGACTGCGATTATAATTACAAAGGGGTATTTTTAATCATTGTCCTGTATCTGCTGCGCCAGACACGGCTGTACCAGTGCATCGGCGGAGCGGCAGCCGTCACCTGGGAACTGCCCGCTCCCTTAGGTTTCATCCCTGTTTACTTTTATAACGGCAAGCGGGGCCTGTCTATGAAATACTTTTTTTACTGGTTCTATCCTGTACACCTTCTGATCCTCTACGTACTTTCAGAATTGGTACAGCGGCTGTAAACAGCATAGGAATCAGACATTTTATACAGCAACGGAGGTAGCTATGAACAAAAAAGAGATTTCTGAAATCCGCCGTCTCTTCACGCCGGACCGCAGTCCTTTTACCAGGATCTGCGGCTGCTACGTAGACGGCGAAAAAAATAAAGTGATGGAAATGAAGGAAGCCTTCCTCTCTCTTCCTGAGGAAGACATGTTTAAATACTTTGAGATTTTCAAGAAGACTCTCTCCGGCTCTATCGGGAAAAATCTCATGCACCTGGAATTTCCCCTGGAACAGGAAGCAGAGGGAGGCGCCCAGGAATTTCTCTTCCGCCTCAAAAGCAGCGGCCTGAAGGATGACACCCTCCTGGAAGCCTTCTATGACAGGGTCATCGAGTCATACCGGGAAACGGAAAATTACTTTATCATCCTGGTACACGGGGCCTACGACATTCCCCGCCGGGCCAAGGATGGTATGGAAATGTTCGACGCTTCGGAGGACGTCTATGAATTTATCCTCTGTTCCATCTGTCCTGTGAAGCTTTCAAAACCGGGGCTCTCCTATAAGGCTGAGACCAACGCCATCAATGAAAGAATCCGTGACCGGGTAGTGGAACCGCCTGTGAGCGGCTTTCTCTTCCCTGCCTTTACCGACCGGAACACAGACCTGCACAGCATTCTGTACTATTCCAAAAACCCGGATGAGCTGAAGCAGGAATTCTCCCAGCAGCTCTTTGGCTGCGATCCGCCTCTGACGGCTGCCTCCCAGAAGGAAACCTTCAACACCCTGGTGGCTGACACACTTCTGGACGGCTGTACATATGAGACTGTAAAGTCCATCCATGAATCCCTGGCCCAGCTCATGGAAGAACGAAAGGACGACCCCGAGCCCCTCACCCTTATGCGGGAGGATGTAAAGAATCTGCTGGAATCCACCGGAGCCGACGCATCCGCTCTGGAACAGTTTGACACTGAATTTGAACAGGCAGCCGGAGACGGACAGGCCCCCCTCTTTGTGTCCAACGTGGTAAACACCCGCAAATTTGAGATCAAAACTCCCGACATCAACATCTCGGTGAAACCGGACCGGACTGATTTAATCGAAACCCGAATTTTAAACGGCCGTCCCTATTTCCTCATTCCAGCCGATGATTCCGTGGAGGTAAACGGCATTCCGGTGAAGCCGGCCCATACAGAAGAATATAATTAAAAAAGTGCCGCAGTGCGATCATCGCAGAGCATTTTTATTTCATAGGAACGAAGTTTCCAAATAAAATAAAAAAATTGGAGGCCCCGCCATATTATCGGCAGAAGGCCTCCATTCCTTTTTTCTTTCTTTTCCTTTTATACATTCTCTCATCCATGCGCTTCAAGAAACTGTCTACCGTATCATCCCCGACTCTGTAAATACTCCAGCCCATAGAAAAAGAAAGTTTATACGGTCTCTCTCCCGTCAGCGCCAAAGCTTCTGTACGGCTCTGGATCTTATCCATCATCTGGAAAATCTCAGACCGGGCCGACACAGTTTTTATAATGACGAACTCATCTCCCGCATACCTGGCGGCAAAATCTCCTTCCTCCGCCGCCCCGTGCAGCAGCTCACCTGCTTCTCTTAAAGCTGCGTCCCCCACTGCATGGCCAAAGGTATCATTAATGGACTTGAACTCATCCACATCAAGCATGATCCCTCCCAGAAGCTTCCCTTCACTCTGCTTCTGGACTATGGAATTCAAGTACCGGTCCAGATACTGCCTATTGTACAGTCCAGTAAGATAATCAACGTATGATACCTCGTTCTGTATGTTAATATACAGAGATACCATACCCGCCGCCACGGAAACCCATACCAGAGACAATCCATAAAACAGAAACTGACATATACTTCCCACAAGAATCGGAAGCAGGAAAATCGCCACGGGAAGAAACATATACCTTTTGGTCTTTTTCCTGGAAAGGTACACCAGCACAACGCTGTAGGCCAGATACCCGTACGTAACGAGATACGGTATGTAAACAATGGAAGAACGGCTGTATACATTGCCCTCGCTTACTGTAAAAAAGATTTCTGTAAAAAAATTTACAACCGAAAGAACTATAACAGCAAAAGCCGGTATTCCTACATAAGGATAAATCTTTTTCAGCCGCCCTATGTCCTCAAAAAGCTTATAGTCCACATACACAGTCCAGGTATAGGCAAAGAAAATATTGGCCGCAAACAGATAGGCATTCAAAACTATAGACAGAATCCGTGCTCCTGGGAAAAGCTTTCCGTCAATGACAAAAGTAACCATCTCCACGATGCACTGCATCATCGTAAGAAACGTCATCAGTACAAACAGTCTCTCATCAAAAAATACACTGCGCACTCTCGTCCTGTTGCTGACCAGCAGAATAATCATCAAAAAGATACCTACGGCGTTAGCTATGAAAACCGCCGGCAAATTAATCATGACTTGTTCCCCCTACTCAGATAAGTCAATGCCATACTTGAATCATTGATCCGCAAATTTAATCTGATACAGTATAGCATAAGGGAACCTGTTTATACAACATCTAATTCTGGATAATTCTACTATAGACCGCCTCTGACAGAGCCGTTCCATATAAACCATTCTTTTTCAGTTCCACCTCCAAAATTCCCAGTGTCTCCGCTTTTCTCCCAAATGGAAGTTCTTTGACAATCCTTCCTTCTGGATCCGAGGCCATGGAATTCCCAATGCAGCACCGGTCCTGCCATTGTCCAAAAGGTATTTCTCCTACATTGCTCACTCCCACCACTGCCATCCCGTAGGTCTTCGACAGCATCTGGTATGGCACCCTCCACTCGTCCCCGTATATACGGCCCTCCTGGATGAAGTCTTCCGTCACTGCCCAGGAAGAAGGCGAAAGCAAAAGCTGGCAGCCCATTCTGCCAAGAGTATGTCCAATCACGGCAGACTCAGCCAAATTATCCGCACAGATGGCCAGCCCGATTTTTCCAAATTCCGTTTCCACCGTTTTTAGGGAATCGCCCACGGAGTACATATCTTCAATTCCAGTTAGTATATTAATTTTCCTGTGTTTGAGAATCATCTCTCCTTTACGATTCACAAGTACCGCCGTATTATACAACTTCTCTCCTTCTCTTTCCGTAATCCCGCAAGCCGTGTAAATGCCGTACTTTCTGGAGAGTTCACAAAGAAAACTGCTGGTCTTTCCTGGAACAGGTTCCGCCTCATCCCCCGCTTGCGGATTAGCCCATCCCAGATCACTGCATTCCGGCAAAACCACGATATCACACTGCTCTCCTGCTGCTTTCTCAATGTATTCCTCTATTTTTCTCAGATTACGCTGTTTATCCTCAGGCCACACCTGAATCTGAGCCATAGCAATCTTTACCATAAACGCTTCTCCCTTCTACTACAATATAAATATGGTTAATATCCCTTACAGCCAGTAAGGAATTACCCATCTTGTTGCTTAAGCTGTATAATGAGGGAGCAATAGGTATGTCGTCTTCCTTTCTTGGACTTCGCGTCCGTAGTTAAGACTGATAACCAGCTCCTCATTCGCAGCGTTCGTTTTATGCAGGTTGAATCGCCTTAGGTGCATTCGTGTCACACCACAGTAGATTGAATAGGCAATGAGTAAAACTGGTGCTTATCCATTGCATTATTAATTCTTAAGGAGTGACAAATTTATGAACGCAGTAGGTATCGATGTTTCTAAGGGTAAAAGTATGGTTGCTATCATGCGTCCTTTTGGCGAGATTGTTGCTTCGCCTTTCGAGGTCAATCACACGGCCAGTGACATTAAGTCTCTTGTTAAACTTATCAATTCCGTTGAGGGGGAATCCCGTATTGTCATGGAGCACACCGGACGTTATTATGAAGTCCTTGCTCATCAACTTTCCGAGGCCAACCTATTCGTCAGCGCCATCAACCCAAAGCTTATCAAGGACTTTGACAATGATTCCCTTCGTAAGGTTAAGTCCGATAAAGCGGATGCCGTCAAAATCGCCCGATATGCACTTGACAAGTGGCAAAATCTCAAACAGTATAGTGTTATGGATGAATTACGCAATCAGCTCAAAACCATGAACCGTCAGTTCGGCTTTTACATGAAACACAAGACGGCTATGAAGAATAACCTCATCGGCATCCTTGATCAAACCTATCCTGGTGTCAATTCCTACTTTGACAGTCCTGCACGCAATGACGGCAGCCAGAAATGGGTTGATTTTGCATCCACTTACTGGCATGTGGACTGTGTTCGTAAGATGTCCTTAAATGCCTTCATTGACCACTATCAGAAGTGGTGCAAAAGAAAGAAGTACAACTTCAGCCAGTCAAAAGCTGAGGAAATCTATGGAAAAGCAAAGGAACTTGTTCCTGTACTTCCAAAGGATAAAGTAACAAAGCTTATTATCAAACAGGCAGTTGACCAACTTAACAGTACCTCTGTAACTGTGGAAGAATTGCGTTCCCTTATGAACGAAACAGCCTCTAAACTCCCAGAATATCCTATCGTCATGCAGATGAAAGGCGTAGGTCCATCACTTGGTCCACAACTCATGGCTGAGATTGGCGATGTGACCCGTTTCACTCACAAAGGCGCGCTCACAGCTTTTGCCGGCGTGGATCCTGGCGTGAATGAATCTGGCTCTTATGAGCAAAAGAGTGTTCCAACTTCCAAACGAGGCTCCGCAGATCTCCGCAAGACCCTGTTTCAGGTAATGGATGTTTTAATCAAAACCATGCCTCAGGATGATCCTGTTTATCAATTCCTCGATAAGAAACGAGCCCAAGGTAAGGCTTATTATGTCTATATGACTGCCGGAGCTAATAAATTTTTGCGGATCTACTATGGGCGGGTAAAAGAATATCTTTTATCACTTCCAGAATCCGAATAGTTTCATAACACTTTTCTTCAGACCAACACGTATGTGGTGGTCTTGTTTTGATACCTATTTTTCAACCTGTATAAATTTTTCAATTTTCATAAATTTAGCCTTGACTTTTTATTTGCAGGCTTAACTGTCATTTCAATTATATACCTGTCCTCCCGTCTTATCAACTTTATACATTGGAATGCATGATTGATTCCATCTGCTTTTTGTAGGAATCAGGTGAAAAGCCTGTATACTTTTTAAAGACCTTTGAAAAGTACGTGCTGTT
>DVGR01000219.1 GCA_018712605.1 Candidatus Choladousia intestinigallinarum
TCGGATGCTCTACTTTCGATTCTAAAAAACAGTTTGGAAAATAACGCTCTAGACAGTATTATCCAAGAATATAGAACCATTGGATGCGACCAAAGGATGTCCTTAGAATACAACTTTGTAATAAGCGGGAAAACCGGAAACTATTTAATTGAAATGGACGGGACAGGAATCGTCAAAGAGCGCTTGGAATATTGTATAAGTAAAAACCGTGGCTGCTTCATAGATATTGATCCCGAGAAAATATATCTAAATGAAAAGCTGTTTGAAACGACCGAATTTTATGATAGTTTAAAAAGTCAAGTTGAGATGTATTGGGGAAAACACTCTTTTCTATCCATCCTGCTGTATCAAGTGGAAGAAAAAGCTGAATCCTATATCCGCTCCAATATCTCAGACAATTTAATGAGACTCTTGCACGCCTTCCAGAATATTGCTTATGATATCGAAGGCGTCGCCTTTAAGCCTGGGTTTTCTTCTCTTGGGCGTAAACCCCTTTTCAATCTAGAAAGGGGTGAGGTTACAGAAGCAGAAGAACCTCAACTGAATGTTTTGGAAAAACTTTTAGGTGATTTTTTTGCAGATGTGTTCCAAGATATTAAAAATGTCTACTATAAAAAAATCGAAGGGAAAGAAGGGCGTCAAAAATATAAACTCTACTTCACTAAAAAAATTGAGGATTATACATATGATATTCCTTTAGTGAAGGAGTCCACGGGTACACGTGAAATATTAAATTTGCTTCCTTTTTTAATGGAAGCAGTAGCTGGCAAAACTGTAATTATAGATGAGTATGGAATAGGAATGCATGACTTACAGGCGGCTCAGTTATTGGAAATGGTAGCAAAGCAAATCAAAGGACAGTTAATTATCATGACTCATAATATGATGATCATGGATAGCGCAAACACAAAGGAACCTAAGATAAACCCAGAAGCGTTATATTTTATCGAAAGAGATACGCAGAACAAAAAAGTAGTAAAATGTGTAACTGAAATTGAAGAAAGGCTGCATCCTAATTACAATTATCGGAACAGATATTTAACCAACACACTTTATAAAGGGATGCGACCGGATTTTGAAAAAGAAATTGACGTAACAAAATTAGCAGCATTATATGAAGAGTAGCTAATCTATAAGATAACCATGTTAAAGGGAGCTGGTAAAAAGGCTTCCTTTTTTGTTTGCAAAAGATATCAAGTCAGATAGAGGCACATAATACATAGTGTGCTTTATGTATAGAGCCTTTATTTTAAAGATCTCTTTTGGCATGCTAAATATATTGGTGGTATTAATCAGCCTGGTTCTGATTTTCAAGACACAGCTGACCAATCTCGTTAAGAGTATTTTCAGCAAAATCGTAAGCCAGAGCAACAGTGTTTAAGGGAGTGCCGCTATGTACAGAGAAGGACAGAAAGGATCCATCACCGTATTTTTAAGCCTGGTCTGCATTTTATTCCTGAGCCTGATCTGTACGGCCGCAGAATCAGCCCGGGTACAGGGAGCACGGGCCCAGACGGCGAATCTTACAGGCATGGGGAATTTTTCGCTGCTGGCAGAATTCGAGAGAAATCTGCTGGACAAGTACGATATTTTCGGACTTGACACCTCTTACGGCAGCGGGACTTTTGGGATTTATAAGACAGCGCAGCGGTTTGAAGAACTGCTTTCTTACAATGCAAATCCCAAGAAAGACTTATTCTCCGTCTGGTGCTTTGATCCCTGGAACCTGCGGCTGACCCACAGCGAGATCAGCGGCTACGCTCTCCTGACCGATGAGAAGGGAGAAGCTTTCTATCAGCAGGCGGTCAGCTACATGAAAACGAACCTGGGTACAGAGGCAGTCAGCGCTCTCCTGGAGTACGCGAGAGATACTGACCAGATTGAGAAAAACCAGGAGGAATATGAAAGAAGCCGGAAGGAAAACGATGCGCAGATGTCGGATCTGGAAAGCCAGAAGGAACAGCGTATTCAGGAAATGGAATCTGAACAGGCGGAAGCCGGAGGTTCTGTTTCTCAGCCCCAAAGCGAAGGAAAGAACCCTCTTCTGGAGATCGCCAAGCTCAGGATGAGAAGTACCCTGAGCATTGTCACAGGCGGCAAAGCGATTTCCCAGAACACGGTCACCCTGACCCAGCTCCCTTCACGCCAGATCACGAAAAAAGGGAGTTTGGATCTGGAAAAAAAGCATAAAGGGCTTGCCTCAGACGTCCTGTTCCGGGAATATCTCCTAAACTACTTTCCCAACTATCTCAGCCAGGAAAGCAGTGAAGGCCTTTTGTATCAACTGGAATATATCATAGGGGGAAATGCCATGGACAAGCGAAATCTGAAATCCGTAGCCGATAAGCTGCTGCTGATCCGGGAGGGGATGAATTATCTGTACTGCCTTCAGAATAGCCAGATGAACGGCAGCGCCCAGTCTCTTGCCATAACTCTCACCGGCTTTTTAGGAATACCCGCTCTCACATCAGCCACAAAGCATGCGCTTCTGCTGGCATGGGCTTACGGTGAAAGCCTGATTGATGTCAGGACTCTTCTGGAAGGGGATAAGGTTCCTCTCACCAAGGACGCCTCTTCCTGGACACTGACCCTGGAAAACCTGGGTAGAATTACTCAGATTCTTGATCAGGGAGGGAGCGGGCAGGAAAAAGGTCTCTCCTATAAGGACTATTTGAGAATCCTTCTTAATATGGGTTCCCTCTCCAAGCAAAAGCTCAGAGCCCTTGACATGATTGAAGTAAATCTTAAGAGCATTCCCGGAAGCCAAAAATTCAGAGCAGAAAACTGCGTTGTAGGGATTAAGACCAGAACAGAATGGGAAATAAAGCCAGTGCTTTTCAGTCTCGCCCAGGCTGTGACCAAGATAAAAGGGGAGGATATAAGCATTGTGCAGACCGGAGGAATTTCCTATCTGGACAGCGGCTGACAGCATAATCCAAAAGCCGCCCGGTTAAAAATACTGACGGACTGTTTTGTACTTTGCGCTCACGCAATACGGCTGAAGAACTAAAAAGCATAGGGCTGCCTCCCAGGAAAGCGGGGTGAAAATGAATGCTTCTGTATTCAGAAATAAAGACAGAGAATAAGAATCGGTCATTTCGATTAAATCTGCAGCACACAAATCTTAAAGTATATTCTAAAAGAAAGGTAATACTCTCTCCCACAATGTTCCTTTTTAGAAAATCTGATGCAGAAGCATTCTTTTTTGCCCCGCTGCGGGGAGGGCTTACAGTCGAAGCCGCCCTTACCCTTCCCTTCTTTCTCATCTGTATGATAGCCGCCTTGCAGTACTGCATAGCCATGGAAACAGCCGTTAAGTTTGGAACAGCCCTTTCTGATATCAGCAAGTCTATGGGTACTGCTGCATACTCCGTCCAGTATGCTGGTGAGACAGGAAACGGCGTAAAAACCGCAGCGGCTGTGGTGTCTGTTGCTTACGCCCAGGGGCAGGTTATGAAAAAAGCAGGAAATACGGAAAACATCAAAAATGCCAATATGCTTCTATCTTCTGTCCTGAAAGACGGACAGACTATTGATCTGGTGCTTACGTACCAGCTTCGGGCGCCCATCCAGCTCCCAGGCGTATTTTTTCTGCAGCGAGCCAGAGTACGGGCCTGGACCGGCCGTGACGACGGCAGCGGCGGAAACGGAGGCGACCAAAAAGAGACTGAACAGGAATATGTATACGTCACCGTTACCGGCACCGTCTGTCATGCGGATCCTGAATGCACTCACTTAAAGCTGTCCATCCGTGAGGTCAGCAAAAGCTCCCTTGAGACTCTGCGCAACAACAGCGGCGGCAAATATCATCCCTGTGAGAAGTGCGGGGATCATCCGGGAAGCGGGATCTATATTACAAACGAAGGGAACCGGTATCACACAAGCTTGTCCTGCAGCGGCCTGAAACGAACCGTCAGGAAAGTGACGAAGGAAGAGGCCGGAAACATGAGGATGTGTTCAAAATGCGGGCAGGCGTCACCGTAATGCAAGAATGCCACTGAAACTGTTTTGTTGCTCGTGGCTTACAGCGGCGGGAGTCACCCTCATCTGAAGTATAGATTCCCGGGTTCCTCTCTATTTTGCACTGGCGAAATTCCGGCGGATATTGGGAGGCAATATGATATATCAGCGTTTTTTATCGGGGCTGTTCCTGGGAGCAGCGGCATCCATAGACTTAAAGTGCAGAAAAGTTTATATCCAACTGGCTGCGGGCTATTTTCTGCTGGCACTGTCCGGACATCTCCTTCACCGGGAACAAGGGATAATCTTTTATCTTACCGGCATCCTTCCCGGACTTTTCTGCCTGACAGTCTCCTGGATTTCCAGAGAGGGCCTGGGCTATGGAGACAGCTTAATGGTTTTGATCTGCGGGCTGTCTCTTGGCTTCTCCAGGACAGTCATTCTGGTATCGGCAGCCTTTTTCTTTGCGGCGCTGCTCTCCATTTTCCTTCTTTCTCTTGGAAAGGCGGACAGGAAAACTCAGCTTCCATTTCTCCCTTTCCTTTTTCTGGCTGACATGCTCTGGGAAATCCTTTTCTGGCTGGGATCTGGCGCACTTTGATATAAATCCATCCGGTTTTGATGAAAATAACCTTGGAGGACGTTATATGCATTCAGAAAAATATATAAAAAATTTAAAAGGAAGCCTTACAGTAGAAGCGTGTTTCGTTGTATCTCTCACAGTT
The DNA here is from genome assembly GCA_018712605.1 of Candidatus Choladousia intestinigallinarum. Classification (GTDB taxonomy): domain Bacteria; phylum Bacillota; class Clostridia; order Lachnospirales; family Lachnospiraceae; genus Choladousia; species Choladousia intestinigallinarum. Next base: position 4,686 of record DVGR01000219.1, read on the forward strand.
CTTGTGCTTACAGCGCTTATTTACTGCTCTTTCTATGTCCATGACCGGGCTGTCCTTCAGGGACTCGTATGTGAAATAGCTGCTTCGGGAAGCAACAGTCTTACAGCAAAAGACGGCCAGCAGGCTGCTGAACGGCTGAAAAGCAATATCCGCTCTTCCCGGTTCCTGGGCAGCCGCAGCTTAAAAGGAAAGGCTCAGGTAGGAAACGAAAAAGCGGAAGCCTCCTTTAGCGGAAACTTTCCGGTTCCCGGCCTGGCTATGAAATTCTTCTCCGGGAATCGCCTTGCCCTTTCTGCGTCATGGAGCTGTGAAATACAAAACCCAGCCGCAGATATCCGAAAAATCCGGGGACTCGCTGATTTAGCTCAGGATGCCTTTGGATAAAAAGCGTATAAACACCGCAGGCGTACTGGAATGGAGGCGAAAGGATGAAAGCAGAATACAGGAGAGACGCAAAAAATAATTACCTTGTCTTGGAAGCGCCGGAAAATACAGACCGGGAAATGTACAGTATACGCATGATAGAAAACAATAAGATCCCCGGGCTTCTGCCAATGCACTCTTCCCTGCGGGACGGAGCGCTCTTCTTTTATTATGAAATCACTTCCAGACAGTCCCTTGAGAGCTTATATGAGAAAAAGAAGCTTGAATGCATTGACATGATCAATATTTTATCTGGAATACAGGAAACTCTGCAGGCGCTGCGCAGGTATCTGATCCCGGCGGATTTCCTGCTGTTTGAGCCAGAATCCATCTTTCTCAGCCCAGATACCGGAAGGGTTCTCCTGTGCTGTTATCCGGGTGAAAATCCTGAAAGCTCTATTCTTTCTCTGGCCGACTTTTTCCTCCGGCGTCTGGAGCACCAGGACGGCCAGGCAGTGGCTCTTGGCTATGGACTGTACCAAAGAGCCAGTGAAAAAAATATCAGTATTCAGCGGCTTCTGGAGGAACTTCTTAAGAACTTTACCCAGGAAAAAAAGGATTCAGAGCCGATTTGCGAAAAAGAACCGGCTGGAAGAATTTCTGCCCGGGAAAAAGAAGAGCAGGCAGCCCCCAGCGATCCTTCGGAGAAACCCGCCCAAAAAGCAATACGGCAAACTGCCGATCCTTTCTCCCAACCGCTTCAAAGTAGTTCCAGAGAAAAGAAAGGCACTTTCTGGCTGTTTCAAAAAGTACATCCTGCCATACTGCTTTCGGTGCTGGCTGTTATCCTGGGATCTGAGATTCTGCTTTTCTTTGGAATTTTTGAACTCACAGAGGCTGGCGGTTTGTTCTTTATGGCTCTTGCCGCAGGCATTCTTTCCAATAACCATTGGAAAAAGAAAAAAGATGAGAAAGATAAAGCTTCCAAACCCCTCTGGTCGGAAGAAGACGAGGAAGATGACAGCCTTTATCGGGAACTTCACCAGGAAATGTACCAGGAAAATCATCTTGAGTCTTCCTCCCAGGAGACTTCCCTCCTGGTTTCGGATGAAGAAACCAGATGTCTGGTTTCCAATAAATCTTTTCCCGTCATACGGCTGATCACCTCATGTCCAGGATGCCCCCAGGAAATTTTCCCAAGCCCCGAACCGGTTCTCATAGGAAAGAGTCAAGGGAAAGCAGACATTCTGCTCCCTTCCGATACAGTCAGCCGAATTCACGCCAGTCTTGAAATGGAAAACCATAAATATTATATAAGAGACCGCAACAGCAAAAATGGAACCTTTGTAAACGGAGTGAGGCTTCAGATCAATGAAAGAAAAGAATTTAAAGAGGGAGACTGCATAGCATTTGCCGATATTGTCTACCATGCTGTAAGAAGAGATCAGTAAAAGTTTATTTCTAGTGGGACTGCTGCTGCAGCCCCACTTATTCTTTTATTCATACGCTATCATCTGCTGGGCTTCTCTGATACTTGGGTACGCCCCTGCCGCTGTCAGCGCCCACAGCGCCGCTCCGTAAGCAGCCTCCTCTTTATGTACCGGGATCTGCATGGGAAGTCCGAATCTTTCCTCGAAAATCCTCTGCAGCCAGGGATTCATCCGCAGGCCATTGCCGCTTCCTATCAAGTATTTTGCCCTGGCCACCCCAAGCTTCTCCATCTCCCTGTAAAAAGTATGCAGTTCCTCAGCCATACCGTCCAAAACTCCTAAGATAAATTCTTCGGGAGTAAAATTTTCGAGGCCTAGATTTTCGATGCCGCCTCTGCGCCCTGGTTCTGTCCTGGTTCCGCAGAACCTGGTGTCCACCTTCAAATCAGTTCCCTGGCTGCCTCTCTCCTTCAAAATTTTTTCCATGGCTCCATACAGCTTTCCAGGATCTTTTCCAGTCATCCGCTCTACCGTCCTGCGGAAAAAGCTTTCCAACGCCGCATAAGCCCTGCCGCCGCAAAGGCCTGCGCCTACCAGAATATACTGATCCCGGCTGATGGCCCGAAGTTCTGTTTTGTCTGCTTTTACATACTTTGTCAGCCCCGTGGAAATCTGGCTGGCTGTCCCCACATTTACCAGCACGCTTCCCTCCAGCTCCCTGACAGAACCAATGACGCTGGCCTGATTGTCGCCGATCCCGGTTGATACCGGAATACCCTCTGCCGTTTTCCCCAGCAGGGAACAGTCTGCCGTGCATGAGGGAAGGATTTCAGGATTGATTCCGGCCTTTTCCAATGCTTTGCGGTCAAATTCCATCTGCTCCAGATCAAAGCAGCCCAAGCTTGCCCCGTCCGACACAGCCAGGCACGGAGCTTTCCTTCCCGTCAGGCGCATTCCCATATAATCCTGAATCGTACAGAAAGAAACGGCTCCTTCCGGTATGAGATTATTTTTCAAATTATAAAAATGTGTGGTAAGGCCAAATCCCGTGGCCATGGAATAACCCGTAAGCTCTGAGAGTACCTGGGCGTACGTCTTCCCTTCTTCTCCCGGATACGGCTCATTTCCCCGTTCGTCCTGCCATGAAAACAGCGGGCTTGCAGCCTTTCCATCCCGGTCCGTATATAAGATTCCATGCATCTGCCCTGTAAGTCCTATGCAGGCAATCTGGGGATGTTCCAAAAGAAACCCCTTGTAAATATTCTCCACAAGCTCCCAAATTCTCTCTGGGTTCTGCAGCCTTTCATAAGCTTGTCCCCTGAAAGCCGCATCGTTATCTAGAGTCTTTACATCCTCCACCCGGCCGTTTTTAACATCCAGCAAAACACCGCAGACCGTGGTTGTTCCAATGTCAATTCCTACTGCGTACATTTATTTTCCCCTTTCGTAATCATTTTTCTGCTGCCTGAACAAAGCGAGCCAGCCCGCACAGGCTTCCCATTCCCTCAATTCCCCAAGGCTCAGAAATCGACTCAAGACTCGCATGCGAGTCTTGGCGCAGGATTTAGGCTGCGGCTGCTTGGATCGCTGCTTAGGGAAATTAAACATTTATGGCACAGGAAAATTCTTTTACGGCAAAAAAACTTTCCTGAACCATAAAAATGGGAGACATCTCAATCTTCTTTGGATGCCTCCCGCTATTCTACTGTGTCCAATGGACTTACCTTCCTTTCTTTTATATTATGAGTTTTAATTTAAGTTTTTGGTGGTCTGTACCTCACTTTCTTTAAAATTTGATTTCACTAAATTTTTTCATTTAATGAATCGGCTTACTTTCCCATTGGAATCTCCTCCTTGGTTTTGTTCAGCTTTTATTGTATGTCAGTATTATATCTTTCTTTTTTATTTTTGTCAATACATTTCCTGTAAATTTATAATTATTTTATTTTTAAAATTTAGTTCTATTTTCTGATTATTTCTCCAACTTATACAGCAGTAATACAAAAAAACCAGCAGACCATTGATACTTGGCATCCGCAGACAAACAGCCGTTTGTCTGCGGATGCTGATCCTTCTCTGACGTACAGAACGCTGTCGCCGCTCCTGCCTGCCTCAGGTATCTCTGTACTTCTCACCACTGAGAGTCATCCCGCAGCATCTGTGAAAGTTCCTGGTGCAGAACTTTTCTCCCTCCCAGGTAATACGCAAGAGCCACTGCCGCAAAAATCCCCAGTATAAAGAGCAGAACCGGAAGAACCGGAGCCTCCTTCATAAAAACTGAAAATTCCAGGTAACTGGCTTTAAGCATCAGGACCAGGAACGCTCCTGCAATAGGCAGAGTAACTGCCAGAGGTTTTCCTGCTATTGCAATCGCTTCCGCACAGAACATTTTACGTATGCCTGCAGGCGTCATACCTACAGAAAGATAACGGGCAAATTCCCTTTTTCTCTGATTGACAAATCCCAAGGTGTTGGAAAATATATTTCCCATTCCAATAAAAGCCAGAAGAGCGCAGAACCCGCCTAATATAGCCATCATTCCCTCTCTGGCCCTTTCATCAGCCGCTTTTTCCTGCATTCGATTCTCTGTCTCAACCATGTAGTTTTTTCCCAGAAGCGTTTCCACCTCTCCCTGGATTTCCTCCAGCTCTTCTAATGCCGCACTTTCCTTTCCCAGAATCCGCACGAGAGTGTCAGCCTCTTCTCCCCCCACGGAAGCTTTTATCTCTTCCCACAGGGAGGCCGGCAGAAAGTGTACCAATTCATAGTAATCCAGAGTAGCATATTCCTCCCGCAGCACAGGGGCCTCCATAGTATATGCAAGTACGGAAATTTCGGCAGCGTTTTCCTCTGGGCTGCTTCCACATAACACCGCTGTTTTTAGCTCCTCATTCAAATACGGCAGATACTCCGGGTTTCTGAAATTTGAGTTTTCTGCGTCACGGATTCTGTTATATACCACCGCTCCCGTCGTTTCCGGCTTTGCCCCAATCTGACCGCAGTATTCCAAAAAGCTTTCATCATCCAGAATCACAAGGGGGGCATTCACCAACCAGCCATCCTTATATGACTGCGCCTGGTTTTCAGGAGCATTGTCAAGGCCTCCCCGAGCAGCCAGCTCCCGGCTGAGCGCCTGTTGGGAAACAAATCTCCTGGCAGACGCCTTCTGATAGGCCGCAGCACTTCTCACACCCTCCATGTTCTGAATTTTCCTGATGTCTGTAAAATCTTCTATATCTGTGTCCTTTACTGTAACCATGATATCCCAGACATCCTGATATCTTTCAAAGTACGTCATTCTGGTACTGATTCCTGAGAGGGTAAAAAAGCATTCCATAAGGGTAAAGGCCAGAAAAGAACAGGTCAGGGCAAGGGTACCCGTTCGGAAGGCTTTCTTCTGTGCCTTCAGGGCATTTCCGGCAAGTTCTCCCTCTATGCCGAAAATACGGCTCAAAACAGGCGAGGATTTTTTCTTTTTAAGCTGGGCCTCCCCCGGGTTTTTGACAGCTTCCAAAGGCGTCACCCGGCTTAATTTTGCAGCGGGCAGCCATGCAGAAACCAAGACAGTCACTGCCGATGCTCCCAGGGACGCCGCAAGGACCATAAGATGAAATCCCCACTCTGCCTCATGGCGGTCTGCAATCAATCCCTGAGCAAAAACATTCAGCCACCGGATCACTCCCATACTCACGAGAATCCCGCAAAGATTCCCCGTCAGCACAGGCCCTGCACACAAAACCGCAGCCTCCCGCATAAGGCCAAGGCAGATCTGTCCAGGCGTAGCTCCAATAGTGGATAAAATGCCGAACTGACGGATCCTGTTCTGCATAGATACCGCAAACGCATTATGGATAATCAGGATCAGGGAAATGCAGGCCAAAGCCGTAATTGCCAAAAACATAGGAAAAATCAATCTGGGGGCGGGATCCCCGGGATCCCGGATCATGTACAGGTTTAAAAGGCTGTGATGGTAGGATGATGCCTCGGCAGAAAGTCCGGCCAGGGCAGCAATCTTCGGCACGTCTGCTAAAATGGTTCCCATATCATAAAAATAAAGATCCACTGTGATCTCCTGCCCCTGGGACAGATCTTCACGAATCACCATTTCCTGCAGATTCTCATAGTTTTCTATAGCCTCCAGCTCTTCCAGGCTGATCTCTCCTGCAATTCTTCCCTGCCAGCTTCCTTCCTCTAAGCATACTCTTTCTACCTCATACTTCCAGAAATTGTAGAACAAGCTGACCAGCAAAGATAATAAAAGAGCGGCAAAAAAAGCGACCGGGAAAACCGGAGAGCCTGCAAAGGGGTTTGCCTTTTTGCAAGAATCTTTCTTCCACATATCCCTACCCCCGCTTTCTGTCACTGACAATGCGCCCGTCCTCCATAACCAGGATCCGATCCGCTTCCAGGGCTGCTTTTTCATCATGGGTTACCATGAGTATGGTCTGTTTTAAGCTGCGGCTGGAAAGCTTCAGCAGGGCAATGATTTCTTCCGAATTCTTCCGGTCCAGATTGCCGGTGGGCTCGTCAGCCAGCAAAATGGCCGGACGGTACATCAGCGCCCGGGCAATAGCAGCCCGCTGCTGCTGCCCCCCGGAAATCTGGCTTGGAAGAGCTTCCAGCTTATCTTCAATTCCCAGGGAGGAAACAATTTGTTCAAAATACTCTTGGTTTGGTTTTCTTTTATCTAAAAGAAGAGGCATCAAAATATTTTTCCTTACGGTTACAGTGGGAATGAGATTGTAAAACTGGTACACCAATCCAACCTTCCGCCGCCTGAACAAGGCTGCCTCCGATGCTTTCATCCGGGAAATATCTCTTCCCTCAATCATAACCTTCCCCTGGGTGGGCTGATCCACCGTACCCAGAATATGCAGCAATGTAGACTTCCCTGACCCGGATGCTCCCATAACTGCCGCAAACTCCCCCTTCTCCAAAGACAGGTCGATTCCATCCAGGGCCTTCACCTGGTTTTCTCCCTTTCCATATATTTTCCTGACTCCTTCGCATCTCACGATCTCCAAGAAAATCCCTCCTTTCTGATACATTCTCATTCTATCAGAGAAAAGTGACATCCCGGTGACTAGAAGGCTTATCTGATCCGTATTTCAAAGCAGGCGCCTCCCTCTGGAAGATTCCGGGCGGTCAGACTTCCGTTTTCCATTTCAATTATGGATCGGGCCAGAGCCAGGCCGATTCCGCAGCCTTTTCCTTTTTCGTTTTTTCCCCTGTAGAACCGTTCAAAAAGGTGTGGCAGGTCTTCCTTGGCAAATCCCTCGCCCTTATCCCAGATACGGATTTCCGTACATAAAAGATCCCTGGAGTAGTCACAATAAATTTTTTCTCCCCTCTTAGAGTGTTCCATGCAGTTTTTCATGAGATTTATCAGGGCTTCCATGGTCCATTCCATATCTCCCAGGATCTGTATCTGCCCTTTTTCCGGAATTTCCACAGAAACGCCTTCCTGCCGCATAAGCTCCTCCAGGTTCTCTGCTGCCAGCTCCAGGACTGTGTATACGTCCACAGTCTCTTTTTCTAGCTTCAGCGCCCCCGAGTCTATTTTGGAAAGAGTCAAAAGAGCTTCTTCCAACCGGTTCAGTCCTTCCAGCTTTCTGCGGATGGACTGGCAGCGAAGGCTCTTCTTTGAGGATTGACAGCCGGGGAGTTGATCTTTTTGTATCTCTCCTTCCAGAAGCTCCAGGGTGAGCAGGGCGCCTGTAATAGGTGTTTTCAGTTGGTGCGCAATATCCTCCAGATGCCCGGCAAACCTCTCTCTGGCCTTTACCGCCTCGTCTTTGACCGCCCGCAGATTCGTCACCGTCTTATAGATCTCATCCTGCAGGCGGGAAAAATCATCTTCTCTTGGGCAAAGCAAAGTCCCAGATGCCTGTGTGTTTACCTGCTCCAGATATTCTGTCAGCTCCCGGATCCTTTTTCGGTTTCTGCGGTCTGTATGCCAAAAGGGAAACAGAAATCCCGCTGAAATTATAAAGGCGGCCAGAAGCGGGTGCCATCCCCTGCTGGCTGTACCCCTTTGAAAATCCTCTTCTTCGTACCCAAACTGTTCCAGATAATCGTTTCCCTGGATCCTCTTATTCCCTGCGTCCTGATACTCCTTCAGCAGGCCGAGAACCTCCCCCCTGGAATTTGGATATCGCTCCAGGCAGGTCTGGACATAAGCCCCAAGATGGGAAAAAACTGCTTTTTCATACTGCCTCTCCCATAAAGAAGATAGGAGCAGAATCCCTGCCAGACAGATCAGAACCGGAAGTAAGCTCCCGGCTGTTTTCTTCATCCCTTTCGTCATACTCTCTCCTCCATCCGATAGCCAAAACTTCTCACTGTCCTCAGGCAGGCCGGGTGATGAAGCTTCTCTCTGAGGCGCTTCATGGCAACCGTCAATGTATTATCATTTACAAAGCTTCCTCTGCTGTCCCACACCTGGGAAATCAACTGCGCTCTTGTGACAGTCTTTCCTTTATTTCTCAGAAGAATCAGCAGGATCTCATACTCCGGCTGGCTTAAAAGTATTTCCTCCTCTTTGCAGCGCACCTGCTTTCTCTCTGTGTCTAGAAAAATTTCATTGCAGGAATAACGGACAGACTCCATCCCTCCTGTACGGCGCAGCAGAGCCACAATCCTCGAATACAGCACCTCCAGCTCAAAGGGCTTCACCACATAATCATCGGCTCCGTTTTGAAAACCTGCCACCACATCTTTTGCCTCTCCCCGAACCGTGAGAAAAATAATAGGGAGCTTTGGCCAGCCACGGCGGATCCATCTGCAAAGCCCGTCTCCCTGCCCGTCCGGAAGATTCCAGTCTATGAGAGTCAGATCCGGCAATTTTGTTTTCACAGCCTTTTTCATATCCTCCACAGTCGGGAATAAGGAGACATAACATCCTCTCTGCTCCAAGTATTCTTTTACCGCCTGTCCGATAGACAGATCGTCTTCGGCATAAAATATGTGAACCATGCTTTTCTCCTTAATGCTCTCACTTAAAACCTTTTACTCTGCTGCAGGAATCAAAAGGAGCAGGCTGTACAGAAGATCTATTCTCCTTTTCACCGCCTGCTCTCTTGCCTTTTGATTCATAGTTGAGGGCTTTTGCCCCTGGCATCATCTTTTTCTTTTGGAATGGAATTTAACTATTTCCACCCCTCCATAACCCGGATGATTTCCTCTTCATAGCTGTCCCGATACTCTTCCTGACGGCCTCCGTCTCTTACATTGCTCTCTGCCCCGTATCCGTCTTCCTGAAACTCCCAGACGTGGTAGCCGATGCCTCTGTACTCAAAGTCCACGCTTCCCAGCCCGTCTTCCTCTGTATACTGAAAAGGCCATCCTTTTTCGTTCAGGTAAGCCTGAAGTTTTTCAAGCCTCATGTCTTTATAACCCCAGCTTATCCACAATTTCTTTCAGAGCTTCCCGCACCGGAGATCCCTGGGGAAGCTGTACAATAGGCTTTCCGTCACAGTCGTACCGGTAGACCATATCATCGTGAGGAACGACTCCCAAAAGGTTAAGCTCCTGCTTTTTAACTTCTTCCAGGGTGCCCTCATCCAATTTCCCTTCCGGGGCACGGTTTACAATCAGTCCCACCTGCTTGGGTTTGAAATTCAGCTCTTTCATCAGCTTTGCGATTCGCCCTGCGGCCTGTACGCCTCTTCTAGAACAGTCGCTTACCAGAATCGCTGTCTCCATAGTGGGAAGCAGCCCCCGGCTGATGTGCTCCATGCCTGCCTCATTGTCCACCACTACGTAAGGATAATGGCTCTGGAGCTTCTGAATCTGAGTCTGTACCAGTCCGTTTACAAAACAATAGCATCCCTGTCCCTGAGTTCTTCCCATTACCATCAGGTCATAATCTTTCTCTTCTGTAAGAGCATCGGAAAGTCTCATCTCCAGATACGCCTGCTTCGTCATTCCCGCCGGGATCTGGTAGCGGCTGTCCACTCCGGCCCGCTCGATCTCTTCCCTCAATTCACCCAGAGTGATCTCTGTCTCTACTCCCAGCACCTCATTCAAGTTGGAATTTGCGTCCGCATCCACAGCCAGGACCGGCTTTCTCCCTGACTCACACAAGTACTGTATTAAAAGTCCGCAGAGGGTTGTTTTCCCCACTCCGCCTTTTCCTGCAACTGCAATAATATGTGCCATACTGTTCTCCTTTCTTTTATCGCAAAATTCTGATCGTTCTTTTTAATCCGCAGGGCCGCTGCACAAGGAACAAGTGGTCCTTTATGTCCCGGCACTACCTCTGATTATAAACTTTCTCATAAAAATTGCAATCCCGATTTTACATTAAGTCCAGTCTCAAAGCAAGGACCCGGGGGCTGCTGGCAGACCACGGGGGCCATGCTTTTGAGACGACCACAGGTATGAGGAAGTAAGGCGCAGCCTGGATTCCGAATACCTGGTAGGATTCTGGGAGTGCGAAGCACGGAGGAATCCGGGGACTTAATGTATCCCTGCATCCAGTCTCAAAGCAAGAGCCCGGGGGCTGCTGGCAGACCACGGGGGCTATGCTTTTGAGACGACCACAGGTATGAGGAAGTAAGGCGGCAGCCTGGATTCCGAATACCTGGTAGGATTCCGAGAGTGCGAAGCACGGAGGAATCCGGGGACTTGACAATATGGTCGAACTACTAAATGATATTTTTGAGACGTTTTTCCTTTTTTTGCTGTCTAATAATTGAAAGCATGAAACACATGCTGCTGTACGTACAGCCCATCTTTTCGCAGGCCATAAATTTGAATTTGGACTGCAGAAGCACTGCGGCGCCCATAGATTTTATGAAAGGAACTTTTATGAAAAACCTGGTTAAAAAAGCAAGAAAAAAGGATCCCGATGCCTTTACGGAGCTGATCCAGTCCCAAATGCAGAATCTCTATAAAACTGCACGGGCGATTCTTTATAATGACGAAGACGCTGCGGACGCTATCTCTGAGACAATACTGTGCTGCTGGGAAAAGCTGGATCAGCTTCGGGAGGATCAATATTTCCGTACCTGGATAACCAGAATCCTTGTAAATAAATGCAGGGATCTTCTGCGAAAAAAGGAAGCTCTGAACTGGACAAATGAAATACCAGAAATTCCCGAAAATGATTCAGGATTTATAAACGCAGAGTGGAAAGAGGCCCTGAACGGTCTGGATGAAAAGTACCGGCTGGTTCTAATGCTCTACTATATAGAGGGTTTCAAGACCAGCGAGATCAGCCAGATTCTGGAAATGCCGGAGAGTACTGTGCGCACCAGACTGGCAAGGGGACGGGATCAGTTGTCGGACACTTATCGGGAAGAAAGGAGAAAAACCGTATGAAAAAACAGGATGCTATAGAAATTTTGCAAAAAGAAATTGAGATACCCAAAACAGTCCAGGAAAAGGCGGACGCTGCTTTAAAGCAGATCCAGGACAGCTCACAGGGATCTGGCGGAAAGCTTCTTCCCTACAGACGAACTGCCCGCCCTGGAAAACATTTCAGGAAAAGAGCTGCTGTGGCCGCCGCTGCCGCCGCCATATCTCTTTTTGCCTTGACAGGGGCCGCAGCCGTATACAGGAACTGGAGCCGCAGCCTTTCTGAAGGCCTTCATATATCAGAGGAACAGCAGCAGGAACTGGAATCAAACCAGATGGCCTCCTTCGTGGAACAGTCCTGCACAGACAATGGAATCACTGTGACAGCTCAGCAGAGCATTACGGACAATTATTACGCCCATCTTTCTTTTAAGATTGAGGGATATCAGTTGGAAGCCGGAGCTGAGCCCTTTTTGGAAGTTAAAAACATTACCGTAGACGGACGTGAGGATTTTAATTGGAGCGCAAGATTTTATAATGGAATCGTTTCAGACGGCAGCGGCCGTCCGGTTCTGGCTGACGGTTCTTCCCTGGAATCTCTGGAGACAGACGAAAACGGACTGATCCCAGAACTTTCTTATACCATGGAGGACGGAAGCCTGGAATATCATATGATTCTCTCAAAGACCGATGAAAAAGGCTATTTCCTGGATAAGCCCATTCATGTGGAGCTGAAAAATCTTGGCACCGTGGCCAAGGCAGAATATTTCCCGGATGTGGAAGGAGACTGGACCTTTGACTGGACTCTCCAGGGACACGGCATCGCCAAGGAATGTGACTTGAATGTGCCTCTGGGAGATTCCGAGGCGACGGTAACTCATGTGGAGATCTCTCCCATCTCCCTCACTGCTGAGTATCAATTCCCCCGGCAGGAAATTACCAGAGAATATATGGATGAAAATCAAGAAGTGCAGAAATATACTCTTTTCGCAGAACCGCCTGCCCTTAAGGGCGTCAGGCTGAAAGACGGAACCACCTACCCGTCCTTATATATGGGACCTGGAAGCATGGGGTATCTTGATGAAGATTCTGATACGTATCTGTACTCTTTTGCCATTGACCGGATACTGGATGTGGAGCAAGTAGAATGCCTTCTGTTTCTGAAGGAAGCTTCCGCTGAGGAAAGCTCCCTGGAGACGGCAGAATTTTACGAAGTTCCCATTGAATAGTCTTTCCCCGGGGAGCTTAAAGCCTGCCTACACAGGCAGGCTGTCCCTGACGCACAGAGTTCCATAGCCCAGCTCGCTGTTGGGCCACTGTTCAAAGCCCGGAAGCTGTCTGGCCCCTCTTTGAAGATAAGATTTTACTTTCTCTCCGTACAGAAAGGGATCATTCCCTTCCTGTATGCCCCACTCCATCAGCAGAGCTGCGGCCCCTGCGACAAAAGGCGCCGCAAAGGAGGTCCCCGTAACAGAGACGTAGCCTCCCCCCGGAGATGCTGTGGTTATTTCCACTCCAGGGGCTGCCAGATCCGGCAGTGTGTAAAATTCTTCCCGAGGCCATCCCCTGCCGGAAAACACTGCGTACTGCTGGCGCCTTGCGTCATAGGCGCCTACGCTGATCACTCTTCCTGCCGTGGCCGGTATTGTCATAGTGGCTGTGGCCGTGGGCTGCAGAAATCTCGTCCCCCGATTCCTCACCCTGGCATCTGACAGCCACATATTATACGCTCCGTCCACAATCCTTTGGGGCATCAAAAGAATTTTCCAGGTACCTTCATCCAGATAAGTATCTCCGGGGATAAATTCTATATAGATCTCCTGCAGTCCCTGATAGGGACTAGGTGTCCCATAGTACACCAGAAGCTCCGTTTCCCCAAGCCGGTACCTGGCCGTTCCGGCTTCCTGGCCCAAAGGCCCCGCCTCCTGGCCGTTTGGATGGATCACCGTAACCTTGTACTGATCCACATAATTTTTCCAGATCTGCAGGCTGAGCCCTGTCTCGAACTCACTGATCTGCAGTTCAATTACGGCAGACTCATCCATAGGTACCCTTCCCGAGGCATGGCCTCCTGTTCCTCCCTCATTTCCAGCCCCTACCGATATAACGTTTTTCCATTGATCCGCCATATAGTCCAGGTACGTTTCCAGAAGAGAGGTGCCCCGGTGGGAGCCGTAAACATTTCCAAAGCTCATATTGACGGATACAGGCTTTCCAAATTCCTCTGCTTTCCGTATAACGTACTCCACAGCCTTCATCACCTCTGCCGTCCTGGGGAAGCCATCCTCAGGTGCCATCCCAAGCTTCACCACCAGAAGATCGCTCCCCGGCGCCATACCCCTGTACCGCCCTCCCGAAGCCCTTCCGTTTCCTGCGGCAATGGCAGTCACCTGGGTTCCGTGGCCGCTGAAATCCTGCTCCGGCACAATCTCATATCCCTGCTCCCGGCTTCCTGCAGTCAACGCTCGGTTAATTTCCTCCTGGGTATAGATTCTCCCCGCCTCCTGATCCCAAAGCTCCAGGATGCGGGTGCTGCCGTCCTCCTTCCTGAAGTCAGGATGAAAATAATCCACCCCTGAATCTATGACCGCCACGATCACTCCCCGCCCAAAGAGATTATACCTGGCGCTCTGTACTGCCGATACGCAGGAAGCGGCTCTTCCTACGTCTAAAGTAAAAAAAAGCCGTTTGGGCTTTTCGATATACTGAATCTCCGGAAGGGAAGCCAGATATTCCAGATCCTGCTGGGGGAGCACCAGCACACCGTACCCTCCTGACAAAGGGGTAAACTCCCAGCCCGGCCGGACCCTCTCTTTAAAATCTCCGCTGTACCGTATGATCACCTGCCATGTTTTTTCCAGAGGATTGTAGCCTGCCTCCAGATCCGGGGATTTTTCTCTCTCCCGGATCGTTGCGTCCAGGGCAAGATTCAAAAGGTTTTCAATTTTTTGATCGTCCATATTAAACTTTTTATGTCCTTTTTTTTACTATATTATCTCTCTTGCAGGTTTATTCCCGCGAGCAGTGAGCCAAGCGGACGCGCTAGCGCATCCATTTGGCGAACGCTGCGAGGGTCAAATACCCCGTATGCTTGCATCGGGGTCTTTGATTCATTGCGGTTTGGCCTGCTGATCTGATGCAGATAAAAATCCTCTTGACTTTCTGGGATTCTGGAATAAAATAAATCTGTTTTGTAGACATATTTTAATTTTTGAGGTAAATGAAATGGCAAGACAATACGTACAGGACATGACTTCCGGAAACGAAACTTCCCTTCTGCTGAAGTTCTCGCTTCCCATGCTGATCGGAAATATCTTTCAGCAGTTTTACAACATGGTGGATTCTATTGTAGTGGGAAATTATGTAGGCAAAGAGGCGCTGGCCGCCGTAGGTATGACTGCCTCTTTAAACTTTCTGTATTTCAGCCTGTGCAACGGCTTTGCCACCGGCGCAGGCGTCCTGATCTCCCAGTACTTTGGAATGAAAAACGAACGGCGTGTAAAAGACTCCATCGGAAATTCCCTTTACCTGATGCTGGGAATGGGGATTCTTATGAGCGTGGTTTCCGTACTGCTCTCCGCCCCCATTTTAAGACTTCTGAATACGCCGGAAAACATCTTCCAGGATGCCCTGCTGTATACCAGGATCGTCTGCGGAGGCCTCTTCTCCGTGGTCCTTTACAATGGGATCGCCGCAATGCTCCGGGCCCTGGGGGACTCCACTACGCCTTTGATTTTCCTGGTGCTCTCCAGCATCCTCAACATCATTGGGGATCTGGTCCTGGTGCTGGTGTTCCACATGGGAGTGGCCGGGGTGGCCATCGCCACCATCGCCGCCCAGCTTCTGTCCGCCCTGGGCTGCATCGCGTACGCTGTGCTGAAAAATCCCTACTTCCGCCTGAAAAAAGAAAATTTCCGGATCAGCTCCAGCCTTCAGTCTAAAATGCTCCGACTTGGCATCCCCTTCGGCGCCCAGGGAAGCCTCATCGCGTTTTCCTGCGTGGCTCTCCAGAGCGTAATCAACCGCTTCGGCTCCGATGTCATCGCTGCATTTACCGCCACCAACCGCATTGAACAGTTGGTACAGCAGCCCTTTAATTCTCTGGGAACGGCTCTGGCTACCTTTACGGGGCAGAATCTGGGAGCCGGAAATGTGGACAGAGTGCGGACAGGCTACAAACGTTCCTGCCTGTTGGTGGTTATCTTCAGCCTTCTCATGTGCGCCATGATGTTTATATGGGGCGAGGACTTCGTGGGCCTCTTCGTGGACGATGCCAGCGTAATCGCCATAGGAGGGCGAGCCGTACAGATCACCAGCCTGTTTTACATTCCCCTGGGAATGATCTATATTGCCCGCAGTCTCTTAAACGGATCTGGAGATTCCGTCTTCGCTTTTATCAGCGGTCTTGCTGAAGTAGCCGGACGCATTGGTTTCTCCATCGGACTGTCCGCCATCCCCGCTCTGGGATACTGGGCGGTCTGGTACACTACGGGACTGACCTGGCTCATTACGGGGATCGTATGTATGCTCCGCTACGCCCAGGGAAAATGGAAAAAGATCGTTCTCACGGACTAAGCCAATCTTCTACCCGGTTCACACTCTGGAGATCTCCCAAAGGGATCTCCAGATCTTCAATCCAAAGCCTTCTCTGTGCTGTGTCAATTTTGCGTACCCTGCCCTCCAGGTGCAGGCGCTCTTCCTCCTGGTAATACTCGATCTCCGCCAGGTCTCCCGGATGAAGCTCATGAAGCTTTCGATCCAGCTCTTCTTCCTGATCCTCTGACAGAATCCGCCGCTCCTCCAAAATATGTTCTTTTTCCGCCAAGGCTTCCCTTAGTCCCTTCAGGGCATCAAAGGGCATAAACTGCTTGGCCCTGTCCCTGCAGTCCATCTTACCTCTTCTAGCAGCCACTCTTATGACCTCCTATCTGCCGGTTCCTCTCCATAGTGGTTCCCGCCGCCTCAAGATCCATCCCCCGGAGAATCGCATTTTTTCCATACCGTTTTTTTATCTTAAGGGCAGCATCCGCAAGCCTCCGCTCCCGCTCTTCTTCCTGGGGATCCGAGAACAGGTCCAACTGCCTGTACGTCTCTTCTTCCAGCCTTCCCAGGCTAAGCGTCATCCTCCGCACAGGATATCTTCTGTCTGTGATCCGTCGGTAAAGCTCCAGTGTCCGGGAGAGAATCCTTCTGTATGAACTGGTGCAGCTTCCCATAGTCACAGAACCATTGGCCGCCTGGATGCCCAGTGAATTGGAGTACCCCACCATCAGCGAAATTACAGAGGCTGCCAGATGCTTCTCTGCCAATTCCAGGCACAGCCCATCTGTCATCTCCTTCAGGATCAGCTCCCCCTCTTCAAAGGTGTAATCCCGGGGCAGAACCTGGCCGCTGGACAGAGAAGAATGCTTGGGCCGGTAATTCTTAATATCCTGCATGGTCACAGGCTCCCTTCCCCAGGCGTGATCTATGAGAAGCTCAGCGTCAATGCCGAAATTTTTATATAGAAGCTCTTCATCTGCCTGGGCCACCTGCCCCATAGTTAAAATCCCAAGCCTTGCCAGGCGGTTCTCCGTCCCCCGTCCAATCCGCCAGAAATCCGTGAGCGGTCTGTGGTTCCACAAAGTCTCCCGGTATCTTTTCTCATCCAGGCAGCCAATGTGTTCCGGCGAATGTTTTGCAGTAATATCCAAGGCCACCTTGGCCAGATAGAGATTCGTCCCAATTCCCCCAGCCGCCGTGACTCCTACCGTCTCTCTGATATCTTCCATAATCTTCAAAGCTAACTCCCGGGGCTTGGTCCGGTACAGAGGCAGATAGTCCGTTACATCCATAAACGCCTCATCAATGGAATACACGTGGATGTCTTCTTTGGAAAAATATTTCAGATAAACTTCATATATATCAGCCGAATACTGGATGTAAAGCTGCATCCTGGGGGTGGCCGCTATATAGGGAATGTTGGCGGGAATCTCAAACACACGGCACCGGTTCTTCACCCCCAGAGCTTTCATGGAGGGTGAGACCGCCAGGCAGATGGTCTTATCCGTTCTCTCCATATCCGCCACAACTAAATTGGCCGTCATGGGATCCAGCCCCCGCTCCACACATTCCACAGAGGCATAAAAAGATTTCAGATCTATGCAGAAATAAATTCTTCCCATGGCGGCTCATCCCCTTTTCAACGATTCCTGTTATTCTGGTATAGTAGTGTTTCCTTTCCTGCAAGGAATATGCGCTGTACTTTGATACTGAACTTATTAGTACTATACCACATTTGCTCAAATCGAACAAGTGTTCTTTTTGGGAATCTTTTTACAAATCCAACCCAAGAATATTCTCACTATGATATAATGCCGTTAGACATTATACCTTTATCGAAAAGGGGGAATCAAAGTGAAATATGAAATGAAAAGCAGAAAAATCCGCAGCCTGCAGCGGCTGATGGCCGGAGCTGGAATTTGGATGAGTCTTTGGCTGTTCTGGGGCCTGTGCCCCCGGGCTGAATCTGTAAAACCAGTAACTCAAGTAACCTTTGAGCGGGAATACACGCAGGAAGGCGATGCGACTCTGGAACGTGCTTTAATCACAGGGCTCACAGAGGACAAAACTGTTGTCTGGAGCGTTGAGACAGACGGCTATCCGGCCGCTCAGCTCACTCAGTGCAATGAGTTTGGCCTGTATGACGATGCTTATTTTTATATGGAGGGCGGCAGCCTGATTAAGCTGAATCTCTCGGATGGAAGTCTTGTCTGGCGCTGCCAGTGCCAAGGATCGCCTTCATCAGAGGCAGTTTTGTTCGGAGAGGACGGCTGTATTTATTACAGCGGATATTATGGGCCCGCTTTTGCGGCCATAGATGAAAATGGCAATCTGATAAAAATGCTGGATGAGATGGATATCCCCTACTACTGGCCCTACAAGCTTGCTTTTACGGCAGAGGGAGAGGTTTCTATCTTTTTTGAAGGATCAGATTCCGGCAGAGGCGGAGTTGTCAATATAAATCCGCAGACCTTTGAATACTACATCTCCCAGCCTGGAAACAGTACAGAACCTCTGGATCCCATGCTGGAGAGTTTATTAAAGAATATCGCCGCCGCAAACAGCGATGCTTCCAGGCCGGCTGTTTTCTGCCGCATTGATTTGGACGGAGAAGGGAAAGATGAAGTCATTGTCCGCACCTATACTCCGGAAGCCACAGAGGGCGGACGTTACATTTATAATATCTATCTCTGCAGTGTTGTAACAAACCAGTATACAGAAGCGGCTGAAGGAGAATTTTACTCCTACGCAAGTGATGAATTCGTAAGATACAATGAGGCCGACAGAACGCTGGCAGTAAACTGGTCCTATGCCGATGAAGTAAACTTTGTGATTTATGCCTGTGAAAATGGCGAACTTTATGTCCTGGACGAGACACAGGAGGATTTATCCGATCTGCCGATGCTGCATTTCCAGGAGATTGAATTCTCAGAATCTGCAGATTCTGCTGGAGATGCAAGTATCTGGATGGCACAGCAGGCGATAAATATCGTTTCTGCCGGCTGCTCTAAAATAACAGATTCTGCCATTGCACTATTTACCGGCAATGAGGAAGTAAAAACGGCTATCCGGAATCTTATTGCACAGGTAGAGCAGGATGTTCCTAAAAAAATAATATACCGTACGGGAACTTTGAAGGAGTTGAATACTTTTCGTTCATCGCTTACTGCAGGAATAGAGGTGAAAGATATCGCAGGCAGTTCTATTGTCAATAAATTATGGGAATTGTACAATACGCCTGGAGAGGCACCAGAAGATTTGCAGGAAGCAGCAGACATTATTTTATGCTACTCCAATGCATCTTGGATTGTCAGCTTCTATAAGAACAGCCAGAATGTTATGAGCATGAATGTTTACGCCTATCCATATACATGGGAAGAACTGATGGCTCTAAACCAGAGTTCAGGCACAGAGGTAAACGAAACCATTTACAGCTATAATGAACTGACAGAATATGGAGATATGAATCCTCCCGCCTTTTCTTACCCAAAGGATGTTCCGGCAGGTACAGACTTCTTTCAATATGCCATGCTGGATCTAGCCTCTGAAATAACCGCACGCTGCGGTGATAGTGAAGGAATGCCTGAAGAAATTAAAATCTTTTTTAATGAATGGGCTGGGCTCAGCTATGAGGCATACGAAGAAATGACAATATGGGAAAAGTCTGAGAATATCTGGAATCAGTTATTTGAAAGTATTCAAAAAGAGTTCATGGCAGAAGATACAAATGACACTGATGAATTTTTTAAATCCTCCATGGAAGAATACCTTTGTCACGGTATTGTAAGTACACTTGCAGGAAAAGCCTGCAATACAGATGCTTTTAGTTTTGCGTCCGCTGCCATGTGCAATAAGTCGTATAAAAAACCAGAAAATTTGGGGGGAGTTTATGCGGTATTGTTGCGTTATACAGATACAAAAGGTATTGTCGCATCTTTCGGGGAGGAAGGGGATTATGTTACGGTGAGGGCTCTCCCCATCGACACGGAAGATTTTGCCTCATTAAAAAATGGGCTGGGAAGTATCTTTACTTCTTTATCTCAATCTTAAGGCAGGAGGGCGTTTCGCCTCCGCCGAAAACCGTCTGAAAGGCTTTGCGTTTCCTGGCCTGCTCTCCCCAGATCCCTCTGTAATTACAGTGGATATGGTACTCTGGATAGTTGGATGAGGAAATGTCAAGCCGCAGGCGCTCTCCTTTTTTTACAGTGTAGCATACGTCCCACATATCAATCTTCACCTGTGTGCGGGTGTGGGGTACATAAGCTTCCCCCGCCTGGCTACCATGGCTGAGGGAGGCAATGGAAGAACGAATATTGTAGGCCTCCCCTTCCGGCGTCACCCGCATGACCTTAACTGTAAATGACGTATCTTCACAGTCAGAAGAAACCCACAGCTCTGCCTGCATCCGGCCGAAGATCCTCAGATCCTCTGTCAGAGGATCTGAGATAAAGGTGAGCACATCGTCTCTCCAGCCGGGAGACGGCTGAAGGAGGCTTCCAATGCTTCCCCAAGAATAGAGACATGACTCACTTC
The DNA here is from genome assembly GCA_018712605.1 of Candidatus Choladousia intestinigallinarum. Taxonomy (GTDB): domain Bacteria; phylum Bacillota; class Clostridia; order Lachnospirales; family Lachnospiraceae; genus Choladousia; species Choladousia intestinigallinarum. The sequence continues at coordinate 24,854 of DVGR01000219.1, forward strand.
CCCAGGATTTTACCGGATGATCCGGGTCATAGATATAAGAGGCTTTTCCCTCCTGATTTTTCTCCTGGACAGTCAAAGAGCCCTGGCCGGAATCCCCTCCAAAAGAGAGATAGAATGCCGTTTCTTCCCTTTCTCTCTGCACCTTGTCCTCTGTTTTCTGCCACTTGTCCTCTCCAATCTGATACGTCCGCACCTCTTGGCAGGGCAGCTCCTTCCGCTTCAGAGTCTGTTCAAACCATTCCAGAATCATTTGGATTTCACTGTTTTTCCCATGGTCTGTCTTCTGTCCCTGGATGCAGACTTCAAAACCGTGATTCCAGGGCCCGATGATCAGACGGCTGTGTCTCTTGGAGATAGGATTGAGCTTGTTCCACGCCTCCAGGGCACTCCCCAGGTGGTGGTCATACCAACCCTCCGCTATGAGCAGAGGAATCTGCACCCTGCCTGGAATCTCATCCAACTGCTGCCACCAGCCCTGCTGCCAGTATTTCTCTTCCTTTCGAGTATTGCAGACGTATTCCCTGTACCAGGGAACCTCCCCTCCCCAAAGGGCCGTGTCCACTTCCTTCTGGGGCATATAGCGGCACACCTGATCATAATCGGCCTTTACCTCCCATCCGCAGTTCTGCATACTCCAGGAGGTCAGCACATCCTGTCGGAACATGCCTTTTTCATAAGCGGATTTAAAACGGTCTGTCCCATAATGGGTGAGAGCCATACTGGTCATATAAGGGGACACTGCATCCGCCATGGCCCAGCCTGCCGCCGCCAGGTAAGAACAGCCCCAGTACCCTATATTTTCTGTCCAAGGCTGTCCTGCCAGCCATCTTACCGTGTCAATGCCATCGTTTCTCTCATTTACATTGGGCGTCCATTTTCCCTGGGACTCTTCGATTCCCCGGCAGAACTGGAACACAAAAGCATATCCCCTTTTCGCCATCTGTACTCCGTGTATCTCCAAAGCCTCTGCGTGGGAAGGATAGCAGGATCTCTGCAGAATCACAGGAAAACTCTCCCGGCCTAAATCCTTTGGCTTAAAAATAAAGGTGTGCAGGCCGACGCCGTCTCTCATAATGACGAAGTCCTCTTCCCTGGTGAACTCCCTGCAGACTTCACCGTATCCGCTTTTTCTGTATTCTTCCGTCAGCGCTTCTCTCTGTCCCATGTTCTAACCCTCCGTCTCTGTCCTGCCACAGTCATATCCCCTTAAAGTTTGGAATAAAAGGACTCTACCATCCAGCCATTTTCTCCATCCAAAACCAGATCCATCTGTCCTGAAACTGTAAATGGCCCCTGCCCTTCCCCGGCAAATTTCAGAGATACCTGGAAATCGTACCAAGCTTCTCCTTCTTCCTGGGAAGTCTCTTCCAAAGTGATCTCTTCCACACTCAGATCCTGCCCCTCGTCCTGTACCATTCCGTACAGCTGTGCCAGCCCCCGCTTAGCCATCAGGTCCTGCCAGGCCTCTTCACTCATCCGGCAATAGGGAGACATCGTCTCCAGAGCTCCTAGAATGGAATCATAAGAATACGTGAACGATTCCTCATTCTCTCCCAACACTGTAATCTCTATCTCTCCTGAAGTCTCCGTGGATTTGGTATCCTTCTCCGTGGATTCTTCGGTCTCTCCCTCCTCTTCGGAGGCAGCTTCCAGTTCTTCCAAAATTTCCCCCTCCAACTGCTCCTGCTCCTGTGAAAGGGTACTGAGAACAATATCTGCCTGTGCAAAATCAACTGTATAAAATGCCTTTAAAAAAGCCTCCGCCGCTTCGTTAGGGTCCTGTGACAAAAAAGCTTCCTCGTTTTCCTCTTTGCCTGCGATAAAAATACTGGTAGGGCCGTCCGCCCCGCCTATCACCGCCGTCTCCCCTGCCAGGGCAGTGTTTCCCCATGACAAAGGCAAAGCCCCTGCAAGGACGCAGCAAAAAATTTTCCACTTTCCTCTCTTCATAGTCTTCCCTCCCTCGTGTACATTTGACGCAGATCCTTCTCCGGCTACTTCCATTTTTAGTAAACTTACATGCCTGCTGACGCAGGCACCACTACGCATAAAAGCCACGGATTGCTCCGCACTGCGTGCTCCCGCAAGTCTCCGCTCCGCTTCGGTCGGCGCTAAACGCGTGCCACTGGCACGCAGCGCCCTACCCGTATTCGCAATCCGCACTACCGTGCTCCTTACTCATACGGGTTAGCGTCTCAAATGTTCATGCAGCCTTGCGTGCCAGCACGCAGTCTGCCTGTCCATTGAGACTGGGCTTTCAGAGTAAATTTATCTTAACATATCTGTAATCTTCTGTCATCTTTTATCTTCCCGGCATGGTCCCCATGGGAGAAATTCTGTCAGTCTTTTTCTTTTCCTCTTTTCCGGCTATTCTTTACAATGCCTGCCGCAATGAGAAGAGCCCCTGCCACGATTCCCAAAATGAGAATCAAAGCGAAAATATTGGCATTTAAAGTTTTATCGCTGGCCCAATTTGAAAAATCTGCCAGAAGAATCGTAATCTGCTTTTTCTGCTCAGCAAAATATGCGTATACATCATTGGAAAATGCCGTCCAGACACTTCCTGTTATTGTAATGATTCCCGCTTTGATCCATCTGTTTGCCGGAAGATATCTTGCCACAAGAAAAATCAGCCACACTCCGGCCATCAAAATCAGCGCGATTGTAAAACCGTCTCTCATTCCTTCTACATCGCTTGAATGACTGCATATTTCAAAAATTGTGAGGAAAAGCCACACCGTGTCCCATGATATCGCAATTAAGGCTTTTTTATCCGACAGTACAGGCGGTAAAGTAATATCCCTAATCACGAAGGGGAACAGAACTACAGACAATCCAAAAATTGTCGGTATTACCCATAAAATGAATTCTCCGCCGCCGTTCATCGCATCTACAAAGAAAAAAATCAGTATCAGCGCAAATACTCCTGTCAGAATACTCCTTACCACTCTTTTTTTGGAAGACATCAGCGGAACAACAGTGAATGCCGCTGTCAAAAGCATTGAAGCTGTTACCACCGCAAAAACTCCCATACCGCCTCCGCCGGCTGCCGATACAATAAATGTTACGACTACGGGAATTAACAGCAAAAGAGCGATAACAAATCCCGCTTTATATGCAGCATTTCTTTCCTTTTTTGCATGTCTTGCCAGAACGCCGGACGTTTCTGTTCTGATAATTGCATCCACGGTATGATTCTTCAATTCTTCATAAGTTTTTTTGCAGCTTTCGCAGGTTAACAAATGACGTTCCACGAATTCCCTGCTGGCTGAAGTACATGCTTCGTCATAATAAAGAGGAAGCAAATCCTGTACAATTTCACATTCCTGTAAATGATTCTGTTTCATTTTCTGCCATCCTTTCCTGAATCTTGATTCTTGCCCTGTGATAAGTAACCCTCGCCCAGTTCTCTGTTTTTCCGAAAATCAATCCTATC
>DVGR01000220.1 GCA_018712605.1 Candidatus Choladousia intestinigallinarum
TGCGGAACCGCTATGACGCTTTTTGTAAAGCGGTACTCCGCAACGAGGCCAAAAACTACTTATCGGAGATGGCGAGGCAGCGCGACCGTGAAAAGTCGCTGGACGCCTTGACACAGCAGGAAATGGACCTGATCAGTTGGCTGTAAAGAACTCAACCTAAACAAACCGGGAGAGAAATCCCGAGCAGTTTCTTCTTTATAGTTCTCCAAAGGGGATCAGAGGACTTGGTTTCTCCACATGGGGGCCGATGATCTTTTCCATCCACACCATGCTGTACCATCTGCCAAATTTATATCCGCATTTTTGAAATTCCCCAACCATGCGGTATCCCATATGAGCATGAAAGTCGGCACTGTTTCTGGTCAGATATTCATCCTCCTCTTCCGGCGGCATGCCGATACATGCGTAGAGGTTTGTAATATTCTGATTTCTCAAAATTTCTTCCAGGCAGCCATACAGCTTTCTTCCGACTCCCGTTTTCCTCTCGTCCTCCCCGACATAAATCGTCACTTCCGCTGACCAGTCATAAGCAGCTCTTCCCACAAAAGGGCCTGCACATGCATATCCCACAATCTTCCCCTCTCTCTCCGCCACCAGATAGGGGTATTTCTTCAGGGTTCTGCTCATCCTGCCAGAAAATTCCTCCAAGGAAGGTACCTGGCACTCAAAGGAGATAGCCGTTTTCTCCACGTAAGGCCTGTAGATCTCCAAAAGCTTCCCGGCATCCTCCAGGCGTGCCTTGCGTATAAAAATTTGTTTTTGTTCTTTCATGGCTCCAGAGCCTCCCTCATGCTTTTTACATATTCTGAGACGTAGGTGACACAGTCCCTGCCATATTGACTGCAGAGCTTTACAATGGCGCTTCCCACGATAACTCCGTCAGAAGTCTTGGCAATTTGGGCAGCCTGTTTTGGAGTTGAGATGCCAAAGCCCACGGCGCAGGGAAGATCCGTCTCTTCCTTTACAAGCCTGATCATAGCCCCTGTGTCCGTGGTAATTGTGCTTCTGGTTCCTGTGACACCCAGGGATGAGACACAGTAAATGAAACCGGAAGCCTCCCTGGCGATCTTGCGGATCCTCTCCTGGGAGGTAGGGGCAATCAGGGAAATTAAGTCAATCCCGTATTTCCTGCATACCGTGTCAAACTCTTCTTTTTCCTCAAAGGGCACATCGGGAAGAATCAAAGCGTCTATCCCGATCTCTGCCGCTTTTTTGATAAAAGCTTCCGTCCCCCTGGAGAACACCACATTGGCATAAGTCATAAAAGCAAGGGGGATATCCGTCTTTTTCCGGATCCTGGATACCATAGCGAAAATCTTCTCTGTGCTGACCCCTCCTGCCAGAGCCCGACTGCTGGCCTCCTGAATCACCGGCCCCTCTGCCGTAGGATCTGAAAAAGGAATCCCAAGCTCTATCAGGGATGCCCCGGCTTCCTCCAGGGCGTATACTAATCGCTCTGTGGTCTCAAGATCAGGATCCCCACAGGTGATGAAGGGAATAAATGCTTTTCCCCGGCAAAACGCTTCACGTACTCTACTCATAGATATCCTCCCCTCTGTAACGGGCCATGGCCGCACAGTCCTTGTCGCCTCTTCCTGATATATTGATTACCAGAATCTGATCCTTCCCCATGGCCGGCGCAAGCTGTCTGGCATACGCCACCGCATGGGCGCTCTCGATTGCTGGGATAATCCCTTCTGTCCTGGATAAGTATTCAAAGGCTTCTACTGCCTCTTCGTCTGTCACTGCCACATATTCCGCTCTGCCTCTGTCATAAAGGTCGGCATGTTCCGGGCCGATTCCCGGATAGTCCAGTCCTGCGGAGATGGAATAGACCGGGGCGATCTGTCCCGCTTCGTCCTGACAGAAATAAGATTTCATGCCGTGAAAGATTCCCAGTCTCCCCGTGGCTATGGTGGCCGCCGTCTCCGAAGTGTGAATTCCCCGTCCGGCAGCCTCACAGCCGATGAGACGAACCTCTTTATCCTCTATAAAATGGTAAAATGCCCCGATGGCAGTGGAACCTCCGCCCACGCAGGCCAGCACTGTGTCCGGCAGCCGTCCTTCCCTCTCCATAAGCTGCTCTTTAATCTCTCTGGAAATCACCGCCTGGAAATCCCGGACAATCTCTGGAAAAGGATGGGGACCCATACAGGAGCCCAGCACGTAATGGGTATCTTCAATCCGTCTCGTCCATTCCCGCATGGTTTCTGACACAGCGTCTTTTAAAGTGGCAGTACCTGAAGCAACCGGATGTACCTTGGCCCCCAGAAGCTTCATGCGGTACACATTCAAAGCCTGGCGCTTCGTATCTTCCTCTCCCATGAATACTTCACATTCCATTCCCATAAGGGCTGCCGCCGTGGCGGTAGCCACTCCATGCTGCCCCGCCCCTGTCTCTGCAATGACCCGGGTCTTTCCCATCTTTTTTGCCAGGAGAACCTGTCCCAGAACATTGTTGATCTTATGCGCTCCCGTATGATTTAAATCCTCTCTCTTCAGATAGATCTTCGCCCCTCCCAGATCCTTTGTCATGCGTTTCGCAAAATACAGCCTGGAAGGACGTCCTGCATATTCATTTAAGAGCTGTGTCAGCTCTTCGTTAAACTGTCTGTCCTCTTTATAATAATTATAAGCTTCCTCCAGCTCCGTCACCGCACTCATGAGGGTTTCCGGTATATACTGTCCTCCATGAATGCCGTATCTGCCTTTTTTCATAGAATGCCACTCCTTACTGCAGCCACCGCTGCCAATATTTTTCTCCTGTCTTTTTTCCCCTCTGTCTCCACAGCGCTGGAAAGGTCGATTCCATAGGGATTCAACCGCCTTACCGCCTGGGGAATCTTCTCCGGTGTGATGCCGCCGGCCAGAAAATAGGGCCTTCCGCCGTTTTTTTCTCCTTTTACCAGGTTCCAGTCAAAGCTCTTTCCCGTTCCTCCCCTGCCGTGATCCAGCAGAATCAGATCCGCCGAAGAGGAAAAGGCTCTCTGTATGTCCTCTGGAGCTGAGACAGAAAAAGCTTTCATCACAGGCCTGCCTGTTTCTTCCTTAAGCCTTTTAATATACTCATCATCCTCCTGGCCGTGAAGCTGGGCCATATCCAGAATCCCCTCTCTCAAAAGCTTTGCCGGAAGTTCCACGGGAGCATTGACAAACACTCCCACAGGTGAAATCTTCTCTGAAAGGCGGCTGCGAAGCTTGTACAGTTCCTCTGCCGTTATGCTTCTTCTGCTGAAAGAAACCTGGATCACAAACCCTGCGAAATCCGGCAGCGCTTCGTTGACGTACTGGATATCCTCCTGCCTTTTCAGACCGCAGATCTTAATTTTCGTCATGGGATTCCCTGCCTTTCCCTGCTGCTGTCAGCCTGTCCTCCCGCACCTGCCTGGCTGCCTGCTGAAGCTCCCACAGCGCCTGCTTTCTGTCAGGGGCACGCATCAGCATCTCTCCGATCAGCACTGCGTTCGTGCCGTTTTTTTGAAGAACCTGTATATCCTTCGAATCCCGTATTCCGCTCTCTGACACGAAGATTGTATCAGGGCCTGCCAGCTCTCTAAGCCTTGTACTATTGCTCAGATCCACACTGAAATCCTTCAGATTCCGGTTGTTCACCCCCAGAATAAGGGCTCCTGCTTTCTTGGCCCGCTCAATTTCTTTCTCACTGTGGGTCTCCACCAGGGCTGAGAGTCCAAGCTGCGCAGAGAGCTGACTAAAGGCCTGCAGTTCCTGGTCATCCAGTACAGAGCAGATCAGAAGAACCGCCGAAGCTCCCATAGCCTTTGCCTGGTAAATCATATACTCATCACAGGTAAAATCTTTGCGCAGCACGGGGATGGACACTGTTTCTACAATCTCTTCCAGATACCTGTCCTTTCCCAGGAACCAATAAGGTTCTGTCAGGCAGGAGATCGCTGCGGCTCCTGCCGCCTCATACTCTGAGGCTATGGCACGGTAAGGGAAATCTTCGGCAATGATCCCTTTAGAGGGAGATGCCTTCTTCACTTCGCAGATGAAGGACAGCTCATCCCGGCGAAGGGCCTTTTCAAACTCCGGTCTCTCCCCTGTTCGGAGCCGTCCTCTTTCTTCCGCCCTTCTTCTCACTTCCGTCAAAGGAAGAATCTGCTTCTCTTTTTGAATTCTTTCCTTTGTCTTATTCACGATGGTTTCCAAGATATTCATCTCATACTCTCCTACATGAAACGTAACTGATTCAGCCAGGTCAGCGCACTCACTTATCCTGACCGCAGGAAAAACAAATAAACTGTTCCAGCTTCTTCATTGCCAGACCCTGATCCAAGATCTGCTCTGCCAGCGCCACGCCTTCCTTCATATCCCGGGCTTTTCCTGCAATGTAAATGGCTGCCCCTGCATTCAGGCAGACGGCGCTGCGCTTGGGCCCCCGCTCTTCTCCCGCCAGGATGGCCCTGGTAATTCTGGCATTTTCCTCGGGGGTGCCTCCCGCCAATTCCTCCTTGGAACATCTCCTGTAGCCAAACTGCTCTGGGGTAATCTCATAGGACTGGAACCACCCGTTTCTTATCTCGCACACCGATGTTGGGGCGCTCATGGAAATCTCATCCAGTTTATCCTGTCCGTAAACTACCATCCCTCTTACAACTCCCAGCTTTGCCATAACCTGCGCCAGGGGTTCCACCAGCTCCTGTTCGTAAACTCCCATAAGCTCCATATTGGCTCCTGCCGGGTTTGAAAGCGGCCCAAGAATATTAAACACTGTGCGGATCCCAAGCTCCTTCCGGATCGGCGCCACATACTTCATGGCAATATGATAGTTCTGCGCAAACAGGAAGCAGATCTGAATTTTTTTCAAAAGCTGGGCGCTTTTTTCCGGCGGAAGATCAATCTTCACACCGAGGGCCTCCAGAACATCCGCCGCCCCGGACTTTGAGGATGCGGCTCTGTTTCCATGCTTTGCCACCGGAATTCCCGCTGCGGCAATCACCATGGATGAGGTCGTGGAAATGTTAAAAGAATTCGCTCCGTCTCCCCCTGTGCCAACGATCTCCAAAACATCCATATTGTGGAGAAGCTTTATACAGTGGGAACGCATCCCAGCCGCCGATGCCGTGATCTCGTCAATGGTCTCCCCCTTCATGGCGAGAGCCGTCAAATAAGCAGACTTCTGCACATCTGTGGCCTGCCCCTCCATAATTTCATTCATCACCTGCTCCGCCTCTTCATATGTCAGATCCAGCTTCTGAGAAAGCTTGATAATCGCCTCTTTAATCATATTTCCTGCCCCTTTCCTTTACTATAAAATTTTGGATGATGCGAAACCCTTCCGGGGTCAGCACCGATTCCGGATGGAACTGAAGCCCATATACAGGATACTCTCGGTGCTCTATGGCCATGATCTCTCCATCGCTGCTCCGGGCCGTAACTTTTACCTCTTCAGGAAGCGTACTCTCCCGGACTGACAGGGAGTGGTACCTGGCTGCCTGAATAGGCCTGGGAATGCCCTCAAAGAGAACGCTCTCCGATACGTCTGTCAGGAGGGAAGTTTTTCCATGCATCAGCCTGTCGGCGTGCTGGACGGAAGCGCCATAGGCCGCTCCGATCGCCTGGTGGCCCAGACAAACTCCCAGAATAGGAATCTCTCCGGCAAATTCTTTGACCAGGGGAATGCATACCCCTGCATCCTCCGGGCGCCCCGGCCCTGGCGAGAGAATGATTTTGTCCGGTTTCATTCTGTGGATCTCCCCCAAGGTGATCCTGTCATTTCTCACAACCTCAACCTGAGGATCCAGCACCGCCAGATATTGGTAGAGATTGTATGAAAAGCTGTCGTAATTATCAATTAATAGAATCATGCCAGCCCTCCTTCCGCCATCCTGACTGCCTTGAGAACCGCTCCTGCTTTATTGCGGCACTCTGTAAACTCCTGCTCCGGCACGCTGTCGGCCACAATACCGGCTCCCGACTGTACGCAGACCTGTCCGTTTTTCTTGTAAGCCAGCCGAATCGAAATACACGTGTCCAGATTTCCCGTAAAATCCAGATATCCCACAGCGCCCCCATAGATCCCCCGCTTCTGCTTTTCCAAAGCAGCTATAATCTCGCAGGCCCGTATCTTTGGGGCTCCGGATAAGGTCCCTGCCGGAAGGATGGCATCGATCACGTCCACAGCGTCCTTATCTGGCCGGATCTCTCCTGACACTGTGGACCCAATGTGCATCACATGAGAAAAACGCTGGATTTCCATATATTTCTCCACTTGAACGCTTCCCGGCACACTGATCTTTCCTATGTCGTTTCTTCCCAGATCTACAAGCATATTATGCTCGGCGCATTCTTTCTCATCCTCCAAAAGCTCCTTTTCCAGCGCCAGGTCTTCCTCCCGGGTGATTCCTCTGGGCCGGGTACCCGCCAGAGGGAAGGTATAGAGCCTGCCCTTTTCCAGCTTCGCAAGCGTCTCCGGGGAGGCTCCTGCCACCTCAATATCATCACTGGAAAAATAAAACATATATGGAGAGGGATTCAAGGTCCTCAGCACTCTGTAAGCATCAAACAAGCTTCCTCTGGCCTTTACCGTAACCGGATTGGATAAGACCACCTGAAAGATATCTCCCTCCCGGATGTATTCCTTGGCCCGCTCCACCATCCTGCAGAATTCTTCCTGACTGGATCCATAGGTAAACCCTTCCAGTACATTGACTTTCTCCCCATCCTTTTCCCGGATCAGTTCCAGAGGACGGAAATCTGCCTTGGCGCCGCTTTTTACCAGCCGCTCCATTTCCTCCAGTTCCCTTACGGCTTTCCGGCAATTTTCAGCCAGATCCCCTGCCAATCCTACTCCCGCAATCAATATCAGCTTCTGCCTGTAGTGGTCAAATACGATCACCTTGTCGAAAAGCATCAGGTCAGCATCCCGGAACTCCTGCCGCATTTCGCCCTGCCCTCTTTTGTTCTCCAGTATAGGCTTCAGAGTTGGTTCTGCGTATTTTATATAGTCGTAGGAAAAATACCCCACCAGCCCTCCGGTGAAGGGAGGCATTCCTTCCATCACAGGACTTTTATATTCTTTCAGGATGTCCCGAAGGACTTTTCCTGGATTATTGGTCTGAATCTTCCGTATGTTTTTTTCCTCTTCCTCAGCTCCTTCTGTAACGGTTACCAAGCCGTCTGTACAGGTGATTTCCATGGTAGGCGCATATCCCAGGAAAGAGTATCTGCCCCACTTCTGCTTATCCTCTGCACTTTCCAGCAGATAACAGTGCCTGCTGGCGGCCCGCAGGGAGCGCATGACCTCAATGGGGGTAAATGCATCTGCATAAAGCTCTCTGCTTACTGGAACTCTCCTATATTTTCCTGTTCCGGCATAATGCCGGACGGTTTCCAGCATCTTTTCCATTTGGCTTCCTCCTTTACTTTTTTGATGGAGCCTGCCAACAAACCCGGTAAAAACAAAAAGTCCCTGACAGAATACTCCTCTATTCTGTCAAGGACGGTAAATCTAAAATATTTCCGCGGTGCCACCTTGATTCACGGAATGTCCGTGCGCTCTGCAGGATACCAACATATCCCCGGCAACTGACGTATGCCTCTCACGTCGCAGAATACTCAGGCCATTGGCCCTTTGACTGCGCCCTCAGCGGCCCATTTAACAGACTGCCTCTCGGCCCGGCTCTCACCTCCCCGGACTCTCTGTACGCGCATGACTGCCTTTATCCCCGCTTCATCAGTTTACAAAACTAAATTTTCGCTTTTCTGAATTTTATCATCTAAAAAAAGATCTGTCAACTTATTTTTCGTTTATTTTCCAAAAAACAAAACGTTTTTAAACAATCAGCATGGCGTCCCCAAAGGAGAAAAACCGGTACCTCTCCTGCACTGCCTCCTGGTAGGCCGCCATAATATGTTCTTTCCCTGCCAGGGCTGACACCAGCATCATCAGGGTAGACTCCGGCAGATGGAAATTTGTAATCAGGCCATCCAGAACCTTAAAGCGGTAGCCGGGATAGATAAAAATATCCGTCCAGCCGCTGCATTCTTCCAGAGTTCCGTCCTCTGCCGCAGCGGATTCGATGGTCCGGCAGCTAGTGGTGCCCACGCAGATAATTCTGCCTCCCGAAGCTCTGGCACTGTTTATGGTATCAGCGGCTTCCCGGCTTACCATGTAAAATTCTGAGTGCATGTGGTGATCCGCCACGTCCTCCACCTTTACAGGACGGAAGGTGCCAAGACCCACGTGGAGAGTCACCTCTGCGATCTTCACTCCCATCTCCCGCACTTCTTGAAGAAGCTCCGGGGTAAAATGGAGACCTGCCGTGGGTGCGGCAGCAGAGCCGTCATACTTGGCATACACGGTCTGATACCGATTCTTATCCTTCAGCTCATGGGTGATATAGGGTGGAAGGGGCATCTGCCCTAACTGATCCAGGATCTCTTCAAAAATCCCTTCATACTCAAAACGGATCAGCCGGTTCCCTTCTTCCAGAATCTGGATCACCTCTCCCACCAGTAGTCCTTCACCAAAGGAAATCCTCGCCCCTACCCGGGCCTTTTTACCTGGCTTTACAAGAGTCTCCCACACCTGGTCGCTTTTTCTTGTAAGAAGAAGCACCTCAATCACGGCTCCTGTGTCTTCCTTTTTCCCATACAGCCTGGCCGGGATCACCCGGGTATTGTTCAGCACCAGGCAGTCCCCAGGCTTCAGATAACCCAGGATATCCCGAAAATGCCTGTGTTCGATTCTTCCATCTTTCTTTCCCAGAACCAGAAGCCTGGAAGCCGCCCGGTCCTCCAGGGGATCCTGGGCGATCAGCTCCTTAGGAAGATCATAGTAAAAATCAGAGGTTTTCATAATAACACACATCCTGTTTTTTCAGTATCCATTCCCCATGCTCCAATTCCGCCACAGAAACGGAACAGTTCTTGGGAACGCCTTTTCCCCAAAACTCCGCCACGGGTCTGCGGGTAATATTCAGAAGCATGGCTCTGGAAGCCGCCCCATGGGTGGCCGCCAGAATCGTCTTTCCCGCCAGGTCTTTTCGGTTCTTCAGCTCCTCCAGAAACTCTGCTGTTCTTCCGCAAAGTTCAAGTATGGTTTCTCCATCTTTGGGCGGCAGGTATTCAGAAGGATGATCGAAAAACTTCTGAAAGAGGGGAATGATCACCTCTCCGTTGGTATCTCGAATCCGGCAGCCTTCCATCTCTCCAAAATTAATCTCCTGGATTCTGGCATCCGGTTCCAGTGGAACCTGCCTGTCCCCTAAAATAATCTGCGCCGTCTCCTTTGCCCTGACAAGAGGACTTGTAAACGCCATGTCAAAGGGGATATCTTTCATTCCCAGGGCCGTGGCCCTGGCAACGGCTCTTCCTTTTTCATTCAAAGGAATATCCGCCCTTCCCTGAAGACGCCCTTCTGTATTCCACTGAGTTTCCCCGTGTCTCACAATGTATAAACGCATATCTGCCTCCTGCATCAGGAACGAATCTCGATCTCCATAGATTCCAGGCCATTCCAGATCTTCTTCATAGCAGAGGTAATGTCGGCCTCCTCCAGAGTCCTGTCCTTAGCCCGGAATACAAGGGAGTACGCCATAGACTTAAATCCATCCCGGATCTGGGCTCCCTCATAGATATCAAACAGAGTGCAGCTCTCCAGGTTCTTTCCGCCTCTCTGGAGAATCATGGCCTCAATCTCTCCGGCAGTAACTTTTTTCGGCACAACCATACTGATATCCCTGGTCACAGCGGGATATTTGGCAATCCCTGTAAACTTCCGGTCAAAGGTCGCCAGCTTCGTCACCTCTTCCAGGTCGAGAACCGCAATATAGGCCCGGCTTCCTATACCGTAGGAATCCGCCACCAGAGGATGAACCTCTCCCAGGTAGCCTAGGCATGTCTTTCCATAGTAAATATCTGCCTGACGGCCCGGATGGAAGTAAGGACGGCCTGCCTGAGGTTCGTAGGTCTTTCGCCCTGTAATTCCAACCTTTTCCAGGAATTCCTCCACTACTCCCTTCATGGCAAAGAAGTCTCCCTCTCCGTACATTCCCAGTGTAAACTGCATCCTCTCTTCTGGAAGCTCTGTAAGGGGAAGCTGTTTTGGAAGGTAAATATTTCCCAGCTCGTACAGACGGACATCTTTATTCCTGTGGCTGTAATTAAAGGCCAGGGAGGTGAGCATTCCATTTAACGGCGTGGTCCGCATAATGCTGAAATCCTCCCCCAGAGGATTAGCTATTTTAACGGCCCTGCGCAGAGGGGAGTCCTCCGGCAGGAGAAGCTTATCAAAGGCTTTGGGACTTTCAAAGGAATACATCATTCCTTGTGAAAAACCGCAGAATTCCGCACTGTCTTCCGCCATCTCCCTTACTCTCATTTCAAAAGGCAGCTTGCCCACAGTGGCTTCGCCGCTTGGCAGTGTCACGGGAATGTTGTCATATCCAAAGAACCGTGCCACCTCCTCTGCCAGATCTGCCGTGCGGAACAAATCATGACGGAAAGTAGGCGCAGTGATCACCCTTCTCTTCTCATCATACGCAAGCTCTGCCAGCTTGAGGTAGCCAAGAATCTCATCCTCGGAAAGAGACGTCCCCAGCAGGGCATTGATCTTCTCCGGCTCAAAGGGAATCTCCACCGGCTCTTTTACTTTAGAGTAGACGTCCACCATGCCTCCCACTACCTGACCGGCTCCCAGTTCTTCCACCAACTGGCATGCCCTGTCGATGGCAGCCTGGGCGTTATTGGGATCCAATCCCTTCTCAAACTTCCCGGAGGCATCCGTGCGCAGACCGATCCTTTTGGCGGAAAGACGGATGTTTGTGCCGTCAAAGCAGGCCGCCTCAAAGAGCATGGTTTTTACGTCATCCGTAATCATAGAATTCTCCCCTCCCATGATTCCGGCCACGCCTACAGACTTCTCTCCATCGCAGATCATCAGCACATTTTCGTCCATCTGACGTTCCTGGCCGTCCAGCGTCACGAAAGTCTCTCCTTTTTGGGCCCTGCGGACAATGATCTCATGCCCGGCAATCTGGTCATAATCATAGGCATGCATAGGCTGTCCGTACTCTTCCATAACATAGTTCGTGATATCCACGATATTGTTAATGGGACGGATCCCTGCCGCTGCCAGACGGCGCTGCATCCACTTGGGAGAGGGCGCAAGCTTAATATCTTTCACGATTCTGGCGCAGTAACGAGGGCAGAGATCAGGATCCTTTACCGTAACCTTCACGTAATCGGAAGCCTTTTCCTCATTGCCTGCAGCCTTTACCACCGGCGGATGGAAGGGCTTGCGGAAGGTAGCCGCGGCTTCTCTGGCAATTCCGATGACGCTGAAGCAGTCTACCCGGTTGGAAGTGATTTCAAATTCAAAGTTCACGTCCCGAAGCCCTAAAGCCTCAATGGCATCGGCCCCTACCTGGGCATCCTCCGGAAAAATATAGATTCCATACTCCGGCGCTTCCGGGTACATTTCCCGTGTGGAGCCGAGCTCTTCGATGGAGCACATCATACCATTTGACTCCACTCCCCGCAGTTTTCCTTTGTGGATGGGAATTCCTCCCGGAGTCATCTTCCCGTCATGTCCTCCTGCCACCCGGCCTCCGTCCAGAACTACCGGTATCTTAT
Source organism: Candidatus Choladousia intestinigallinarum (assembly GCA_018712605.1). GTDB lineage: Bacteria > Bacillota > Clostridia > Lachnospirales > Lachnospiraceae > Choladousia > Choladousia intestinigallinarum. The sequence goes on from DVGR01000220.1 coordinate 11,599, forward strand.
CGCCTGTCTTTACATTGGGTGCGCCGGTGACAATCTGCGTCACTTCTTCTCCAATATTCACCTGGCAGATAATCAGCTTGTCTGCATCGGGATGGGGCTCGATCTTCTCAATCTGTCCGATCACAATTTTATCCAGATCCCGGTCCGCCGCAACGAATCCCTCTACCTTCGTACCGGAGAGAGTCATGGCGTCTGTAAACTCCTGGGCTGTCACATCCAGCTCAGGGACATATGCTTTAATCCAAGATAATGTGGTATTCATCTCTTCTCCTCCCTAGAACTGCTTTAAAAATCTTACATCGTTCTCATACAGCAGTCTCATATCGTCAATCTCATATTTCAGCAGTGCGATCCGTTCAAGTCCTACTCCAAAAGCAAATCCTGTGTATTCCTTAGGATCAATGCCGCACATTTCAAATACGTGAGGATGAACCATGCCGCAGCCCAGGATTTCGATCCAGCCGCTGCCCTTACAGAAACGGCAGCCTTTCCCCCCGCATTTGAAGCAGGATACATCCACCTCTGCGCTGGGCTCAGTGAATGGGAAGTGATGGGGCCGGAACTTGGTTCTGGTATTTTCTCCAAACAGCTCCCTGGCAAACTGCTCCAGGGTTCCCTTCAAATCCGCAAAGGTAATATTCTTGTCTACCACAAGGCCTTCAATCTGATGGAAGGAAGGGGAATGAGTAGCGTCCACCTCATCTGAGCGGAACACTCTTCCCGGTGCGATCACCCGGATAGGAAGCTTTCCCTGTTCCATAATCCTGGCCTGGACCGGGGAGGTCTGGGTGCGAAGCACGATTTCTTTGTTGATGTAGAAGGTGTCCTGCTCATCCTTGGCAGGATGGTTGGCTGGGATATTCAGCTTCTCAAAATTGTAGAGGTCATACTCTACCTCCGGTCCTTCCACCACCTCATAGCCCATGCCGATAAAAATTCTTTCTACTTCTTCCCTGGCGATGGTATTGGGGTGCCTGTGTCCTATGAGGCTTTTCTTAGCTGGAAGAGTTACATCCAGCACTTCCGTTTTCAGCCGTTCATCCAGGGCCGCCTTCTCAAGTCTCTTTTTTGTTTCTTCCAAAACTTCTTCAATCTGGGTTCTGGTATTATTTACCATCTGTCCAAATGCAGGCCGATCCTCGGGCGCCACATCCTTCATACTTTTCAGCAAAGCTGTAAGCTGTCCCTTTTTCCCCAGGAAACTCACCCGGATCTCGTTCAGTCTGTCCAGGCTCTCCGCCTGCTTAAGCTGTTCTAAAGCCTCTTCTTTAATGGCTTGAAGCTTTTCTTCCATGTTTTTCTCCTTTCCTGTGTGACAAAAGATTCAAAAATGCCACGGGATTGACACCCGCCAGATCCACGCAGGCATGGCTGCTTGGCTCGTTGCTCGCGGGAATAAAAAAGAATCCTGCTGCGCAGGATTCTCCGCCTGCGGCGGGGCGCTCCAGCGCCATCTTCATCTCCGCCGCAGTGCGATCTTCGCGGAGCATTTTTATTTCATAGGAACGAAGTTTCCTATGAAATCAAAGACCCCGCCGCAAACAACGGGGTATCAAACTTGCAGTGCTGCGGGGTCTTTGACCCTCGCGGCACTCGCCAAATATCCATGCAAGCATGGCTGCTTGGCTCGTTGCTCGCGGGAATAAAAATGCTCCGTCCCTGTAGGGACGAAGCAAAATCCGCGGTACCACCCTGATTCCCGCCAATGGCAGGCTCTCTCTGTGTGTAACGTACACCTACGCTGCCGCCTACCAAATCTCTCCTTCAGCGGCAAAGCTCCGGTGTGAATTTCACGTCTTATCTGAACCTGAAAGGGCTTTCAGCCGATGACCCTCTCTCTCTGCTGGAAAATAAGCCGCTACTGTGCACCATCTACGCCTTTTTCTTCAGTTATCCCCTATTTTACCACAAGAATCCTCCCTGTCAAGAGAAAACCGTTCCGGTTTTTCCAGATAACTGTTGATCTCCGCTCCCAGAAACAGAAGATACATGCAGAAATACAGCCACAGCATCACCACTACCAGAGTGGTCAGGCTGCCGTAAATCACAGACATATTCCCTGCATAATTCAAGTAGACAGAGAAGCCATAAGAAAACACCGCCCAGGAGATAGCGCTGAAAAGGGCTCCCGGCACCTGGCTGTGAAAACTTTTACGCCGATTGGGAAGGAACACATAAAAGATCTCAAACAGAAGAAAGAGAAGCATCATGGCCAACCCAAGCTGCAGCAGCAGCATGAGATCCGAATACTTGGCAAAAAGGGGGATGCTGCTGCGCAGGAATTCCTGCAGCCGATAACCCAGCACCAAGATACCAAAGCCAAGAATCAATGCGAGGATCATGCCAATAGTATAGAAAGCCGCTCGAATTCGGATCATAAAATAATTCCTGGTTTCTTTTATCTGAAACACGGCGTTGAGGCCGTCTGAAAGCCCCAGCACTCCTTTCCCTGCGGACCACACGGCAACAATAGCTGTCCACGGCAGCAGGGCCGACGCCTGGCTGTAGACACCCTCCACAATCTGCTTTAACTCTTCTGTCAACCCTAAAGGCGTAATCTCCTCCAGCGTCATCACAATCTGTTCCTGAGTCAGAGGCGTATACTGAACCAGGGCCAGCAGAAGCATGAGGAACGGAAAAAAGCTCATGATAATAAAGAAAGCCGCTCCAGCCGAATACGCCTTTATCCTGTCCCGGTTCATTTTATACATAAATTTTTTAATCAGAAGTACCGCTCTCTTCACCCACCTCATGGATTTTCCCGCTTTCCTGATAATAGAATAATAAAATCTCCTGATAATCCGCACCTTCCTGGGCCATCTGTGCCGCACCGTACTGACTCATGCCCAGACCGTGCCCGTAGCCTCCCCCGTATATCTTCAGACCGCTCAGGCCTCTTCTTTCTGTCTGGGGGGAAGTTTCCTCCTTCTCCTGCTCTGTCGTCTCTTCTTCTGGCAGAATTTCTTCCAGATAAAAATATGCGCTGGGCAGAAGACTCATATTTTCTGAAACAGACCCATCCCGCAGGTTCACGGGAATTCCCTTGACACCCAGTATTTCCCGCACCGCATATTCTCCCTCCACAGATATCTCTCCCTGGTCTCCCCTCAGCCAAAGGTTCTGAACCTGCCCGTCAGGGTTTCTTTCCTGAATCTCCGCCTCATAGAGGCTCTGCCAGGAAACTCCGAAGGCCTGATTCACATGGGCCAAAATCTGTTCTGCCGGAAGTTCCGCCTCCCAGCGGATCCAGGGGGAGCCATATTCCGCCTCTTCTTCCGGTTCCTGGGAGAGATACTCCCGAAAGGCAGACTCGTCAGACAGATCTTCCCTGCCAGAAGTGCCGCAGGATGTAGAATAATACCACACTTCCTCCAGATCCATCACTTGCCCTTCCGTGGACTCCACGGCTTTTCTTGAGCTTTCTGTCTCCTGATAATTATTATATACTTGAAATGATACACTGTCATCTAAATCTGCACCTGTTTCCCTGTTTTTTCTGTTTTTGATATGATTCATGGCATATGTCCTGGCACAGACTGCCTGAGCCCTCTGAGCTTCGAAGGGGTAATAGGAGGGCATTTCGCTGGCCACCACAGCTCCCAGGTATTCCTCCAGCGGCAGTACGTTTATAAGAAGAATTCCTTCCTCCGTCCCTTCCAGCACAAAGCTTCCCCTATAGAAAGCAGTCCCAGAGGCTCTTTTTATTCCAGGGATTTCTATTTTCGCATCCCCATTAGGGATAATTTTAATCTGATACTTGCCTGCCCCAGTATACTGTTTCTCCATTTCCTGAAATTCCTGGAAATCCATCTCCCAGACATCCTGGGCTCCCACCTCTTTTTTCCAGTCCGCTCCCAGTACCGTAAGCCCTGCGGCACATCGAAAGGCTGTTTTCTGATGCACTTTCCCCTCATAATCACTGCCGCAGATCTGAACCCTTATCTGCATCTCATCCTCTTTGGGAGCATTCCCCATTTTATCATTCTTATCCTCCTTTTCCAAATCCTCTGCCGTCTCTCCCACCTTGGCGTATTGTTCCAAAATCCACAGGCTCAAACCGGCCACAGCCAAAAAGCAAAGCACGAAAAATATCCTGATCCATTTCCCCTTTTTTTCTGAAAACAGCATCTCTCTCCTCTGAAACAAGCCTTTGCTCCATTCAGTATATGAGAGTACAGCAAAAGAATTTCCTGCAGACTGAAAGTCAAAAGAACCGCTGTACAATCATCATACGATCCTACAGCGGTTCTACTTATTTCTTTCAGTAATTCCCAATACTATGTATCTTTATGCCTCTTCACCGATTTCAGACTCTGTCTCAGCTTCCGTCTCGGACTCCGATTCCATTTCAGACTCTGTCTC
>DVGR01000221.1 GCA_018712605.1 Candidatus Choladousia intestinigallinarum
GGCAGCTTTGGACGGACGGAGCAGAGAAGAAGGAGGCTTTATATGAAAACATATATAAAAAAAGGGATGTTAGCTTTATGCGTGTGCGTATGCTTAAGCGGCTGCAGCGGAGAGACGGAGAAAGCAGGGGAGGAAAAAACTGTCCAGGGGACAGGAGAGATTGCACAAGAGGAAACCGTGGATTCTTTCCCGGAATCCTATTCCGAGAAGACAGAAAAGGTTCAGTTCGATTGCGCCCTTGAGGTTCCGGAGGAATTTCAGATTTCAGATTTCCATATTCCCAAGATTAACGGCAGCGTTCTTTCGGATGCGGAGGCGATCTACGCAAAATATGTAGAAGGAAAGACGATTGCCGAGGAACATCATGATGAGCCTACAGAAGCCAATGAAAGAGGAAACGATACTTACATACTGGAGGACGGGACGCTGATAGGGGTCACGGAGGGCTTTATCTATCATAGACAGGAAGTGGGCAAGTATAGAAGCTGGGCGCGCAGCAGCGAGCTTGGCGCTCCGCAGGAGACCTTTGCCTTCGCATCGGCTGAGGACTGCATCCAGGAGGTAAAAGAAAAATTAAAAGAAATCGGGTGCCCTGTAGAGGAATATACATTCGGGTGGTTTTCAACTACCGGAGAGGAATATAAGGCTCTGGAGCAACAGGCAGTGGACAGTGGCCTTATGGACAGCGGGAGCGCAAATCCCGAGGGCTTTAGCGAAGCGGATAACTCCTATGAAATTTACGGCTGGCAGACCTATGAGGGCCTCCAGGTTCTTCCCTGGATCATGACAAGCAGTATGATGCGGGCTTTTGACACGTACCAGAAAGCGCCTGTGGCGGCTCTTTATACAGAACAGGGAATGCTGACCTTAACTATGACAGATCCGGCGTATGTGTTCGAGCCTTCTGAGGAAGCGGCGCAGTTTTTGGCCTTTCCGGAAATCGCGCAGACCGTGATCCAAAAATATGAGGATATGCTGGATGAGGAGTTCTATACCGTAACCCGTGCAAAGCTGGCGCTGCGCACGTATTTGGATGAAAAACAGCAGCCCGCCGCAGAGCCGGTCTGGTACTTTGAGGTATCGGACAGCGAGGGGGATGAGGTCGTGCTTGTGAATGCAGTGACAGGGGAAGAGGTCTTCCTCCGATAAGGAGTGTGATTCGTTTGCGTTATTTTTTCAGGTATTTTCTTGCAGATTTGCGGAGACTTATAAAAAGCCTCCGGTGGCTGGTGGGGATTCTGGGCGTGGCGCTCTCGCTTTTTCTTGCTCTGGAGGATTATCTGTTCCAAAAGGGATTTGTAGACGGAAATGTACTGGCGACTTATATAAGCGCTTCGATACTGACGGGTTCCCTGATCGCATACTCCTTCTGCGCCTTTCCCTTTGCCGCAGCATATCCGGAGGAACAGGAGCATAAGTATACCCGCTACAGTGTGGTAAGAGGAAATTTAAGAGCCTATGTGGCTGCGAAAACGGCTGTGATCTATCTGAGCTCCGTGACAGTTATGGTGCTGGGGACATTTTTGTTTCTGTTTTTGTGCCGGACACAGGTTCCGTGGACCGATATGTCCAAGGCCTCCTATGAATTTGGGATGACCACCTGCTATGGAAGTTTGCTCAGGGATGGCCATGTGCTTTTGTACTTCGCTCTGCACGCGCTCCATATGGGGATGATCGCAGGGGCGCTGTCCAGTATGGCTGCCTTGTGCTCGGTGGTGCTGTCCAATACTGTGCTGGTCTATATCTTTCCGGTATTGGCCTATCGCATATTTTTGACAGTAAATATCGGGGGCTACAATATTTTCGGCCTTACCGCGCAGATTAAAATTTTTGAACAGGACTGGATGGATTTTATGCTCCTGGCATCCTTGTCAGTATCGGTGTCTGTTTTGGCTGGGATCGGCTGTTATCTGAGACTGAAAAGAAGGCTGTAGAAGGGGGGAGAGGCTATGAAGACATTACAGTATACATTGAAAACGTCCTTGCAGAAAATCTTCTGCGTGAAGACCGGGATTTTCTGCGCAGCGTTTCTGATCCTGGCATGGACCTATGATCAGCCGTACCTGCAGTTTGTGAAGGAAAAGGAATATCCCATCTCCTGGTGCGTGTTTCCTTTTTATATGACCTCGTACAGCATTTTGTCTATATTTTATTTTGGGATCATTTATATCAATTCCGATGTGCCTTTTCTGCAGCATGTGAATATGTACCAGGTAATCCGCGTCGGGAGAAAACGCTGGGCTTTTGGCCAGGTGGGGGGAATCCTGCTGCGCTCATTCTTTGCCGTGGCGTTTTCGGCTTTTGCCGCCATTCTTCCTTTTATAGGAAGGCTGGAATTTTCCGGAGAGTGGGGAAAGATGATAAAGACATTAAGCGCCCAGCGGGGAGCTGACAACTATGGTATGGATGCCGGACAGACGTTGGAGTTTCGCTTTTTTTATGAGATATTAAATGAATTTACGCCTGTACAGCTTATGCTCATCACTATCCTGCTGTGTACGCTCATCTGTACGTTCCTGGGAATTTTAATGCTTCTTATCAGCCTGTCCGCAGGAAAGCTTGCCGGGGTCGTGGGCGCGCTGGTATTTGTGGCTGCGTTGTTTGTGGTGGAAAATGTCATCGGTCCCTGGAAGCTGAGGATCGCACATTTTGTCCCCACATACTGGGCGGAGGTGGCGCTGCTGAAAACGATTGTGAACGGGCGGTTTCGTCTGCCGCCCCTTTGGTATATGTTTGCGTTCCTTGTGCTTGCCATTCTCATAATGTCTGTGCTGATTTACCGTAAGGCCAAGCGTATGGAATTTCACTGGGAAAATGAGGATATGTAGGAGGAAAAGTATATGGAAAATACAGGCTGCGTGATAGAGGTTTCCCATGTAAGTAAAAGTTTTAAAAATGTGAAGGTTTTAAAGGGGGTCTCCCTGCACTGTGAAAGCGGAAAAATTTACGGGCTCATCGGGCATAACGGCTCTGGAAAAACCGTTTTGTTTAAAATTATCTGCGGCTTTCTAGCCTGCGACGAGGGCAGTGTTTCCGTCAACGGGAAAATCATGGGGAAGGATAAGGACATGCTCACGGAAGCGGGGATCATTATTGAGGAACCGGGATTTTTGCGCACCTGGAGCGCATACCATAATCTGGAATTCCTCTACACACTGAGGAATAAAAAGGACAAAAAGCATCTTCATGCCGTACTTAGGAAGGTGGGGCTTGATCCTGCATTGAAACGTCCTGTAGGAAAATATTCCCTGGGTATGCGTCAGAGATATGCCCTGGCCCAGGCCATTATGGAGGATCCGGGTATCCTGATCCTGGACGAGCCTATGAATGGACTGGATAAAAACGGCGTACAGGAAATGCGCCAACTGTTTGAACAGATGAAAAAAGAGGGAAAGCTGATTATTCTGGCAAGCCATAACCGGGAGGATATTGATGTATTGTGTGATGAAGTATATGAGATGGAAAACGGTATCTTGAAAAGAGTGAGATAAAAGAAAGAATTTCTAAGGTTGAAAGAAAGGGGAGGGTGAAATGATCATTCCTAATGAGGCTTTGGAAGAGAACAGAAGATTAAAGGAAAGGGTGGAGAATGCCGAGGATGAGATGGACAGGCTTTTATACCAGGCCGCAAAGGTGTACAGCAATAAAACGGCGGCAAAGGCCAAGGCAGCGCTTGAGACGGCGTTGGAGAGGGTGAAGCCTGGCTTTTGTGCGGGAAAAGATGACCATCATTCAGATAATAACCCTTCATAAAAAAAGAATTGTTATTGACATGTCGTCAAGCAGATGGTATAGAATAAGGGAGAAAAGCTTATTTCAACATCGAAGAATCCTATTTACAGCCTTTTTTCACAGTCTCGGATATAATATTTATATTAAAGGAGAAGATCCGAATGGTATATTTTTTTGATAATAAAGTAATACTAATAAGTGCTGTGATTTATGTTATAATTATTGTGTTTTTAAAGCTTTTCTTTAAGAAAAAGGTAACTTTTTATATTTTCTTTACCCTTATGTATCTATACATCAATGTTGCGATAAAATATACGCAATTTCCAATTTATAATGATGAATTCCAAAGATCTGTTTTAGGGCCTTTTTCTATCGAAAAAAATTTTAATTTTGTACCGTTTAAAGACTTTTTAAATACAAGCAGTTTATACAATATCATTCTGGCAGTCCCCTTCGGTTTTTTAATGCCATTTCTTACTAAAACAAATTTCCCTAGAATTCTTTTGATGGGGATAGGTTTTAGCAGCATACTTGAAGGGATTCAGGCATTAGTTGGAATGGCAGTAGGTTATTCAGCACGGACCATAGATGTGAATGATCTCATTTGTAATACCATGGGGGCGATGATTGGTTATGGTCTGTTTGTAATATTCCGAAAATTAGTTAAAAAATTTTTTCAAACGACTCCTGATAATGAAATATGATCCTCCAGTAATCTCTGCAGCGTTTGGTATTCCTGTGCAGTGATCTTATTTTGATCAATGAGCAGGATAAAATTTCCGCAGATTATATATACGAAAGAGCCGGATTTTCCCCATTCTGTAATCCCCTCCCAAAATTGATGAATTTCTG
>DVGR01000222.1 GCA_018712605.1 Candidatus Choladousia intestinigallinarum
GCCGGAAAAGGTCAGTACATCCCCCAGGTCAAGAGCCGGGTTCCCAATGGTATCCGAATCAAAGGGCACATAATTGACCATGGATAGGGCAGAAAGGATATTCCGGCATAGCTCCTCCCTCGTTTCTTCCAAACCAAACTGTAAAAGTGGATTTACTCCTAAATTCATGGTCAGTCCATCATCCGTTTCCAAAGCATAGTATTCCGCCGTCTGCGTCCGCAGGTTCGTGGAGCTGACCGCCGTGTACCTCGTCACAAAATCAGAAAAGCTGCTGGAAAACCGGTGCTTCTGCAAAATCTCCAATACCGGCACATTTCCATACTGGCGAAATTCCAGCTTCCCCTCCCGGTTGATGCAGAAGAACCCGCCAAGCACCTGCGCCGTAAAATAAAGCACATCCCGGTAGGTTTCAATATCATTCTCCGGGTAGATGGATAACAGCTCCGAGCCGTTGGGCAGAGCCTCAATCTCTGCCTGGGACTGTGCCAGCTCCACCCCGCAGGCGGTGCTACACAGCGCCATCATCCCATAGGCAGTTCCAATGGTTTCAAAGCCATTGAAATCCTTGTCAAACCGCAGCATGGCATCATAAGCTTTCAGTTCCAGCACATGGGCCGTCCGGTTCGCTTCACTGACTTCAAAGCTCCCCATAGGCACCGCTTCATAAGTGCCATTCGCCAGACGGAGATGGTAGAAAAGTTCTACCTTTGCGTCCTCCAAAGTATACCGGTCAATATCCAGAAACAGGCTGATCCCCATTTCCGCAGCATACACCGCTCCAAGCTCGATCTCCGAATTTCCGCAGCACTGCGCCGTCACATAGCCGCTGCCTTTTACAATGTTCTCCTGGTCAAACAGATACTCCACTCCACGCCCGCCGCCGTGGTAATCTTCCCTGTCCAGTAATACCTCCGGGTGTTCCCCTGTACCGCCTGCAGGAACGCCTCACTTACCGGGTACATCGGACACCCCTCCTTCCGTTTTCAGACATCAAAAAAGCACCAATCATTTCTGACTGATGCTCTGATTCGGTAAATTATCTCTTGCTCTCTATTTTATAAAACATACTGATAAACTGGGAGTTGTCATTCCGTAAGCAGTCGCCCATTAACCCCGATTGCGTCGAATATTTTCCTTGCTTCGGCCTCATCATATTCATAATAGGCAGCACCAACATTGCCACTCGAGAAGAATACTGTATAGCCATTCTTTGCTTTGGAGATTCGGCAAATCATATCCGTATTGATGATTGCCTCCTCCTTTCCCTTTTTGTCCCTAACCTTAATGAACGCCACCTGCGGCACCTCCTTTAGCTTACCACGGTTTACGTTTTTGGGGGCACACAGCTCTGCTTGAATCAAAGTGTCCCAGTCAGGGGCCATGACCTTAATACATTTCTGTGCTTAGTCCTCCTGATAAATCGTAAAATCATCTCGCCCTTTCTGATTTTTTGATAAGTACAAGGCGACATCAGCTTTATGACATATACTTTCAAAATCATCTGCCTCTGTACGGCGGGCAATTCCAATGCTGACAGAACAGCCTTCCTTCCCGTCATTTCCAAAACGAATGCTTCTTATGACTTCACAGATTTGCTGTGCCTTTTGGGAAAGAATTTCATCGCTGTTCTTTCCAGTATAAAATACACAGAATTCATCTCCGCCAAATCGGCCGATAATATCCTCTTCTCTAAATATCTTTTTTAATCCATCGGCAGTTTTCCTGATCACATAGTCGCCTATTGCATGTCCGTAAATGTCGTTAATATGTTTAAAATAATCCAAATCAATCATAAAAAATGCGCAGGTTCCAGATTTCCTATACAGCGCAAGAGCCAGTTCTACTTTCTGGCGTACCGTTCCCTTATTGTAGACATCCGTTGCCAGATCCAACTCCGCCTGTTCTATGAGCTTTAATTCCTGACGCTTTTCACGATCAATATCAAACAGATACAGATAACCCTTCAAATGTCCTTTTATATCTGTAAAAAGATGCAGACTATTCCGCTGCCAGAGCTTCTTCCCATCCGGTTGCAGAATTTCAAAATCCAAAGACAAATCGGTTATGCCATTATGATAGCATTTGCTGAGATTGCCGATTGAAAAAGTTTCAATAAACTTCAAACGCATTTTCCCATCCAGCTTTTCATTTGCCAGCGTAAACATCACGGTTTCGTATCGGTCTCCCCGAGTTACTGGCGTAGAATACTTCTCCGTAGAAACATAATCTTCAAATTCTCCAATCTCAAAATCTATTTTATAAGTAGCAATGATATTTCGCCGCATGATATTTGAAAACTGCTCATGCATTCGATAAGTTTCGATTTCATCCTCCGCAAAGGAAAGAGGGTATGCCTCAATATCCTGTATATTAATAGACAGTGGAGTTGCCTGGACCATAATCATTTTCCATGTCCCTTCTGTTCTCCGCATACTGGCACACTGTCCAATGTGGCTCTTGAACTGTTCATCTTTAATCTTAGTCAGAATTGTGACTGTCGCACTGATACTGGCATAATCGTCTCCATAATAACGAATCTGCATATTGCTGTACTGAATTTCAGTCTTGGAATTATCCAGACCGTTTCGCGTATTCAACAGAATCGGCCGCAAATCTTCTTTACATCGAACGATTCCCTGCGCGCCCATTCCAATCCCCATAACATCATCTGCAAAAAGCTTCAGCACATTGTTGCTATCATGAGAGACCAGGCTTCCTTCAATAAAAGCACAAAAACATTCCCGAATACGTTCCTGTTCATTCATATGTTTTCCCTCCTCTGCTTGTCTGCAGAAATTGCTCTCTATTTCTACTATTATATGTCTTCTTATTGTTCAATTCAATCCTAACCTGGATAAACCGGAAAAATGTTAGTCCTACAATCCCATCATTGGCAGAAGCTGGGGATTCACCGTGATAATAACCTCATCTGCCGCCACAAGGTATTGATGGTCAGCATTCCCAGCGAAGGGCAGGTATCAATCAGGATGTAATCATATTTCCCCCGGAGCGGTTCCAGAATCTCCGACAGGATCTTTTTCGCTCCCATCTCCAGCCTCAGCTTTGCGTCTGCCGCAGGCAGATAAATGGAAGATGGAATAAAGTCCACGCCCTCCTTTGTCCTGATACACCTCTTCATAGCCGGAAGCTTTTCATCCTCTCTCGGAACAATCACCAGACGCCCCTCCTCACAGGTAACAGTGATGGAAGTTCCGCAGTCAAACCCTGCTTCCCGAAGCCACTGCCCTTTCAGCATGATGGCTGGTGTGGATTTATACTGATATCCGCTCTGCTCATAGACTTTCATATTCCTGAATTTTTTCATCGCCATAGATGTGCCTCCTTAAAACTGTAAATGAATATTTACTGTAGAAATGCTGCTGTCTTCAAACCGCTGACCTTCAATCCAACGGCATCACCGCCTCCTTAAATCCTTCTGCCGGAAACATCGCTCAACTAACCTCGGCTTCGCCTCGCTAAGGTTCGCAATGTGCGTTCTCACTAAGCTCAGCTGGCGCTTCGCTAAGTGTTCACAGCAAAAAGCAGCTGCCAATGCTTTTACGCATCAGCAGCTGCCGATTTAAGTTCAGTGTATTATTTATTTGACTGTTTCTCCTGATCCTTGATCCTGTAGTAGTCTTCCATATCCAGGGTCAGATCCACATGAGTGTCAGGCTTCCGCAGAAAGCCTTTCACGCTTTCTGCGGTGTCGCGGCATTCGCCAAGGTCTGGAGCAAGCTCCGACTTTGGCTCATTGCCCGCGCATTTTCGGTTGCTCAAGAGGCACACAGTCTCCACATGCCCGCTCATCCCGAACATATCCACAGGGCATGCCCGCTCCAGCCTGTAGCCTTCCCCGCAGAGATATTTCAGATCTCTTGCCAGGGTAGCCGGATCGCAGCTTACGTAGACGATTCTCTGGGGGCGAATCCGGGCTATTGTGGAGAGAACGCTGGGATCACATCCCTTTCTGGGGGGATCTACTACGATTACGTCCGCAGTGACGTCCTCTTCTTCATATTTCTGCGGCAAAACTTCTTCTGCCTTTCCCACATAGAACTCTGCATTGCTGATGTGGTTTCTAGCAGCGTTTTCCTTTGCGTCACGGATGGCATCCGGTACGATCTCCACGCCAAATACTTTCCCTGCCTGCTGTGCCAGGAAAAGGGAGATCGTTCCGGTACCGCAGTACAGATCCCAGACAGTCTCCCGTCCGGTCAAACCCGCATATTCCAAGGCCTTTCCGTAAAGCTTTTCTGTCTGATTTGGATTCACCTGGTAAAAGGACAGAGGGGAGATGCGGAATACAAGTTCACCGATTTTATCCTCAATGTATTCTCTGCCCCAGAGAAGCTTGATCTTCCGTCCCAGAATCACGTTCGTATTTTCTCTGTTGACGCTGATAGAAACAGAAGTCATGCCTTTGATTTTTTGAAGCTCTTTAACCAAAGCTTCTGAGACCGGCATGGAAGTTCCGTTCAGCACAAGGCACACCATGATCTGCCCTGTTTTAAAACCTTGACGGATCATAATGTGGCGAACCAGGCCAGAGCAGGATTTCTCGTCATAGGGCGCAATATCGTATGTCTCCATATGAGAAAGAATAATATCCAAGATATCCTTGTTAATCTCCGGGCCCAGGAGACAATCCCGGTTCTCTATGATGTCGTGGGTTCGGCCAGCGCAAAACCCGGCCGTTATCCTGCCATCCTTATTTCGGCCCACAGGATACTGAGCTTTATTCCTGTAACGGAAAGGGTAATCCATTCCCACAATAGGTTCCATAGGAGGATTCTCAAAGCCGCCGATCCGCGCCAAAGCATTCTTTACTTTATTCTCCTTAAACTTAAGCTGCGCCTCATAGCTCATGGCCTGAAGCTGACACCCTCCGCACTGCCTGGCAACCGGGCAAGGAGGCGTCACCCGATCCTGGCTAGGCGACAAAAGACGTACAAGCCTTGCATAGCCGTACGTCTTCTTCATTTTCATAACCTTAGCTTCCGCCGTGTCGCCAATGACCGTGTCCTTCACAAAAAAAGCTGTCCCGCCGCTGTGGCCGATTCCCAGCCCTTCATTGCTTAAATCCTCTATGGTTACAAAGATCAAATCATCTTTTTTCATATGCGTTCCTTTCTCCGTATTCCATGTGGGATAATAGTGTCCTTTTTATCTAAAACTCCGTGCTCTTGCGGAGGTTTGATTCAAAGAGGCGGTTATAGCCCAGCCATTCGTGATTCTCGCCGGCTGCTTTCAGAATTTCCCGCATAGTCTCCAGCTTGGCGTCCGTGTTGTCCGCAAAGGTCAGGGCCAGGGCTTCCGGCAGCGCAGGCTTCTTTGGTGAGCCAAATTCCAATTCTCCATGATGGGATAAAATGCAGTGCTGCAGCTCACTGATTAATTTTTTAGGAAAGTTTTTTATGTGGCGGCATCCGAAGCCTACCAGCTCGCTCCCCATGATAATATGGCCCAAGAGCTGGCCATCGTCCGTATAATCGTTCTCAGGGAAATTGGAAATTTCCTTAAGCTTTCCGACATCGTGGAAAAGAGCCGCCGTGAACAGAAGATCCTTTTTCAGGAAAGGATACTGCTTCACGTAGAAGTCACAGAGCCGCACCACTCCCAGGGTATGCTCCAGCAGCCCTCCCACAAAGCTGTGATGAACCGTTTTGGCGGCGGAATGCTGCTTGAAAGCGTCTATAAAAGCTTGATTGTCTACGAAGTACATCTGGATCAGCTTCTGCAGGTAAGGGTTTTCCACCTGGCGCATGTACTGCATCAGCTCCTGGTACATCTCATCAATATCCTTCTCGCTGACAGGAAGGTAGTCCGAGGCAATATATTCCTGGCTGTCTGCCACTCTGGCTCTTTTGATGCTCATCTGAAGGGCTCCCTGAAAGCAGGTTACGTCCCCGGTAATAAATACGTAATCCATGACACCGAATTCCCCGATTCCTGAGGAATTCGGATCCCAGATCTTGGCGTCGATGGTTCCTGTTTTGTCCTGAAGGATCACGTTCTCATACATTTTTCCGTTTTTCGCCGTGGCTGACTGCTTATACTTGCACAAAAAGACATCGTTGATTTTATCTCCTTCACGGAAGGATTCTATATATTTCATAATTACACTTTTTCCTTTCCACACAAATCTCATCTGAGGACTAAGAATGCTGCTGCCCGAAAAATGCGCATTCTGTCCGTCTCCGCAAAACAAAAGGATGGCTGATCCGCATTTTTCCGCTTATCTGCCATCCCAAATGCTCTTTCTAATTATACTCGAAAAAATCTGTGCCGTAAATACCTAAAAGCAATCATAGTCAGACTCCGTATTCCTCTGATTAAAATTCGTTTCCCGGGAATTTAGGAATCTTGTCAAAGCCCCTCTGAAGATCTTCCCTGGTAGGAATGTAGTCGCTCATCTCTCCATTGTTGTACTTCTCATAAGCCACCATATCGAAGTACCCTGTGCCCGTAAGGCCGAAGACGATTGTTTTTTCTTCCCCCGTCTCTTTGCACTTCATGGCCTCGTCAATGGCCACACGGATAGCATGGCTGCTCTCGGGAGCCGGAAGAATTCCTTCTACCCTGGCAAACATCTCCGCCGCCTCAAAGACAGACGTCTGTTCTACAGCTACCGCTTCCATCATCTTGTCATGATAGAGCTGTGAGAGAACGCTGCTCATGCCATGGTAGCGAAGCCCTCCTGCGTGGTTGGCGGAGGGGATAAACGCATGGCCCAAAGTATACATTTTCGCCATGGGGCAAACCATTCCTGTATCGCAGAAATCATAGGCAAACACGCCATTTGTAAGGCTGGGACAGGAGGCAGGCTCCACCGCTATGAAACGGTAATCCTTTTCCCCCCGAAGCTTTTCTCCCATGAAGGGTGAAATCAAGCCCCCCAGATTGGATCCGCCGCCGGCGCAGCCGATAATGATATCCGGGGTTATGTCATATTTATCGAGAGCCGCTTTTGTCTCCAGCCCGATAATGGACTGATGGAGCAGAACCTGGTTCAGCACGCTTCCCAGAACGTACCGGTAACCTTCCTGGTTCAGGGCGGCTTCCACCGCTTCCGAGATGGCGCATCCCAGGCTTCCTGTGGTTCCGGGATTTTCTTCTAGGATCTTTCGGCCTACTTGGGTAGTATCCGAGGGAGAAGGTGTCACTTTTGCGCCATAGGTGCGCATCACTTCTCTCCGGAAGGGCTTCTGTTCATAAGATACTTTCACCATGTAAACCTGGCAGTCAAGGCCCAGATAAGCGCAGGCCATGGACAGAGCTGTACCCCACTGTCCGGCTCCCGTCTCCGTAGTCACTCCTTTGAGTCCCTGGTTTTTCGCATAATAGGCCTGGGCAATGGCTGAATTCAGCTTGTGGCTTCCGCTGGTATTATTTCCTTCAAACTTATAATAAATCTTGGCTGGTGTCTGAAGTTTTTCCTCCAGGCAGTAGGCCCGCACCAGGGGCGACGGACGATACATTTTATAAAATTTCAGAATTTCATCTGGAATGTCGAAATAGGCGGTGGTGTCATCCAGCTCCTGCTTTACCAGCTCCTGGCAGAAAACGCCCTCCAGTTCTTCGGCTGTCATGGGCTTCAGGGTGCCGGGATTCAGCAGGGGCGCAGGTTTGGTCTTCATATCCGCCCGCACATTATACCACTGCTTGGGCATTTCCTTTTCTTCCAGATAAATTTTGTAAGGGATCTCTTTGTTCAGACTCATACTGTCTCTCCTTTCCTTTGCAGTGTTTCAATTTTAAAATTTTTGATCTTATGGATCGGCTTTATGAACAGATACGGCGCAGTATGATCCATGCGGAGCTTTTACTCTATCGGAACGAAGTTTCCGATAGAGTAAAAAAAACTCCTGTCCCATGCAAATTAATCTGCCGGGACAAGAGCCATATTTCTGTCTCCTGCGGTGCCACCCTGACTTGACGGCCATGCCGTCCGCTCTGCGCATACATTCATATGCCGATCCTTGATAACGGAGTATCTGCTCCGGCTCGCCTACTTTAAATTCAGCTCACCCTCGGAAGCCCATTCCCACTCTCATCCCGTACTGCACTCCCACCGCCTGCAACTCTCTGAAACGTTTTTAAGAGGGTACTCACTCTTCCTCATCGGTTTATATGTACTTTTATACTATAAAGAATCACTTTTGTCAATTACCATAGGAATTTTTTACAATCAAAAAAACATGAGACTTAACTTCATTGTTTGCAGTGTAAACTTGCCACTCTGTAAAATATAGGGTACAATAAGGTTGATCTGCGCCGGGACAAAACGCCGGCGGAACAATCGTAAGCCTTTTTGACATCCTAATCAATGGAGACATAAATTATGAATGAAAAAGCATTAAAAATTTTAGAATATGAAAAAATCATCCAGAAACTGACAGACCTGGCTGGCTCCGCCCCAGGAAAGGCTCTCTGCCGTTCCCTGGCGCCCTCCACAGACCTTTCGGATATCCTGCGGATGCAGAGAGAGACCAGCGATGGAGTCAGCATGCTTCTGCGAAAAGGCAGCGTGTCTTTTTCCGGGGTCACCGATATGAGGGGTTCCCTGAAGCGGCTGGAAGTAGGAAGCTCTCTGAATATCGATGAGCTGCTGAGAGTCTGCCGCCTGCTGGAAACCTGCCTGCGTGTAAAATCCTGGGCCCGGGGTGAAACAGTCCAGGAGCAGGACAATTCTCTGACGGGAATGTTTCAGAGCCTGCAGCCCCTTACTCCACTTAGCGCTGAGATCCGGCGCTGCATTCCCTCGGAGGAGGAGATTGACGACAATGCCAGCCCCGGCCTTCGCCAGGTGCGCCGCCAGATGCAGCTCACCAACGAGCGGATCCGCTCTCAGCTTACCTCCTACGTAAACGGCTCCTATCGAACGTATCTCCAGGATGCCGTAGTGACTCAGAGAAACGGACGTTTCTGTATTCCCGTAAAAGCGGAACACCGGTCTCAGGTACCGGGAATGATCCACGATCAGTCCTCCACAGGCTCAACTCTTTTTATTGAGCCTATGGCCATCGTGAAGCTCAACAACGATCTCCGGGAACTGGAAATCCGGGAGGAAAAGGAAATCGATAAGGTTTTGGCTGAACTCAGCTCCCAGGTGGCCCTGGAGTCCGCTGCCATTGAAGAGGACATCCAGCTTCTTACGGAGCTTGACTTTATCTTTGCCAGAGCCCGGCTTTCCCGCTCCTATAATGGAACGGAACCGGAATTTAACCAGGAAGGCAGAATCGCCATCCGAAAAGGACGTCATCCCCTCCTGGATCCCGCCAGAGTAGTTCCTGTGGATATCCGCCTGGGAGATGATTTTACCCTTCTGGTGATCTCCGGCCCAAACACCGGCGGAAAAACCGTATCTCTGAAAACAGTCGGGCTGTTTACACTTATGGGGCAGGCAGGGCTTCACATTCCCGCTTTTGACCATTCTGAGCTTTCTGTTTTCACGGAGGTCTTTGCGGATATTGGGGACGAGCAGAGCATCGAGCAGAGCCTTAGCACCTTCTCTTCCCATATGACAAACATTGTCTCCTTCTGGAACCAGGCGGATGAGCGCTCCCTGGTACTTTTTGATGAGCTGGGAGCCGGAACTGATCCCACAGAGGGAGCCGCCCTGGCTATCGCCATCCTCTCCAATCTGCACCGGAGAGGAATCCGAACCATGGCTACCACTCATTACAGTGAGCTTAAGGTCTTTGCTCTCTCCACTCCCGGTGTGGAGAACGGGTGCTGCGAATTTGACGTGGAGACTCTGCGTCCCACTTACCGTCTTTTGATTGGGATTCCCGGCAAGAGCAACGCCTTTGCCATCTCTGAAAAGCTGGGACTTCCAGATTATATTATTGAAGAGGCAAAGGAACAGATCAGCCAGGAAGCCGAAAGCTTCGAGGATGTGATTGCCGATCTGGAAAACAGCCGGGCAGCCATGGAACAGGAGCGGGAGGCCATCCAGCGGTATAAGCAGGAGATTGAAGAGCGGAAAACACGGCTGGAGCGCAAGGAGGACCGGCTGGAAAACAACCGGGACGCAATCCTTTCCAAAGCCAGAGAGGAAGCCCAGGCCATTCTCAGAGAAGCCAAAGAATATGCGGACGAGACTATCCGCAGGTATAATAAACTGGGAAATGCCGCAGGCTCCACAAAAGAAATGGAGCAGGAACGCACCAAGCTCCGTGAGAAGATGTCCTCCCTGGAGAAAAAAGGCGTTAAGCCCAATGAGAAATCTCCTAAGAAAGAGCTTACCGCAAAGGATCTCCGTATCGGAGACAGCGTAAAGGTTCTAAGCATGAATCTCCGCGGAACGGTAAGCACCCTGCCGGACGCCAGGGGGAATCTCTTTGTGCAGATGGGAATTCTCCGTTCTCAGGTGAATCTGAAGGATCTGGAAAAGCTGCCGGATGATACGGGAAGCGCTGCCGCCTCTTTCAAAAAACAGTCAGGAGGCAGCAGAATCAAAATGTCTAAATCCGCTTCCATCCACACGGAAATCAATCTGCTGGGAAAAACCACGGATGAAGCCCTGGTAGAGCTTGACAAATATCTGGACGACGCCTACCTGGCTCACCTTCCCAGCGTAAGGATTGTACACGGCAAGGGCACGGGAGCGCTCCGCAAGGCAGTCCATCAGTACCTCCGCCGCCAGAAGCATGTGGCTTCCTTCCGTCTGGGTGAATTCGGAGAAGGGGATTCTGGAGTGACGATTGCGGAGTTTAAGTAAGGAGAGTGATGATATGGTAACGAGACAGAAAATTTTAATCGTAGACGATGATGAAAATATCTGTGAACTGATCTCCCTTTATCTTACAAAGGAGTTCTATGACACAAAAATGGTGCATGACGGCGAGGAAGCCCTCAGGCAGTTTGAGGTTTTTAAGCCTAATCTGATTCTTCTGGATCTGATGCTTCCGGGAATTGACGGGTACCAGGTCTGCCGTCAGATCCGCCAGACCTCCAATGTGCCCATTATCATGCTTTCTGCCAAAGGGGAAGTCTTTGATAAAGTGCTGGGACTGGAGCTGGGAGCCGATGATTATATCATTAAACCCTTTGATTCCAAAGAACTGGTGGCCAGGGTCAAGGCAGTGTTGCGCCGTTATCAGCCGGCCGCTCCCGTCTCCCAGAAACCGGCTGGAAAATACGTGGAATATCCCGACCTGACGATCAATCTTACCAACTACTCTGTCATCTACAAGGGTGAGACGGTGGATATGCCTCCCAAGGAGTTGGAGCTTTTATATTTCCTGGCCTCTTCCCCCAACCAGGTATTTACCAGGGAGCAGCTTCTGGACCATATCTGGGGATATGAATATATTGGAGATACGAGAACTGTGGATGTGCATATTAAACGTTTGAGAGAAAAAATCAAGGACAATGACTACTGGACAATCTCCACAGTCTGGGGGATTGGCTATAAATTCGGGGTGAAAACGCCATGAATCACAGATTAAGAAACCGGCTGTATCTGGCATACGTTCTTTTTCTGGCAGTCAGCTTTTTAGCAGCCTTCTGGCTTACGCCAAAGCTGACCCACCACTACCTCCATGCCTTTTCCCAGGCGGAGGAATATCAGGAGTATCTGGCCGGCCAGTCCGTGGCTATCCAGAACGTATGCTATATACTTCTTGGAATTTTTTTCCTGCTGTCTCTGTTTCCTCTGCTTTTTTTCCATTTCCGCTTCTACCGGCCTCTGAACAAAATTATTATGGCCGCAGCCGCCTATACAGACGCCGATACAGCGGCAGGAATACCTGTGGACTACTCAGGGGACGATGAGCTTGGGTATCTCTGTGCTTCCCTGAATTATCTCTCTTCCTCTGTCAATAATTCAGGAGAATATCAGCGGAGATTTATCTCCAATATCTCCCATGACTTTCGCTCTCCCCTGACCTCCATCAAGGGGTATGTGGAGGCCATGCTGGATGGAACCATTCCGCCGGAAATGCAGAAACGATATCTGGGTATTGTATTGAATGAAACAGAACGGCTGAATAAGCTGACGGAAGGTCTTCTCCTTCTAAACACCTTTGACGACAAAGGCGTTTATCTGAATAAGACAGATTTTGACCTGATTCCTGTTATTGAAAAAATTCTGGCCACTCTGGAGGGACTGCTTCAAAAAAAAGGACTTTCTGTATCCACGCAGCTCTGCGCTCCCTCTGTAATGGTCAATGCAGACCTGGATAAGATTCAGCAGGTTTTTTATAACCTCCTGGACAACGCAACTAAATTCAGCTACCCCGATTCTGTGATTACCCTTACAGTTTCTGAGCGCAAGAGAAAAGTCTTTGTAGCCGTTAAGGATCATGGAGAGGGAATCGCCAAAGAGAATCTTCCTAAAATCTGGGACAGGTTTTATAAGACGGACGCTTCTAGGGGAAAGGATAAAAAGGGAACAGGACTGGGCCTGTCCATCGTAAAGGAAATCATCCGCACCCACGGCCAAAACATTAACGTTGTCAGCACGGAAGGGGTGGGAACTGAATTTATCTTTACCCTCAGCAAGGGCAGCGGCTCATAAAAAAGAATTCAGGTGTCAAAAGGGATTACGAATTGTTTCGCCGCTTTGCGGCTCCTAGAATCCTGTAATCTAAAAAATATATCGCCCCGGGCAGCCTAAGCCGCCCGGGGCAGTTATTTTTTATTCTCTTTTATCTTACAGCCACTCTTTTACCTGCTCGTAAACGCCAGCTCCGTCCAATTTATACTTGGCAAGAAGAGCCGTTGCAGGGCCGGACTCACCGAATACGTCCTTCACGCCGATCCGAAGAACCGGTGTGGGGGCATTCTCTGCCAGAGCTTCGCATACTGCGCCGCCCAAGCCGCCGACAATGGAATGCTCTTCCACTGTCACTACCTTGCCGGTAGCCTTGGCTGATTCTACTACCAACTCTACATCCAGAGGCTTAATGGTATGGATATTGACAACTCTGGCTGACACGCCGTCTTTGGCCAGCATTTCCGCTGCCTCCAGGGCACTGTTTACGCACAGACCTGTGGCGATCAGAGTTACATCTGTTCCCTCTCTTAAAAGAACGCCCTTTCCAAGCTCGAACTTGTAATCCGGGTTATTGTTGATGACCGGAACGGCCAGACGGCCAAACCGCAGATATACGGGTCCTTCATGCTCGTAAGCAGCCTTTACCGCTGCCTTTGCCTCTACATCATCAGAGGGGCAAACAACTGTCATGCCGGGAATGGTGCGCATCAGAGCCATATCCTCGTTGCACTGATGGGTAGCTCCGTCCTCGCCTACGGAGATTCCTGCATGCGTAGCGCCGATCTTTACATTCAGATGAGGATAACCGATGGAGTTTCTCACCTGCTCATAAGCTCTTCCTGCCGCAAACATAGCAAAGGTACTTGCAAAGGGAACTTTGCCTG
Organism: Candidatus Choladousia intestinigallinarum; assembly: GCA_018712605.1. GTDB lineage: Bacteria > Bacillota > Clostridia > Lachnospirales > Lachnospiraceae > Choladousia > Choladousia intestinigallinarum. The sequence continues at coordinate 13,390 of DVGR01000222.1, forward strand.
TAGTGGCAAGACCAGCGGCGATTCCCATCATATTGCTCTCAGCAATTCCACAGTCAATGTGACGCTCCGGAAATGCTTTCTTAAAGGTTCCTGTCTTGGTTGCTCCCGCAAGGTCAGCATCCAGAACCACAAGATTGTCGTGCTCTTTTCCAAGTTCCACAAGAGCGTTGCCGTAGCTCTCTCTGGTAGCGATTTTCTTTACTTCTGACATAATGCTTCCCCCACTTTCTCTAAGTCTGCCATAGCAACTGCGTACTGCTCGTCATTCGGAGCTGTTCCATGCCAGGATGCCTGATTCTCCATAAAGGAAACTCCTTTACCCTTAACCGTCTTCATAACGATGGCGGTAGGCATTCCCTTTGTCTGCCTTGCCTCGGCAAAAGCCGCTCTGAGCTGATCCATGTCATTTCCGTCCGCCACATTGATTACGTGGAAGTTGAACGCTTCAAACTTCTTATCAATCGGGTACGGTGAGCATACGTCAGCGATATTTCCATCGATCTGCAGTCCGTTGTTGTCCACGATAACTACCAGGTTGTCCAGCTTTCTGTGGCCGGCAAACATAGCCGCCTCCCAAACCTGTCCTTCCTGGATCTCACCATCGCCCAGCAGTGTGTATACACGGTAGGACTTGCCGTCCATCTTTCCTGACAAGGCCATACCGACTGCGGCGGAAACGCCCTGGCCCAGAGAACCTGAAGACATATCGATTCCCGGGAGATGCTGCATACAGGGATGTCCCTGAAGGTCTGTGCCCACATGGCGCAGGCCCGGCAGATCCTCCACCGGGAAAAATCCTCTGTGAGCCATAGCAGAGTAATATCCGGGAGCTGTGTGTCCTTTGGAGAGAACGAAACGGTCTCTGTCAGGATTCTTGGGATCCTTTGGGTCAATGTTCATTTCCTCAAAATACAGATATGTAAATACATCTGCTGCGGACAGAGATCCGCCGGGATGGCCTGACTTGGCACTGTGAGTTGCCGTCACAATACCCTTGCGGACTTCATTCGCCATTTTCTGTAATTCTAATGTCGTCATATGGATATTCCTTCCTTTCTGTTTTACTGGCCGTAATAAGCGTTTGCACCATGCTTTCTCATGAAGTGCTTTTCTTTTATGCAGTCCGGAGCCGGCGCCACACCTGGCCGGATCATCTCCGTACGGCAGGCCATTTTCGCCACTTCCTCCAAAACAACCGCATTGTGAACTGCCTCTGCCGCATCCTTGCCCCAGGTAAAGGGGCCGTGGTTGGTGCACAGAACAGCCGGAACGTACACAGGATTAATGCCTCTGGTCTTAAAAGTCTCAATGATTACCAGGCCTGTGTTTTTCTCGTATTCCCCGTTGATTTCCTCTTCCGTGAGACTTCTGGCACAGGGAATCGGCCCGTACATATAATCCGCATGGGTCGTTCCGTAGCAGGGGATATCTCTTCCTGCCTGCGCCCAGGATGTGGCCCAGGATGAATGGGTATGAACGACGCCTCCCAGCTCAGGGAATGCCTTGTACAGTTCCAGGTGAGTGGGCGTATCTGAAGAAGGTTTATACTTACCTTCAACCCGGTTCCCCTCCATGTCAATCACAACCATATCATCCGGAGTCAGGATATCATAGTCCACGCCGCTGGGTTTGATGACAAAATAGCCGGATTCACGGTCGATACCGCTGACATTTCCCCAGGTATAGGTAACCAGACCGCGCTTCGGAAGCTCCATATTGGCTTCATACACCTGTTTTTTCAGATCCTCTAACATATGTTCCTCCTTCTCTCATGCGCCTTAAAGCGGCACTTCCTCCATTCTGTAAGCTGCCGCCCCACGACACATTCTGCTTCTATAATCATACACGTTTTTTGTTAATTCGTCCAGCTATTTCAATCAAATTATTCCACGCTCTTAAGAGATTCCACCATATCGATCTTTTTCAGCTTAAAGTACATGACAAAATTCACAATAGCCGAAAAAGCGAAGGTAAAAAGTGTTCCAATCACGAAGCTGGAAAGATTGATATTCCTTCCGAACATACAGGCGTCTACTTCTACAGTTGTGATGATAAAAGCATGAAGCAGCTTTCCCATCACAACTCCCAGGGCAGCCCCTATAAGGGTCAGGAGAATATTTTCCCGGTAGACGTACGCCGCCACTTCCCCGTTATAAAAGCCCAGCACCTTAATGGTAGCCAGCTCCCTCTTCCGCTCGTTAATATTAATGTTATTCAGGTTATACAGAACAACAAAGGCAAGAAGTCCCGCAGACACAATAAGGACAAAAATTACAATGTCCAGAGCGCCCAGCATATGATCCAACTGATCCTTCATAGAGCTGGAATATGTGATGGTCATTACCCCATCCTGCTCAAGGGCTTCTCTTCCCAGCTCTTCTGCCGAATGATCTCCCGTGACCACCGCCACACTGTTATACTCCGGCGCCTCACCAAAGACTTCTTCGTAAAGGCCGGGAGCTATGTAAAGATAATGAGAAAGATAGTTCTCACACACAGCCGCAATGGGAACCTCTATTTCACCTTTATCATCATCCTGAATGAAAATGGATTCTCCCGGCCCTACCTCCAGTTCTTTGGCGATCTTTTCTGTGATGATCGCACCTTCGTCTGTCAGCTCATACTTCTCCTTCGTCTCACGGTCCTGGAAGATGAACAGTTCGTCCAGGCCCTCCAGAGATTCCGGCACGTAGACGTACGCCGACCATTCCTTTTGATTTTCCTGCTCTGCCCTGGATGTAATCTCCTGAAGCTGCATGTAAAACTTCATGGAGGCCTCTGTCCTCTCATCCCCGGATAGAAATTCCACGGCCAAATCCTGCTCTTCCTGACTGGCTCCCGTATCCAGCACAGCCAGAACATCGTAGAGCTGTAAGTTCTCGAACTGCAGGACGGCAATTCCCATAATGGAATCCCGAAGGCCAAATCCAACCAGCAGCAGTCCCATGCATCCGCCGATGCCGATGATAGTCATCAGAAACCGCTTCTTATAGCGCATAAGATTGCGGATCGTAGATTTCCAACTAAAACTTAGGTGCTTCCAGATAAAAGGAAGGCGCTCCAGCAGCACTCTTTTTCCCTTCTTAGGTGAGGGCGGCCGCATAAGGTTGGCCGGCACATCCTGCAGCTCCCGGTAACAGGCGGAAAGAGTGGCTCCCAGGGTACATACCAGGGCCGCTCCCCCCGCGATCAGTCCGTAGCTGAACTGATAGGGAATTACAATATGCGGAAGATACTCATACATAATTCCATAGGCATTGATGATCACCCAGGGAAAGATCTTTTCTCCCACCAGGAATCCGAACACGCTGCCCCCCAGAGTGGCATAGAGAGCATATTTTATATATTTCGAGGCAATGGACACTTTATTATAGCCTAATGCCTTTAGGGTTCCGATCAGCGTCCTTTCCTCCTCCACCATTCTGGTCATGGTGGTAAGGCTGATTAAAGCTGCCACCAGGAAAAACAGAACCGGGAATACCTCTCCGATATTTTTCAGACGGTCTGCGTTGTCGCCGAACCCGCTGTTCTCCGGCAGAGCGCTCCTGTCATAAACATACCATTCAGGGTAATCAATGTCCGCCAGCTCTCTCTCTGCGTCTTCGATCTCTTTTTCTCCGTCTGCCAGCTCCTGCTCCGCATCCTTAATCTTCTGTCTGGCTTCTTCTAGCTCCTGCTCCGCATCCTGCCGGCCCTGTTCGTACTCTTCCCAACCGTCCGCCAAAGTCTGCTGATTCTCCTCGATCTCAGCCCACCCGTCTGCAATCTGCTGTCTGGCATCCGCAATCTGCTGTCTGGTGTCCGCAATCTGGGATCTGGCTCCGGAAAGCTGAGCCTGCCCCTGGGCGATCTGGTTCTGGGAATCCCGAAGCTGGCTCCAGCCCAGATCCAGCTCCTGTCTGGCTGCCGACAACTGCTGTCTGGCTGCCTCAAGCTCCTGCCGCCCCGCATCTACCTCCTGCTGGGCCTGGTCCAGCTCCTGCTGTCTTGTCTCAAGCTCTTCCTTGGCTGCCTCAAGCTCCTGGCTGCTCTGCGCCGCCTGGGCTTCTCTTGCCGAGAGTTCCTGCTGCCCGGAATCAATCTGGGCCTTGGCTGCCTCAAGCTGGGCTGCCGTCTCGTCCAGGACTGCCTTGGCTGCCGCCAGTTCCTGATTCCCTGTGTCAAGCTGCTGCTTCATGGCCTGAAGCTGGCTGCCGCTGCTGTCCAGCTCCTGCCTGGCTGTCTCTAAAGCCTGGGAAGCCGTCTGAACCTGCGCTTCCATCTGAGCCACCGCCGCAGCTTTGGCTTCATACTGCTGCTCATAGAGGGCCTTGGCGTTTTCCAAATTTTGGTTCTTAAGAGCCAGATTCTCTGCCAAAGTATTCAGCTCTGTCTGCAGGGCCGAAGACTCACTGACATATCCCTGGATCTCCTGATCTTTTGCAGCTATGCTGCCATCAAAAGCGTTTATTTCCTGGGACAGGGCATCTATCAATCCCTGCACTCTGCCGATCTCTCCCTCCAGCCTGGAGCTTTCACCCTCAAGAGACTCTTTCTGCGCCTGGGCAGACGCTTTATCTGCCGCAGCCTGATTCTTTTGATCCTCTGCAGCCGTCTCATCCTGCAAAATGGCATCGTATTCCTGGATTTTTATGTCCCAGGACTGGATCTGTTCTCCTACAGAAACTTTCTGGCTTTCATAGCCGCTTTTTTCGGATTCATACTGGCTTCTTTCGGAATCTTTCCCCGCCCTCTGGCTCTCCAGATCTGTTCTTTCCGACTCTGCTGCTGTTCTGCAGCCTTCCAGTTCCTGAAGCCTGGGGGTAATTTCCGCCTCCCTGGCCCCATAAGCCTCCTGGGCTTGGGCCGCCTCCGCCTGAGCCGTCTCATAATCAGACACCAGTGTCTCGCAGGCAAGCCTCTCTGACTCCATGGCCTGAGAAAGCCCATTCAGAGCCGCCGCATTTGCATCGTACTCTGACTGGCCCTGGGCAAGGGCAGCCGATCCTGTATCGTAGGCCGCCTGGAGCTGGTCTATAGCCGCTTTGCTTTGGTCGTACTCGGATTGGCCCTGGTTAAATTGCGCCAGTCCCGCCTCATACTCCGACTGGGCCTGGGAAAGCTCCTGCCTGGCTCCGGCAAGCTGTGCCTGCCCCTGTTCCAGGGCCTGCACGCCGCTCTCATACGTCTCCCAGCCCGCCGCAATCTGCGCCCTGCCGTCATCAATCTGCTTCTGGGCCGCATCCAGGCTGGCTTTTCCTTCCTTGGCCGAAGCCTGGTATTCTTTCAGGCCGGCCTGGTATTCTCTTTCTCCTGATTCCAGCTTCTGCTGGCCGGAAGCAATCTGATTCTGAGCCTCATTCAAAGCCGTCTCATTGGCAAGAATCTCCTGCTCGCCCTGTGCAAGCTGAGCTTCCCCGTCATCCGCCTCTGATTCAGCGTCAATCAGCTCCTGTTTTCCGGATTCCAGCTCTGATTCTCCCTGCTCAAGCTCTTCTCTGGCTGATTCAAGCTGGGACTCCGCCTCAGATTCCCCCTCTTCAAGCTCTTCTCTGGCTGACTCCAGCTCCTGTTTTCCATCCTCCAGCTCCTGCCGGGCCTCGTCAATGGCATCCTGGGCCTCCTGTACGATTTCCTGATATCTTTTTTCGCACTGTATGTCCTGAATTCCTTCCACCCGGTCCATGACATCACTGACCAGATCCTCATACGCATCTGTATAGGCGGTGGCTTCCAAACCTCCCTCCACAGTCAGGTACGCTACGCTGTACACCTCCTGGTCAAAGGCTTCCGGGAGCACATAGAGAAATCCTGAGACGGAGCCGTCACCCAGAGTGGAACTGCCCCGCTCAAAGGAAATATATGCCGGGCTGTAGCCAACTCCGCTGATGGTAAAACTTTGTGAAAACAGGGCACTCTCTTCCTCATCCCCCGAGTCCGAAAGCTGCAGCGTGTCTCCTACTTTGTAGCCGTTTGCCTCTGCGTAGGAAGCATCCAGAAAACACTCCGAAGCATTCTGGGGCAGTCTTCCCTCCTGCGGCGTAAGCAAATTCATTCCCTCCAGGACAGATTCCACGTGAAGGACTTTTTTCTCTTCCGCCTCCTGGCAAAGCTCGTCCGTCATGTAGCCGCCTCCTGCGTCCTTTACACCATCTACCTCTCTCAGGGCCTCCAGATCTTTCTCTGTCAATCCTAAAGTACTGATCACTCTAAGATCCATAAGATGACTCTCATCAAAATAGGCGTCGCCCGTGGCCCGCATATCCGGCGCCGACGCCTGAATACCCGAGTAAAAAGAAACGCCCATGGCTACAATAAGAAAAATAGACAGAAAGCGGTTCAGACTCTTTTTTATTTCCATCCGAAAATCTTTTTTCAGCGCCTTCTTCTTCATGGTGATGTCCCGCTCCTACCACTCAATCTCTTCTACCGGTGTTGGATGCTCGTTTTGCTCCATCCCGGAAACTCTGCCGTTCTTAATGCGGATCACCCGGTCCGCCATAGGAGAAATAGCCAAATTATGGGTAATTACAATTACGGTCATTCCCTTCTCCCGGCACATATCCTGAAGGAGTTTCAAAATAGCCTTCCCCGTCTGATAATCCAGCGCTCCTGTGGGCTCGTCGCACAGAAGGAGCTTGGGATTCTTGGCCAAGGCTCTGGCGATGGAAACTCTCTGCTGTTCTCCGCCGGAAAGCTGGGCAGGAAAATTACCCATCCTGTCCTTCAGTCCCACCTCCCGCAGCACTGAAGCTGCATTCAGGGGATGCCTGCAGATCTGCAGGGCCAGCTCCACATTCTCCAAGGCAGTCAGATTTGGAATCAGATTATAAAACTGAAACACAAAGCCGATATCGTTTCTCCGATACCCTGTAAGCTGGCGCTGGCTGTACCTGGCGATATTCCTTCCATCCACCCAGACGGAACCGCTGCTGGCTGTATCCATCCCTCCCAGAATGTTCAGCACCGTAGTCTTTCCCGCTCCGCTGGGGCCTACAATCACAACAAACTCTCCCTGCTGTATCTCAAAATCTATACCATCTACCGCATGGATCTCCACCTCTCCCATCCGGTATACTTTCGTGACGTTTTCCAGTTTTACATAAGCGTCCTGCAAGATATCATCCTCCCCTGCCGTCTAATTTCCCCTCTGCTACTATTGTAACTTCCCTTTAAAAGCTCTGCAATGATTTTATAAAAATTTAATGACAATAAACAAAATTTTTGTACAACAAAAGGCTTCTGCAGTTCCGGCCCAAAGCCATTCTGCAAAAGCCTTCTGGATTTTCTTTTTTATCTGTCTGGAAGATCCACGTACTGCCTGTGATGGCCTACGTATTTGTATGCGGGACGGATGATCTTGCCCTCATTTACCAGCTCCTCAATTCTGTGGGCGCTCCACCCGGACATACGGGCCACCGCAAAAATAGGCGTAAACATCTGCTTGGGAATCCCCAGCATGGAATATACAAAGCCGCTGTAAAAGTCAACATTGCAGCAGATGGGCTTGGAAAGATTCTTCCTGTTGGTCAGAAGCTCCGAAGCGATCTGCTCCACCTTCTCATACAGTCCGAACTCTTCTTCCCTGCCTTTCTCCACGGAAAGGTTTCTGGCGTATTCCTTCAGAATCACCGCTCTGGGATCTGAAATGGTATAGACCGCATGCCCCATGCCGTAAATCAGCCCGCTCTTGTCAAACGCTTCCTTATCCATAATCTTTATAAGATAATCCCGGATTTCGCCGTCGTCTGACCAGTTTTTCACGTTCTCTCTGATATCCGTAAACATATTCTCTACCTTCAGATTCGCTCCGCCGTGCTTCGGCCCTTTAAGAGATCCCAGAGAAGCCGCCACTGCCGAATAAGTATCCGTACCTGTGGAAGAGACCACGTGGGTGGTGAAGGTAGAGTTATTTCCTCCGCCGTGTTCTGCATGGATTACCAGGGCAATATCCAGTACCCGTGCCTCCAGCTCTGTATACTGCCCGTCCGGCCGCAGAGTCCTTAAAATATTCTCCGCAGTGGACAGCTCAGCTTTGGGATAGCGGATCACCAAACTTTTATCGTTATGGTAGTGCTGGTAGGCATGATACGCATAGACGGAAATCAGCGGAAGAGACGCTATCAGAGACAGGGACTGCTTCAGTACGTTAGGCACCGATACGTCGTCTGGATTTTCGTCATAGGAATAAAGGGTCAGCACGCTTTTCTGCAGGGCGTTCATCACGTCCATGCTGGGCGCTTTCATAATCACGTCCCGGACAAATTTATTGGGAAGCTCTCTGTACTGGGAGAGTATATCTATGAACGCATGAAGCTGCTTCACATTGGGAAGCGCCCCGAAAAGCAGGAGATACGTAATCTCTTCAAAATTAAACTTTCTTTTTTCAAACCCCTTCTTCAGATCCATGATATTATATCCCTGATAATAGAGTTCTCCGGAAGCCGGTATCTTTTTCCCATTGACAATCTTAAATCCCATTACGTCCGAGATCTCCGTAAGTCCAGTAAGAACTCCCTTTCCATCGGATTCTCTAAGTCCCCGTTTTACATCATACTCTTCATAAAGGTTCTGGTCGATCACCCCGGAAGTCATACAATAGCGCACAAGCTCCGCAAGTCTCTCGTCCCTGACCTTTCTGTCCCTCTCATTCAGCATATGATTCTCCTTCCTGACTGTACGTCTTCCATCTTGTTTACTTTAAAAGCCAGTCTCGGTGTGCAGACAGCAGGGCGCACTTGTGCGACATGCTGTCTGGGCACCAGAGACGCTAACCCGTATGAGCATGGAGGGCGATAGCCCAGAATGCGAATACGGGTAGGATTGCGGGAGCGCCAAAGGCGCGGAGCAATCCGTGGCT
>DVGR01000223.1 GCA_018712605.1 Candidatus Choladousia intestinigallinarum
TTCATAGAAAATTCCAGCAGGCTCTCTGTGCTGTCTTCCCATCCATCCCTCTCCAGTTTCTCCGTCAGTTCATAAAAATCCGAAGTTACCTGACTTTCCAGCCGGGCGTGATAATTTTTCGGCAGGAAGACCATCACTACAGAGTAAATGATCATACAGCAGACTGCCAGCAAAACCAGCAGACTGATGAATGTTTTGGCCTGAATACTTTCACTGATTTTCTTTCTCAATCTTATACCCCACTCCCCGGATGGTTTCAATATAATCCGCCCCTAGTTTTTTGCGTATGTTTTTTATATGAGTATTGACGATCTTTTCATCCCCAAAATAATCATACCCCCAGATCCGGTTCAGCAGGTGGTCTCTTGTAAAGACCCGGCCCTGGTTTTCCAGCAGAAGCTTTAATATTTCGAATTCTCTGGCGGTAAGATCTAGGTTTTTGCCGCCCAGAAGAACTGTAAAACTGTCTGCGTCCAGTATGAGATCCCTATAGCGGATCACTGCAGCGTCATCCTGTCCTCCCCTCTCGGTTCTGCGTAGAACTGCCTGGATCCTGCGCAATACCAGGGGCATGGAAAAGGGCTTGGTTATATAATCATCCGCCAGTGCGTCGAACCCTCTCATCTGACTGCGGTCGTCATCTAAAGCGGTCAGCATAAGGATTGGAACCTGGCTCTCCCTGCGAAGGATCTGGCAGACAGCAAATCCGTCCAGCTTGGGAAGCATCAGATCAAGAAGTACCAGATCCGCATTGTACCTGCGGAATTTTTCTATGCCCTCTTCTCCGTCGCCTGCCAGTATGACAGAATATCCCGCATCCTCCAAAAACGCCCGGATGACCTTCTGTATAGATTTCTCATCCTCTATTACTAAAATCTTTTTTTGCATGGTAAACACCTCCAACAGGAAGCTTACCATAAAAAGATGGAGTTTTGGTGTACGCCAGATTTTTGCTCTGAAAGCCCAGTCTCAATGGGCAGGCAGACTGCGTGCTGGCACGCAAGGCTGCATGGACATTTGAGACGCTAACCCGTATGAGCAAGGAGCACGGTAGTGCGGAGTGCGAATACGGGTAGGATTGCGGGAGCACGCAGTGCGGAGCAATCCGTGGCTTTTATGCGTAGTGGTGCCTGCGCCAGCAGGCATGTAAGTTTACTCTGCGTGAATAGTACTGACAACAGACATCCGCTTAAGCCGCCGGGCAGGCCCCCACACAGACAGGAGTGCAGTAATTAATACTATAGCCGCTATCTGTCCCAGTGTCCTTATGGGAATGCTCCATGGAATTCCCCAAAAATTAGTGATAAGGCTGACAAAAACAACCCAGTGTGCGGGAATCCCTGCCATACATCCTATAGCCACGCCGCTCACAGCATAAGCGCCAGCTTCTGCCGCAATCATCTTTACCACCTGTCTGGTCGACATTCCCACGGCCCGCATGACTCCATACTGCTTCATTTTCGCCGCCGCTCCCATTTGAATCACATTCAAAATATGAAATACAGTGATGGCTAGGATTACGGTCAGAAATCCATAGACCAAAACAGAAAAGGCATAATACAAATTCCTTTGCTGCCGTACTTTGGAAAGCTGGTCATGAAAGGTCACACCGCCTTCCACAAAAAGATCCTCCGCCTCACTTATTTCTTCTGGCCCTGCCCAATTTTTGAACTGGATATCAATAATTGTATATCCTTCTTTTCCAGTCAGCCCGGAAAAGGTCTCTTCAGAACAAAAAAACGTTTCTGTATTTTCTTCCCTTGCCAGAGGGCTCTCCGATAATATACCAGCCACTGTAACTGTATGTGTCCTGCCGCCAACTTTAAGAACAACGGTATCTCCTGCTGCAAACTCTGTGTTCTCACTTACAACGGCCAGTACCTTGTTTTCTCCATTCATCACCTCATCTGCAGAGCCCTCCAGCAGAGATTCCTCCGCCCAAGCGAATTGATTCTCTTCATAGGAAATCACATTGGCCCTGTATGATTTTTCTCCGAATAAAACCGGGACCTCATACGCAAACATCCGCCCGTATGCCCGCTTCACAGAATCCATCTGTAAAATCTTGTCCAGAAGACCAGGATCTATGGAACAGGTATTTGTCTCACTAGCGACAGACAGCTCTGGAGTCCATTTTGGAGGCATGAAGGCATTTTTCATAAAGTCCACAAGGGTACTGAAGGTCAAAAATAAAACTATACATACTGCAAAGGCTCCCGTCATAAGAAAATAATTTTTCTTATTTTCCAAAGCATGGTGAATGCCCAGGCCCGTCTCTATCTTAAAAAATCTGGTATTCGCCCCTTTTTGGAAGGACATCGTCTGTTTTTTGTCTCCTGCCGCTGCTTCAAGAGGCGTAACTTTAGACGCTCTTTTCCCAGGAGCCCTTGAAGCCAAAAGAACTGTAATCAATCCAAGAAGCATGCTGACGGCAACACTGATCCAGCTAATTCCAAAAACTGGCATACAAGAAAACCTTTGGGGACTGACTCTTCTCATAACCGCTGACAAGATCCAGACAATTATCACAGACAGGGCAGCTCCGGCAGGAATCGCCCTTCTGCACCAATGCAGCGCCTCACAGCGCACCAGACGCATCACCTGTTTTTTTGTGGCTCCCTGGCAGCGCAGCAGCCCAAAAAACTGCGTCCGCTGCATCACATTGGTGTTCAGGCTGCTGGAAATCATCAGAATACAGGTCAGCATCACAATCAGAGAAAGCCAAAATGCTACCAGATAGATCTGTTTTACCCCTGCCCCCGCAAACTGTCCCTGTATTCCTTTTTCCTGCATCTCTTTTTTAACAACTCCCTGCAGATACAAATCCGCAAGACCAAACATTACAGCTACCAGGAAAACAGAAAGGGTGATACAAAGACAAGTCATTTTATTTTGTTTCCGGTGAACCCTGGAAAATATTGGAACTATTTCCAGATAAGATGCATTTTTCATTACTGCTGAAGCTCCTTTCTGCGAAACAAAACTTACATGCCTGCTGGCGCAGGCACCACTACGCATGAAGCGTACTGACGACAGACAGACTCTTAAGTCTCTGGATAGGGCCTGCCACAGAAAGGATCACTGAAAGAAGCACCACCAGGACAATCACAGCCAGTTCTCCCCATGGAATCGTCCATGGATCTCCCCAATTATAACTGACCATGCGGCGGAACAACTGCCAGTGAAGGAGCAGCCCCAATGTAACCCCAGCTATCGTACCGGTCACTCCATAAGTAAGGGCCTCTGCCATCACCATAGCTTTCATCTGACGTACACTCAGCCCGATTGCCCGGAAGGCGCCATACTGCCTGGTTCTGGCTTCCACGCTCATGGCAATGCTGTTCATAATATTAAATATCGTAATAAATACAATCAGAACTAAGAAACCATACACGAAAAGCTTCATACAGACATAAACGCTTCGCACGCTGCTGTTTCCTAGCCGCTCATCTGAAAAAGTATATTCAGTTCCAATCATCTTACGGATTCTAGTTACATCCTCATCTGAAGCAGACGGATTTAATTGGACATCAAGGATTGTATAATCCTGCTGCCCTGTAATACTGCGGAAAGTCTCTTCCGAACAGATCACGGTTCCCGACCCTTCCTTGCTGGCAAAGGGAGAATCCGAAAGAATCCCTGAAATCTGGATCTGAACCCTTTTACCGTTTATCTCTATACTTACCGTATCACCGACGCTTCCTGCATTTCCTGTTTCATACACAAGCAGTCCCGTACCAGGTTCTTTCCAAGCTGCGCTGGCAGAACCCTCCAGCAGATAATCCTCCGCCCAGGAAAACTGGTGCTCCTCATAGGAAATCAAGTCAATTTTCAACTCCTGCCCATTCAGCACAGCCGGCACTGAATAAGAAAACATCCGCCCAAACACAGTCTTTACCGCCGGATCCTCCTGAAGCTCCTGGGACAACTGACGCTCTACAGAACAGGACTGATCCGGGCTGATAATAGATAAATCTGCAGTCCAGGGCTGTAAAGGCGTAAAAGTATGTTTTAAAAAAGTAATTGAAACTGAGAAGCATAAGAAAAGTATGATACTGAGAGCAAAAGACAGCGTCATCAGGACATAGTTTTTACGGCTGGCTTTCGCATGGTGAATCCCCAGAGCATACTCTACAGGAAAGAACCTTGTACTTGCAGCTTTCTTTACCGGCAGAAGGCCGCTGGCATTCCCGGAAACAGCGGTAAGGGGCGAAACGCAAGCCGCACGCTTTGCCGGGGAACGGGCTGCTAAAAACACCGTAAGCAAACCGAGGGCGGTTCCCGCCAAAACACTGGGGAGACTTATCTGAAACAAAGGTATTGCACTGAAATATTCAGGAATCGCTGTACGAAGGCCTGCGCACAACACCCATATGAGAATCATGCCGGAAAGAACCCCCACAGGAACGGCAAACCGACACCACCCCAACGCTTCTTTCCGCACCATTTTCATTATTTGCTTCGGAGTCGCTCCCACACATCTCATCAGCCCAAAAAACTCTGTTCTCTGGGCTACATTGCTGTTTAGACTGGCCGTAATCATCATAACGCCTGTCACCAGCACCAGAAGAAAAAGAATTCCGGCTGAAAAATAAACCTGTGTGACAAAAGAGCTGGCGCTCTGACCCAAAAGGGCCATAAGCCGTGTATTTTCCATTATCTGTTCGTCCGCCAGCCCGCACTGTTCTTTTAGCTTCTGAATAGTATTCTGAAGACCAGCATCGTCTTTGAATCGGACGCAAAGCAAGGCATTATAATCTGTCAGGCTGCCGCCTTTATTTTCAGGATCTGTGGGATAAATCTCACAAAACGCTTCATAGGTCAGTACAGCTCCCCAGACATCCTCGCTTGCAGACACAGCAGTATTTCTGAGGAACCCGGAAACAGTATATTGGGGGAACACTCCCTGAGGCCCTTCCGGCGTAACCTGATCTCCCACCTGAATTCCCAGCAGATCTTTCGCACTCTGCGTCAGCATAATCTCCCTGCCGCTCTTTGGAAAATTCCCCTCAGTAACTGCATCTACCTGCATCTGGGTCATCCATTCTTCATCGCAGCCCATGAGAATGATGCTTTTCCCACAGAGATCATACCCTTCGTCTCCCCGGTAATTCAAAACCCCATATCGCGCTGACGACTTTATTTCCGGCCGCCTTGAAATAAGGTATGCCTCTTCCTCGGTGATATCCTTGATGCCGATATGGTAATTTCCATAATCCCACTGTGTCTGAAGGATCTGGCTGCGAATGTACATATCCGCCATGCCGAAGATTGATGTTACGAGAAATACTGAGAGGACAATACAGAAAACAGACATTCTATTCTGCCTGCGATGAATCCTGGAAAAAACAGGGATCAAATCAAGATAATGCTTCATCGTTCTTTCCTCCCAGATCTGTCAGGATACCATCCGATACCTGAAGCACACGGTCTGCCGAGGCGGTCAGATTCCGATTGTGCGTAATCATGAGAATCGTCTGCTGATAACGGCGGGACGCCTGTCCAAGCAGCGCCATCACGTCCTGGCTGTTTTTGGAATCGAGATTCCCGGTAGGTTCATCTGCCAGGATCAGCTTCGGCTTCGTAATCAATGCCCGTCCAATCGCCACTCTCTGCTGCTGCCCCCCTGAAAGCTGGCTTGGAAGATGGTGCCGTCTGTCAGACAGCCCCAGCAGATCTAATATTTCACGGACATCCTCAGGATCCGGCCTGCGATAGTCCAAAAGCAGCGGAAATACAATGTTCTGTTCCACATCAAGCTCTGATACAAGCTGGAAGGACTGAAAGATAAAACCAATATTCCGCCTGCGGAAAATCGTTCTTTCCTCATCCTTCATGCCGAACAGATCCTGACCGTCTATGAGAATCCTGCCGGATGTGGGATCGTCCAGCGCACCGATACAGTTCAGCAGCGTACTTTTTCCTGATCCCGATTCCCCTACTACTGCCGCAAATTCCCCTTTTTCCAGAGAAAAAGTAACATTTTTGACAGCTTCTACTCTTGTTTCCCCTTTGCCATAAGTTTTGCATAAATTCTGAACTTTCAAGATTTCCATTTACTTTCCTCCTTTTTGCACAGTATAACAGAGCAAGCTTACAATCCGGTGAATCTCTTCTTACAGTTTCGTAAGGAAGGAAAGAGTAAAGACGGTTCCCATGCCTGCCGTACTTTGCACCGCAATCTGCCCATTCTGCCCTTCCACAATAGACTTAGCCAGCGGAAGCCCCAACCCAATTCCGGGAGCGCTTATGGTACGGCTGCTTCGGTAGAATCTCTTAAATATATGGTGGATATCCTCGGGCGGAATTCCGTTTCCGTCATCCTCAATCTGAATCTGAACCATGGTAGGGGTATGCTCCCAAGAAATCGTGATATGTCCCCCAGGCTTCGTATGATCCAGAGCATTTTTCACAATATTTTCTACGGCCTCACTTGTCCATTCCAGATCGCAGAATAAGGTCCGATCAGGATTCCCCTGGATCTGCAAAACTTTCTTTTCCTGATGCGCCCTGGTCATCAGTTCGCTGACAGACCTTTCTACCAGTTCTGCCACAGGATATTCGTGCTGGTCAAAGACAATATTTCCGGCATCCAGGCGGGTAATTTTCAGCATAGACTGAATCAGCCTCTCCATACGCCTCAGGGCAGTGCCTGTCTTCTTTGAAAACTCTCTGACCGTTTCCGTGTGGTCAGGTTCATTTTCAATAATCTCCTGGTACATCATCAGGGCAGACAGCGGCGTTTTTAACTGATGGGAAATATCCGAAATAGTATCTTTCAAAAATTCTTTTGTCTTATGTTCCGTTTCACTTTTCGACTGAAGCATGGTGGCCAACTGCTCCACAGAGTAAAAAACCCGGTAAATATCTCCCTCCCTGTTCTGGGGAAGGTGAAGGCT
>DVGR01000224.1 GCA_018712605.1 Candidatus Choladousia intestinigallinarum
CTATAAAGTTCGTCGGTAGCTACGCCTATGTGGACTTTCACCACAGGATACGGGCATGCCCGTCATACGAAAAAAGGGCGGTCCCGCATCAGCGAAACCGCCCTCTGGCTTTATATGTTTTCTACAGGTTCTCTTTCAGGAATTTTTCCATAGCTGCGATGGCTGCGTCTTCATCGGCGCCCTCCGCCGTCACGGTAAGTGTATCCCCCTGCTTAGCTCCCAGGCTCATAACGCCCAGGATATTCCCTGCGGCAACGGTTTTGCCTCCTGCCTCCAGGGTAACCTTAGAGGAAAAGGCCTTTGCCTCCTTTACCAGCATCCCTGCCGGACGTGCGTGAATTCCCATCTCATCCTGAATGGTGTACTGAAATGTTTTCATAATTCTTATCTCCTTTTCTTATTTTTCTTTATAACCTTGCAGGCGCAGATTATTCTGCTGCCTGATACAGAACAATAGTCTCAAAGGGACGCAGCTTCACTTCATCCTCCCAGGAACTTTCCTCAGAATAATTTCCAATGAGCTTTACATAACCTTTCAGGTTTTCTTCCGGCTTCCAAATCAGTTCCTTCTCAAAGAAATTGCACAGTACCATCAGATTCTCTCCCTGCCAGCTTCTCTTATAGGCCAGCAGTGCTGGATGGTTCGCCTCTATGGGAGTGATGTCTCCATAAGCTATAATATCATATTTCTTCCGCAAAGAAATCAGTTTTTTATAGAAATTAAATACGGAGTCTTCCGATCCCACCTGCGCTGCGGCGTTGATCTCTTTATAATTGGGATTTACACCAATCCACGGGGTTCCCTCCGTAAATCCGGCCTCCTTCTCATCCGACCACTGCATAGGTGTCCTGGAATTGTCCCGGGAATGTACCCGGAGAATTCTGTAGGCATCGTCCTGGCTGAGGCCCTTTTCCTGCAGGATCCTGAAATGATTCAGGCTTTCCACGTCACGGTACTGGGAAATCTCCGTAAATCCCGCATTGGTCATTCCCAGCTCTTCTCCCTGGTATACGTAGGGCGTCCCTCTCATGAAATGAATCGCCGCCGCCAGCATTTTGGCTGAGATCTCTCTGTACTTTCCTTCCTTTCCAAACCTGGAAACCACTCTTGGCTGATCATGGTTGCACCAGAACACAGCGTTCCAGGCATTGTTTTCCGCCATCCCCGTCTGCCAGGAGAAAAGGATATCTTTCAGCTTTCTGAAATCGTAGGGTACCAGCACCCATTTCTCATTGCCTGCAAAGTCCACCTTCAGATGATGGAAGCTGAATACCATGGACAGCTCTTTGCTCTCCGCCCCTGCGTACAGGAAGCAATTCTCCATTGAAGTGCTGGACATCTCGCCCACCGTGACGATTTCGGGATTCTGTCCAAAGGAATTTTCATTCAGTTCCCTGAGGAACTCATGGATTCTTGGGCCGTCCGTATAAAATCTGCGGCCGTCCCCCTGATAATCGTCCTCATACGCAGCCTTGCTGATCAGATTCACCACATCGAACCGGAAGCCCCGGACGCCTTTCTCCATCCAAAAGCGAACGATCTTGGCCATCTCCCTGCGGACCTCTTCATTCTCCCAGTTCAGATCCGGCTGGGAAACATCGAAGAGATGAAGGTAATATTCATCGAATTCCGGCACATATTCCCAGGCATTTCCTCCGAACTTGCTCTCCCAGTTGGTAGGGGGCACGCCAGGCCCCTTTCCCTTCCGGAAAATATAGTAATTCTTGTAGGTCTCGTCCCCGGCCAGGGCTTTCTTAAACCACTGGTGATGGCTGGAGGTATGATTAAACACCATATCCAGCATCAGGCCGATTCCCCGCTTGTCCGCCTCCGCAGCCAGCTCCTGGAAGTCTTCCATAGTACCGTATCTAGGATCAATGTTATAGTAATCTTCCACATCGTACCCATTGTCGTTCTGGGGGGAGACAAAGAAGGGAGTCATCCATATATAATCCGCTCCAAGCTCTTTGATATAATCCAGCTTGCCGATAATTCCTCTGAGGTCCCCCAGACCATCACCGTCACTGTCACAGAAAGATTTCGGATAAATCTGATAGATTACGCTTTTCTTAAAATCCTTCATGTCTTTTCCTCCCTTCTACTCAAAATACACTACATCTGTCTTCCCGGCTTCTGCTGACATGCCGGACTGGAAACGGATATTTTTAGCGTTTCCTTCATCTGTCACCAGAAATACCGTGGTCTTGGGATGTCCCGCAGCCGCAATCTTCTCTGGATCAAAGGAGATCAGGGGATCACCGCAGTTCACTTTGTCTCCTGCGTGTACGAAAAGCTGGAAACCATCTCCGCCCATATCCACAGTGTCGATTCCCACATGGATCAGAAGCTCCATGCCGTTATCCAGAGCCAGACCGCAGGCATGTTTGCTGTCTTCCATAACGACGGTTACCTGAGCGTCTGCCGGAGCATATACTGTATTTCCCTCCGGCTCAAATCCGATTCCGTCGCCCATTACCTTCTGTGAAAATACGTCGTCCGGTACTTCTTCAATAGGAAGAACTTTTCCCGTAAGGATTGCTCTCAGAGAGCCGGCGCCGGATGCTTGCTGTGCCTCCTGCACAGGAGCCTCTGATTCTGAACTTCCGCTGATTTCCTCAGCCGCTTCCGTCTCCTCTGTCTCTCCCAGAATATCCGCCTTGGAAAGCTTCCTGCTTCCTACCAGATAAGTCAGAACAAAAGGTACTGCGATTGCGATCGCCATACAGATCAGGAAAATTCCCCAGTACTCCGGCACGATGGAGAGGATTCCCGGAAGGCCTCCCACGCCGATGCTCACTGCCGACACGCCGAATGCGGTAGCTACCACTGCCGATACTGCAGACCCGATCATTCCGCAGACCAGAGGAAATACATATTTTAAGTTTACACCGAAGAGAGCCGGTTCCGTAACTCCCAGATAGCAGGAGATACAGGCAGGTACGTTGATCTGCTGTGCTCTCTCATTTTTCTTCTGAAGAAGAATCATAGCCAGCACCGCTGAACCCTGGGCGATGTTGCTGAGAGCGATCATGGGCCACAGGTTTGTGCTTTCATACAGGCTCACAAGCTGGCTGTCGATTGCGTTGGTCATATGGTGAAGTCCTGTCATTACGATAGGCGCATACAGGAATCCGAAAACCGCCGCAAAGACTAAACGGAAAGCAGAGGTCAGACCCGTGTATACCAGATCTCCGATGACCGTTCCGATCTGCCAGCCAATGGGACCTACAACCGTATGGGCGATGATCACGGCTGGTACCAGAGAACAGAAGGGAACCACGATCATGCTTACCACTGCCGGGCAGTGCTTCCTGAAAAATTTCTCAAGATAAACCAGGACAAAGCCTGCCATAATCGCCGCAATGACCTGTCCCTGATAGCCGATCATCTGTACCTGGGCAAATCCAAAGTCCCAGACAGGGATGTCCTCCGCCGCCGTAGTGGCCACGGAAAAACCGTTCAGAAGCTGCGGAGACACAAGGGTCAGACCCAGAACAATACCTAACATCTGGGTGGTTCCCATTTTCTTTGTAATAGACCACACAATGCCTACAGGCAGCAGATGGAATACCGCTTCACCGATCAGCCACAGGAACTGGTAAAGTCCTGCCCAAAATTGGGAAATATCTGCCAGGCTTTTGGTTCCGCCGTCAAAAAAGTTAATCTCACCAATTACATTTCTAAATCCTAAGATCAAACCGCCGCAGATCAGGGCAGGGATAATGGGAGCGAATATCTCTCCCAGATTGCTCATAATTCTCTGAATAACATTCTGGTTTGTTTTGGCCGCCTGCTTGGCCGCCTCTTTGCTGACGCCTTCAATGCCCGCATAGGCCGTAAACTCATTATAAAAGGTAGAAACATCATTGCCGATAATAACCTGATACTGTCCCGCCTGTGTAAAGGTTCCCTTTACAGAAGGCAGCTTCTCAATGGCCTTGGCATCCGCCTTTTTCTGATCCGCCAGCACAAAACGCATTCTTGTCATACAGTGCGAAACTGCATGAATGTTTTCTTTCCCCCCGATGAGCCGAAGAAGATCTTTTACGTCCTGCTCATACTTTGCCATAACACCCAACATCCTCCTTTTTTGTTTATCTTGTTTAAACAACTTTAAGATACCACACTTGTTTAAACATGTCAAGAGCAGATTGAAAATATTGTGAACTTGACATTTCATCCCGCCATAATATAATGAATGATACCGGGGTCCAATGACCTAATATCATTTTTCGTTTGTATCAGAAAGGATCGGATCTCCTATGCCAAGAGCTAAATATGACCACATTTATCTTGATCTGAAAGAAAAAATCGAGCGGGGGGAATACGCTTATCAGGAATTTCTCCCTTCAGAAAATACCATGGTCTGCACATACGGGTGCTCCAGGAACACTGTGCGCCGGGCCGTGTCTTCCCTGGTAAGGGACGGCTACGTCCAGACGATGCAGGGAAAGGGCGTGCGGAATATTTTCCGTCCTGTGGAGCAGACACTCTTTACTCTAGGCACCATCGAATCCTTTCGTGAATCAGCGCTCCGCAACCAGCTTTCCTACTCTACCAAGGTCGTCCTCTTCACAGAACTTACGGCGGACGATAAAATCGCGCTTCGCTCTGGGTTTCCCCGGGGCACGCCTCTTTATTATCTGCAGAGGGTTCATTACCTGGAGGGAAAAGCCCTGATCCTGAATCACAATTATTTTTTAAAAGAGTGTGTTCCGGGGCTGACCCCTGAAATCGCCGAGAATACCATATACGGATATCTGGAAAATACCCTTCACATGACCATCGTAAACAGCAAAAGAGTAATGACGGTGGAAAAAATCACCGAGATAGATGAAAAATATCTGGAACTGAACCGGAATGATTACAACTGCCTGGCAGTGGTAACCAGCCACACGTACAATTCTGACGGCGTTATGTTTGAATACACCCAGTCCCGGCACCGCCCTGACTATTTTAGTTTTCAGGACAACGCCGTACGCCACCCGGTCTGATTCGAGAGCAGAGAGAAAGGAGCTTTCCATTGAACGATCTCAAACGTGTTTTCTCTTTTATAAAACCCTTCAGGAAAGAATTCCTGGCCGCCGTTATCTTTGTCATGGCGGAGACGGGATTTGAGCTTGTCATTCCCCTTCTCATGGCAGATATCATTGATACAGGCATTCCTTCCAGAGACATCCGCTATATCCTGCAGCTTGGAATTCAGATGAGTATCCTGGCTGTTCTGTCCCTGGTCACCGGCCTTCTGTACGCCCGTTATGCGGCTAAGACTGCCATGGGCTACGGGGCGGCTGTCCGTGAGGCCGAATTTGCCAAAATTCAGTCCTACTCTTTCTCCAACCTGGATCACTTCAGCACTTCATCTCTGATCACAAGGCTGACCACAGACATTACCGTCATGCAGAATGCCCTCACCGGAGGTCTGCGTCCCATGATCCGCGGCCCGTTTATGCTGGTTATGGGTATTTTCCTGGCCTTTCTGATGAACCGGAAGCTGGCTCTTGTATTTATAGTATGCACACCTCTCCTGGGAATCATCCTTGCTTTAATCGTACGCAAAGTAGCGCCCCTGTACAGCCGCCAGCAAAACTGTATGGATCATCTGAACCGGGTGGTTCAGGAAAATATCACGGCTATCCGTGCCATTAAGGCCTTTGTCCGGGGAGAGCGTGAGGAAGAACGGTTCCAGGAGGCAAATGAAACGCTGATGGATACCAGCCGCACTACCTTTCATTATGCCGTACTGAATGTCCCCTCCTTTCAGCTTACCATGTATACCTCCATCGTGCTGATTCTCTGGTTCGGTGGGAATTTTATCCAGGCAGGATCCATGAAGGTAGGAGAACTTACAGGCTTCTTAAGCTACGTCATGCAGATCATAAACTCCTTGATGATGATCTCCAACGTATTTCTCATGCTGACCAGATCTTTAGCCAGCGCCAGAAGAATCTGTGAGGTTTTTGATGAAAAGCCGGCCCTGTCCTCCCCGGAACATCCCACGGGAACCATCCGGGACGGCAGCATTGATTTCGACCACGTTTCCTTCAAATACCACCAAAACGCAAAAGAATACACCATGCGGGACATCAGCCTGCATATTCCCTCCGGATCCACCGTAGGTATTATCGGCGGAACCGGTTCCTCTAAAAGCACCCTGGTGCAGCTTATTCCCCGTCTCTACGACGTGACAGAAGGTTCTGTGAGAGTGGGCGGCAGCGATGTCCGGGAGTGTCCGCTTCATCAGCTCCGGGATCAGGTGGCTATCGTCCTGCAGAAGAATGTGCTTTTTTCAGGAACCATCCGTGAAAACCTTCAGTGGGGCAATGCCTCCGCCAGCGATGAAGAACTGTGGGAGGCCTGCCGCATGGCCTGCGCCCATGAATTTGTCTCTTCTTTTCCTGACGGCCTGGATACCATGTTGGAGGAAGGGGGAGGAAA
This sequence comes from Candidatus Choladousia intestinigallinarum, assembly GCA_018712605.1. Taxonomy (GTDB): domain Bacteria; phylum Bacillota; class Clostridia; order Lachnospirales; family Lachnospiraceae; genus Choladousia; species Choladousia intestinigallinarum. The sequence continues at coordinate 6,440 of DVGR01000224.1, forward strand.
CCTCTCAGGAGGGCAGCGTCAGCGCCTCTGCATCGCCAGAACCCTTCTGAAAAAGCCGAAGGTGCTGATCTTCGATGATTCCACCAGCGCTGTGGACACAGCCACTGAAGGAAAAATCCGCCAGGCACTTCTGGCGCTCCCAGAGACTACGAAGCTGATTATCGCCCAGAGAATCACTTCCGTAATGCATGCGGATCAGATCATAATTCTTGAGGACGGACGAATCCACGCCCTGGGAGATCACCCGTCTCTTCTGGCATCCGATCCCGTTTACCAGGAGATTTACGCTTCCCAGATGAAAGGAGGAATGGAAGATGGCGCAAATTAGCGGAAAAAAGCCAAAAAATCTGAAGAAAACCTTTAAGAGCCTTCTCTCCTACATGGGGCGCCATAAGCTCCTTCTGCTCCTGGTAGCCGTGCTCGTGACCATAAGCGCCGGAGCAAATCTGCTGGGGACTTATATGCTGAAGCCTCTGATTAATCTTTACATCGTACCCGGCGACGCAAAAGGGCTTATTTTCGGCGTCCTGGCGACAGCCTCCATCTACCTTGCAGGCGTCCTCTCTTCCTATGGCTATACGCAGACTATGGTGAAAGCTGCTCAGAAAATCATATACGATATACGCAGGGATCTGTTTCAGGTCATGCAGCAGCTCCCTCTCTCCTACTTCGACACCCATTCCCGTGGCGACATGATGAGCCGTTTCACAAACGATGTAGATACGATCTCTGATGCCATGAACAACAGCTTCGCCATGATTATCCAGAGCTTTATACAGATCGTGGGAACCCTGACCCTGCTGTTTATTCTCAACTGGCGCCTGAGCTTTCTGGTGGTGCTGGGCTACCTGGCCATGTTTGCCTATATCCGATACAGCGGAAACAGAAGCACCTTCTACTTCAACCGCCAGCAGAAATACCTGGGGGATTTAAACGGCTATATCGAAGAAATGATCCAGGGCCAAAAGGTTGTAAAAGTTTTCCGCCATGAAGAGGCCAGTCTTGAGACTTTCCGCCAAAAAAACCGTCTTTTGCGGGAAGCAGGCACTCAGGCCGTAGGCTACTCTGGAACTATGATTCCCATGGTGGTAAGTATCTCATATATTAACTATGCGGTGGTGGCCATCCTGGGAGCCTTAATGGCCATCCGGGGCCTTACGGATGTGGGAAGCCTGGCCAGCTATCTGGTCTTTGTCCGCCAGGCCGCTCTCCCTATCAATCAGTTTACCCAGCAGTCTAACTTTATGCTGGCAGCCCTGGCCGGAGCGGAACGTATTTTTGATCTTATGGAAGAGCCGCCGGAACTGGATGAAGGAAAGATCCGGCTGGTGAACGCCCGCCGTACTGAGCAGGGACTTGAGAAAGCCTCCGAGAGAACCGGCTGCTGGGCCTGGGAAAATCCGGCTGACAATTCTTTAACTCTCCTTCAGGGAGACGTGCGCTTTCATAATGTAACCTTTGGCTATCTCCCGGAAAAGGATATTCTAAAAGAGATCAGTCTCTATGCGAAACCCGGACAGAAGATCGCCTTCGTGGGTTCCACAGGCGCCGGAAAAACTACGATTATCAACCTGGTAAACCGTTTTTATGAGATTAAAGACGGAACCATTACCTATGACGGAATCGACATCCGCACCATCGAAAAGGCTTCCCTGCGCCGTTCTCTGGCTGTAGTGCTGCAGGATACCCATCTTTTCTCAGGCACCATCGCAGACAACATCCGCTTCGGAAAACTGGATGCCACCGATGAGGAAATCCGGCAGGCTGCCCGCCTGGCCAACGCCGATTCTTTTATCCGCCGTCTGCCGCTAGGCTATGACACAATGGTGACAGGGGACGGCAAGAACCTCTCCCAAGGGCAGCGTCAGCTCCTGGCCATTGCCAGGGCAGCCGTGGCAGATCCTCCTGTCCTGATTCTTGATGAGGCTACCAGCAGCATCGACACACGGACAGAATCCCTGATTGAGAAGGGCATGGACCGCCTGATGGAAGGCCGTACAGTTTTTGTCATCGCCCACCGCCTCTCCACGGTCCGCAATTCCAACGCCATCTTGGTACTGGATCACGGGAAGGTCATTGAGCGCGGCAATCACGATGACCTGATTGCTCAAAAGGGCGTTTACTATCAGCTCTATCACGGCATGTTTGAGCTGTCATAGACGCAGAAAGCCATTCGCCTCCCACTTCTTCTGCGCATAACTGTCCTGCTCAAAAAGTCAAAAACTGGGTATATTAAAGTTGTCAGTTTGGGGCTATCATAAGAACTGGATATGTTTTTATACAGTAAGGAGTGGAAATACTATGAAGCATAAAGCTATGACGATTTTATATGAATATGGCCGGAACCTGTACGTAAATCTCACCAACCAGTGCCCCTGCGCCTGTACCTTCTGCCTGCGCCAGACCCGGGACCGCATGGAGAATTCCGATTCCCTGTGGCTTTCGCATACTCCTTCTTTCGATGAAGTAAAAGCTGAATTTGAGAAATTTCATATGGAAAAATACGAAGAAGTGGTATTCTGCGGATTTGGCGAGCCCACGGAGGCCCTTGATGTGCTTCTGGAGACGGCCCGTTTTATTAAAAAACACTTCGGCAAGAAAATTCGAATCAACACCAACGGTCTTGGAAACCTCATCCACGGAAAGGATATTACACCCTCCTTTGAGGGACTTATCGACACAGTATCCGTCAGCCTGAACACGCCGAATCCTGAAAAGTATATCCGGCTTGTGCGCCCCAAATTCGGGGAGCCTTCCTTTGACGCCATGCTCTCCTTTGCCCGGAGCGCAAAAAAATACGTGCCAAAGGTAGTAATGACTACGGTAGCTACCACCCTGACCGAGGAAGAAGAACAGCAATGCCGTGATATCTGCCAAAGCCTGGGAGCCATTTACCGGATTCGCCCTTGGGAGGACTGAAGTTAGATCCCTTCCAAGTCAAAGGGAGGGATAAAGCTCTCTTTGGCCGTATCTCCCTCCTGGAAAAATCCCTGTTCTACGCCGATTTCCAGGGCATAATCCAAAAGGCGCCTGTATTCCCGCCTTGTGACCTTTCTCCCCAGAAGAGGATCTGCCTTTACTTCTTCTGTGGGAGTATACTGGTTCATAAGGCTGATATAGATTTGATTTCCATATCGCTCATGCAGATAGCTGACGATTCTCTTTCCTTCCTTCACATGCCCCGGCAGCAAAAGATGCCGGACGATCACTCCCTTTTTCATTTTTCCCTGGCTGTCAAATTCCGTCTCCGGGACCTGCCGCACCATTTCCCCAATAGCCTCCATAGCCCTCTTTGGGTAATCTCGGGCCCTTGAGTAAGACCAGGCAAGATCCGGATCCAGGTACTTGAGATCGGGGAGGTAAATATCCACAAGCCCCTCCAGCCCTCTTAACAGTTCTGGTTTTTCATAGCTGCTGGTATTGTACACCACCGGTAGGGAAAGTCCTCCGGCCCTGGCCAAAAGCAGAGCCTCCCTGACCTGAGGAAGATAGTGCCCTGCAGTGACGAGGTTGATATTATTGGCCTTCTGCTCCTGAAGCTCAAGGAAGATCTCCGCCAGTCTCTCTGGGGAGACTGCCGCTCCCGCCCTTCCCCGGGAAATCTCCCGGTTCTGGCAGTAAACGCATCTCAGAGAACAGCCGGAAAAGAACACGGTGCCGGAGCCTTCTGTGCCAGAGATACAGGGTTCCTCCCAGAAATGAAGGGCCGCTCTGGCGACACGGATCTCTTTTCCCGCACCGCACAGCCCTTCTTCTCCCCGGCTGCGGTAAGCGCCGCATTCCCTGGGACAGAGACGGCAGCCTGAAGAAGCGTCCATGTAAGGATTTTCAGCGTTAAGCAGTTTTTCGTTCATTTGAAACACTCCCTGCCTCTTTCGATCCGGGAAGCTGCGCCAGGATTATGGCAGCAAACATCAGGCCGCAGCCGGAAAGCTCCCGAAGACTCATACTCTCTCCCAGAAGCACCCAGCCAGCCAGCACAGATACCACGGACTCCAGGCTGAGAATCAGGGCCGCCACTGTGGGATCCATGTCCTTCTGTCCCACAATCTGCAGGGTATAGGCCACTCCGCAGGACAGCACGCCGGCATACAGAATCGGCATCCAGGCGTGAAGAATAGCGTCCAGACTGGGCTTTTCAAATATCAGCATAGCGATTCCCGACAGAATTCCGCAGACAAAAAACTGAATACAGGACATCTTTACCCCATCCGTCCTGGGAGAGAAATAATCGATTACCAAAATATGTACGGAGAACATCAGTGCGCACAGAAGCACCAGCAGGTCTCCCACACCGAGAGAAAATCCGTCTGTAATGCACAGCAGATACAATCCGGCCACTGCGAGAACCACGCTGACCCATACCTTTCCCTGCACCCTTTTCCTCATGAAAAGGCCCAGAACCGGCACCAGGATAATATAGAGTGCCGTGATAAAGCCGGCTTTTCCCACAGTGGTATACTTAATGCCGAACTGCTGAAGGTTGCTGGCCAGAAACAGGGCCATTCCGCAGCAGATACCTCCTGTGACGCAGACCCTTCTTTCCTTTCTGGGGTCTCTCTCCTGAGAATCTTCTCTATTTCCCTCTTTTTTCCGATTCAGGAACCAGATGCAGGGAATCAGCACAATCCCTCCAATGATACATCTGGAAAAGCTGAAGGTGAACGCTCCCACATAATCCATTCCTACGCTCTGCGCAACAAAAGCGACGCCCCAGATCAGCGCCGTCAAAAAAAGCAGCAGAGAATTTCTCCACGGTAATTTTTTCATAATGTCTCCTTTTTGTTCAAATAATTTCCCAGAATCTCCAGGCTCTCTATATTCGTACAGATCTTCGGATCCTGGGCTTTCACCCAGGCCAGGCATTCCTCATAGGAAACCCACAGGACGCCGTCCACTTCTTCCTCCTGAAGCTTCAGATTCTCTTCCTCAACAGGCTTCTCATATACGTACACATGGGAAATTTCCCGGTCATGAAAGGGTTTTCCTCTAAATTCCGCCAGGATATCGCCGCTGTCAAAGAACCCGGCATAATTAAGATCCTCCGGTTCGGCCCGGATTCCCAGTTCCTCCGAAAGTTCCCGCAGGGCTGAGGAAAGCTTTTCCTCTCCGGCCCTGATATGGCCTGCGCTGGACGTATCATAACACCCAGGGAAGGAATCCTTGCGGCTGCTTCTCTTTTGGAGCAGAAGCTCCCATTTTCCTGAAAGGCCTTTTCGCACCACCCACACATGGGCGGTGGGATGCATCAGGCCCCAGGCGTGGGCCGTCTCCCTGTCTGTCACATGACCGTTCGGAGTTCCGTCCGGGGAGCAGAGTCCAAAAAGTTCCAGCTCCTTTCCGTCCAGGGCAGCGTAAACCAGGCGCTCCCCTTCATAGCTTAATTTCAGCGAAAAAAAGGGGCTGTCCTCTTCCAGAAGCCGCAGAAAAATCCGGTCGCCGTCCCAGATTTTCTGCCGGGGCACTTCTCTTTTGTCCATCCATTTAAGATCCCCTTCCCGGCAGAAAAAGGATTCCCCCGGCTTTGAAGGCGCTTCTTCCTGAAATCTTCCTCCTGTATACAGACACATGTACTCCCCGGGCCACTGGTCAGAGGTGAAGGTTACGATTCCCCTGAATCTCCATTCCAGGAGAGTCAGCCCTGTTTCCTCCCTGACCTCCCGCAGCAGACATTCTTCCGGGCTCTCTCCCTGCTCCACATGGCCGCCGATTCCGATCCACTTATCCTGGTTGCCGTCCTTTTTCTTCCCGGTTCGGTGGAGCATCAGATACTGCCCCTCCCTCTCTATATAGCAAAGTGTGGTAAATACTGTCTCGCCCATCTCTACTGCGCTCCCTCCTTCTCTCTAAGCCGCCTGGCTTCACAGAGAAGAGATTCTCTTTCGTTTTTCAGAGGATTCTCCAGAACCTGCCGCAAAAGCTCATCCAGGATCTCCCCCACCTGAGGGCCTGGCTTCATTCCGTCCTGGATCAGATCTTTTCCGCTGATCTTCAGTTCCTTCAGGGAAAGGCAGTCACCCACCATCTGGATATCCCGCCAGATCCGCTCCACCTGCTCCAGATAAATCACTTTGTCTCCGATCACAGAGGGATGCTGAGCTAAGATATCCGCCCTTTTTACCTTCAAAAAGTCCTCAAACAGATCCGGCCCAATCTGGCTGGCGCACATCCGTACACCCTTCCCGGAAAGCTGCGGGTAAAGAGAATGGTATTTTACCAGGCGCACCACCCTGCGGATGGTATTCAGGTCAAATTTCAGTTCACGCATAATCCGCTCCGCAATCACGGCGCTGTAGGCAGCATGTCCCTTAAAATGGTCGATGCCTTTTTCGTCCGTGGTAAACACCTCCGGCTTTCCCATATCGTGAAACAGCATGGTCAGCCGCAGAGCCTTGTCCGGTCCGATATGCCGCAGGGCCTCCAGCGTATGCTCTCCCGTAGTGTACGCATGGTGGGGATTGTTCTGCCTCTGGGCCATGATCCTGTCAAATTCCGGCATAATCACCGCTGTGATCCCCGTCTCATACGCAAGCCTGAACCAGTCCGGATGCTGCGAGGTCAGAAGCTTCACAAGCTCTGTCTGAACCCTCTCCTTGCTGATGTGCCTGAGATTCCCCGCCATCTCCCGGATCGTCTCCTTCAATTCTTCCTCCAGTGAATAGCCAAGCTGGGCGGCAAACCGGACGGCCCGCAGCATTCTAAGGGCATCCTCCGAAAAACGCTCTCTGGGGCTCCCCACGCAGCGGATTACCTTATCCTTCATATCTTTTCTGCCGCCGAAAATATCAATAAGGCCGGATTCTCTGGAATATGCCATGGCATTGATGGTAAAATCCCGCCGCTGAAGATCCTCCCTGAGATTTTTCGTAAAGTATACATTCTTAGGATGGCGCATGTCCTCATACTCACCGTCAATCCGGTAGGTTGTGACCTCGAAGCCCTCCTTTTCTATCATAACCGTAACCGTTCCATGTTCGATTCCCGTATCAATGGTTCTGTGAAACAGCTCCTTCACCTGCTGGGGAGCCGCTGAAGTAGTAATGTCCCAGTCCTCCGGGTCTCTCCCATAAACAGCGTCCCGGACACATCCCCCCACAATATAAGCCTCATAGCCATGACTGTGCAGGACATCCAGGATCTGTTCAACTTTTTCCGGAATTTGTATATACATTCTTTTCCCTTTCTGGCTGTCATTTTAATCCGACTCCATCATAACACGTTTTGCCTCTTTCGTAAAAGAAAATATTGATTCTTGTTTTTTTCAGTGATAAACTCAATATCAGCCGCTGCGCAGGCTAAGCAGCTAAATCTTACAACTGGAGTTATTACCATGCAAAAATTATCTGTACAAACGAAAGCCTTCCGGGCCGCTATTCCCCACACGATTCCCATTCTGGCCGGTTTCTGGTTTCTTGGCCTTACATATGGTATCTACATGAATGTCTCCGGCTTCAGTTTCTGGTATCCCATGCTGATGAGCATTACCATCTTTGCTGGCTCCATGGAATTCGTCACCGTAAACCTGCTTCTGGGAGCCTTCAATCCTCTGCAGGCCTTTGTCATGACTCTTATGATCAATGCCCGCCACCTGTTTTACGGAATTTCCATGCTGGATAAATACAGAGGACTGGGCTGGAAAAGTTTTTATCTGATCTTCGGCATGTGCGATGAAAGCTTTTCCATTAATTATACAGCAGACATTCCAGAAGACGTTGACCGGGGGTGGTTCATGTTTTTCGTCACCCTTCTGAATCATTTTTACTGGTTCTTCGGCGCCACCTTAGGCGGTATCTTCGGCTCTCTCATCCACTTTAATACAGAGGGGCTGGATTTCGTGATGACTGCCATGTTCGTAGTCATCTTTCTGGATCAGTGGCTGAAAGAAAAAAATCATGCCAGCGCCCTGGCAGGTATCGGGATATCTGTCCTCTGCCTGGCCGCCTTTGGTTCTGACGACTTTATCATTCCTTCCATGATCGGTATTCTCGGTGCTCTGACCCTCATGAGAAAGCCCCTGGAAGGAAAAGCGTAAACCTGACAGGAGGAAAATAAAAATGACTGTATCACAGCAAATTTTAACGATTGCAGCCGTGGTTCTGGGAACCATGGTCACCCGTTTTCTTCCCTTTATCATCTTCCCCTCCGGGAAACCCACCCCAAAATACATTCAGTATCTGGGAAAGGTTCTTCCCTCCGCCGTGTTCGGACTGCTGGTCATCTACTGTCTGAAGAGTGTGGATCCCTTCTCAGGCACCCACGGACTCCCGGAGCTGATTTCCATCGTTGTGGTGGTAGCCCTCCATCTGTGGAAGCGTCAGATGCTTCTGTCCATCGCCGGAGGGACTGTATGCTATATGCTTCTGGTGCAGATGGTGTTCTAAAAATCTTAGATTTAAATTTTGAATATAAAATGAAAAAAATTTCCTTTAAAAGTATACGGGTACGGATGTTTGTGGGAATGCTGGGACTGATTTTTATCCTGGTATTGGTGGTAAACGCCGTTGTTTTCAGAAAATACATAGGCGATATGGAGAAAGAAGTAGTCAGCTATGCGGACGACACAGTCCAGAAGATCGCTGAAAATATGGCTGAGACCATTTACAGTCTGGAAGAAAACATGATGTACAAGATTACGTACTCTGAGATGTTTAGTTATCAGAAGGATCTGCAGAATGCGGTGGCTTTCAGTGTTGAACATAAGATGCAGGCTTTTGCGGAGCTGATGAAAAGCAATACCCTGCTGATCGACACCGTATATATACGTGATAAATATAATTGTCTCTTTTACTGGAACCGCGCAGAAGCTTCCCACGACTATGTCAGGGAATTTAAAAAAACAGAAGCCGGAAGATATATCGAAGACCATTATGAAACGCTGAAAAGCCAGCGGGGCGCCACTATATGGAGAAGGTTCGAGGACGACCCGGATCATATCTATCTGATTAAAACGGTCTTGAATCAAGATTCTTTGGTTTATGAGGGAATCCTGTGCGCTGCTCTGGATAAAAGCTATCTGGCAGAGATGGAGGAAAATCTCAGCTTTCAGATGGCTGTATACGATGAGACTGGCAGTCTTTTGTACAGCAGCCCTTCCCTCTATGATGCGGCACAATCCTGGGCCGGTGAGCTTTCAAAGGCAAAGCCTGCTTCCAGAGGAAACGGCTATCTGAATGTATATTCAACCGTGGATAAAAAGGGCTGGACCATTACCGGATTTATTTCCCAAAAGGAATTTCTGGAGGGAATGATGGAAATGTTTGGCCAGCTCTTCTGGCTTGAGCTTCTTTTTATCCTGCTCAGCGCCGCAATGGCAGCGTGGCTTTCCAAAAATATGACCGTAAATATATCATCTCTGATCTCCAGCTTCCGTCGGATCGGCCATGGGGAAGAGGTTGGCGATATTCAGTATGTGCCTGGGGATGAAACCGCTTACCTGTGTGAGCAGTTTAACCACATGAACCACAAGCTTAAGGATTCCATTACACAGATGGCTCTGGACCGGACCCAGAAGGAAAAGGCAGAGTACAATGCCCTTCTGGCTCAGATGAATCCTCATTTTTTATTTAACACGCTGGAATCCATCAACGCTCTTGCAAAACTTGAGGGGCAAAAGGAAATCTCAGATTCCATCACAAAACTGGCAGGACTTTTTCGTGCTTCCCTGCCCGGGAAGGGTGAAGAAATTCCCCTGGCTCAGGAACTGGATTATGTCCGGCAGTATCTGGAGCTTCAAAAACTTGTCAGCGGCGGAAAACTTGAATGGGAAATCTCTGCAGAAGATTCTCTTCTGTCCTGCCGGATTCCAAAGCTCCTTCTGCAGCCTCTGGTAGAAAACGCAGTCATACACGGTTTTTCGGATATGATGGAAACCGCAATGATTATACTGATTGTCAAAGCCTCTCCAATGGGATTGGCGGTAGAAATCTATGACAATGGAAAAGGCATGGAACAGACCTTTATTGACACGATTCTCCGGGGTGAGGAAACAGAAAAATACAAGAACGACCGGGCCCATATCGGTCTTTGCAGCATTCAAAGAAGAATCCGCTATCTCTACGGGGAACCATATGGGCTTACGATTACCAGCAGTATCGGGGAAGGCACTGTGGTGAAAGTCATCCTGCCGCTGTTACTTTTGAACACCTGAGGGGGGCCGCTTATGTATAAAGTATTTCTTGCAGATGACAATGAACTATCCAGAAAATCTGTTAAAAATTCTGTCTCCTGGAAAAAGAGCGGCTGCAGAATTTCGGGAGAAGCGGATAATGGTCTTGCCGCTTACCAGATGATCATGGAGCTGAAGCCGGACATTGCCCTGCTGGATATTAAAATGCCGGGGCTTTCCGGCCTGGACGTGGCAAAAAAAGTGAAAGAAGAGGGAATGGACTGTCTGATCGTCCTTATTACCGCTTATGATGAATTCGCTTTTGCCCGTGAGGGACTTAAGCTTGGTGTTTTCGACTATCTTCTGAAGCCTGTATCAGAGGATGAGCTCCAGGAAGTGATCCGAAAGGCTGTGGCAAAATTGAAGGAGTCCGGCCAAAAAAACGAAGGGATCGAAATCCGCAAACTGCTGAACAAAAGTATTCTTGGCTCTGCGGAAGCAGCGGAAAAACTGATGCAGGAGCTTTCCAGGGACTGGCGCGCAAAAGAGTATTGCCTGATGCTGATCTCCTTTCAAAAGAACATCGCAGATTCAGAAGTCAAAGATATTCTGGAAACGTGCGGGAGCCGTCTGCCAGTCTGTCTCCTTGATGCCTGGGATCAGGAGGGCTTGGTGCTTCTCTGCCTCTTTCAGGAGGTATTAATTTCCAGGGATTATAATCTCACAGCCCTTAAGGCTGCCAATTTCATCATAAAAAGATTTGAGGAACATGGCACGGAAGCCGTTATAAGCATCAGTGAGACAGGAAGAAAGGCAGAGGAATTGCAAAAGCTGTTCAAACACACCGTTTTTTCTAAAAACAGCCGTTTTTTTCTGGAAAATCAGAGCATTATCCACTATGACAGCCTGCGCAGCCGCAGCATACAGAATGAGTATAAGATGATGGAATATTTCGAGGATTTTCTGTCAGACTGCCGCTCAGGCTCGGGAAACATGACAGAAAGCTTAGATGCCTTTTTGGAGGTACTGGAGCAGGATAAAAGCTATGATGCGGAATATATCCGCAGCCTCCTGATTCAGACTGGAATCATGATGACCTGTTCCATGGGAGAGAGAGGAATCGGAAGAGCCCAAAAGAGTGTCAACGATATTATGAGAGAGCTTACGGACTGTAAGTCCATACAGGAAGCCTTTGCCTGGCTGAGAGCTTACGCCCAGGAGCTTGGGGGAGTTTATGCTGAAAACCAAAACTACTCCCTGCAGACAAGACGCATCCTGGAGTACCTTAACGATAATTATCATAAGCACCTGACTTTGCAGGACGTC